>NZ_JAVKSH010000040.1:15480-18104 GCF_039583805.1 Mycobacterium sp. | reverse complement strand
GCCGCCGTCGCCGCCGCTGCCGCCGGCAGGATTCGCGGCGGTACCGGCACCCCCGTCGCCGCCGTTACCGCCGGCCCCGCCGCCCCCGCTCACCGCGGTGGTCGCGGTGCCGCCCGCACCGCCGTCGCCGCCGTTCCCGCCGGCCAGCCCGGCTCCGCCCGCACCGCCGTTGCCCCCGGCACCGCCGTCGCCGCCGTTGCCGAAGTAGGAGCCGCTTGGGCCGCCGGCACCGCCGTCGCCGCCGTTCTCGCCGGCCAGCCCATCGCCACCGGCGCCGCCGGCGCCGCCGTTACCCACCAGCAGGCCTCCGGTTCCGCCGGTACCGCCGTCAGCGCCGGCGCCGGCGTCCCCACCCGCCCCGCCGTTACCGATCAGCCCGGCCGCACCGCCGTCCCCGCCGGCCACACCCGGGTCGCGGGCCGCGTCGAAACCGGCTCCGCCGTCGCCCAACAACTCACCGCCGGCGCCGCCGTCGGGGTGGTCCAGCGTGCCGGTCGTGCCGTTGCAGATCAGGCCGCACACTGAGTCGGTCGCGAACGGTTGATTGACGACGTCGTCGACCTGGATGCCGAGCGGGCTGGTGATCCAGTCCTGCGCGAGCTGCTGAACCGGGTCGGCGATGCCGCCCTGGAACAGGCTCGCAAGCGTGAGGTTGATCAGGCCGAGTGTCTGGTCGAGAGCGGGATTCAGCCCCGGCGCGTCCGCCGCCGACGCGGCGGACGCCGCAACCGCGATGGAGTCCAGGATCAGGTCTTCGACATCGGCGTGCACCGCCGGCGCGCCGACCAGCGGTGCCACCCCGAACGCGCAAGACGCTCCGATCGTCGCGGCCAAGCTCACCGGGCGAGCGCCGCGCCGGCGAGCTGCGTTGCTGCCGGGCGCGGAATCCTTGTCTACCCGACGCCGACGACCCGGCATGCCCTACCCCCGTCACAGCAAATCCCATAACCGCACCGCTCGACGCAGCACGCAGCGATTGACACCGGAGTATGTTCGCGCACAACAGCTTTGGCTGGCCGATCAGATTGGAGATCACCGTGAGTCCCCGAATGCGTTGCGGATCGGGAAGTTACGCGTTGCGGTGTCAGCGGAGCTCGCCCTCCCCGTCGGGCCCGCCGGCCCAGGTGCCCGGCACCATCGGCACGGTCGGGGCTGCGCCGAATGTGTCGCGGGTCAGCGTCCTCAGCCCCGCAGCCCGGGTGACACCCGCGGTTGCCGCGGTGCCGGAGAACCCTGACGCTCCCGCATCCCGATCCGACCACAGCACCGCGGCTGCGGCGGGCGATGCGCTGGGCTGTGCGCCGATATCCGTGTCCAGATCCATGTACTCGTAGCCGCGGCCCAGCTGTTTGCGGGTGACCCGGTGACGCTGACGCGCCTGCGCCAGTTCGCGGGTGCCCGCCGCAACCGCCGCGGCAACGCCCTCGGACTGGGCGTGTTTCGCGGTGGCGCCGGAGCTCATCCCCGAGCCGAAGCCGACGCCGGGAGGCCCCACCGGGTAGGGAGGGGCGAAACCCTGCGCGCCCGCGGCCGGTGCGGGCAGCGCTGGCGGCAGCGCAGCGGCCGCCACCGTGCCCGGCTCCGATGCGGCCGCGGGTGCCGGTACCGGGGCGGCCGCCGGCGCGGCGACGGTCGGCGCCGTCGCGACAACCGGGCCCATCGGGGACAGCGCCGGGCTGGTCACCCCGGGCAGGTCGGGCATTAAGGCCGGGCCGGATTGCGCCAGCCCCCCCAGGCCGGCCAGCCCCGCCAAGCCGGCCGAAGACCCGAGCGGGGCAATCAACCCGAACGACAGCGCCGTCAGTTCCCCCAGTTGCGGGCCGACCACGCTGATCGCCTCACCCGCCCAGTGCGGAACCAGGGTGGTCAGTACCGGATCGGTCAGCAGGTGCGTGATCGCCCCGGCCGGATTCGACTGGACATGCGCCAAGTCCCCCTGAATGGCGTCGGCGACGTCGGCGATTCGAGTCGTGTACCAGCTCAGGCTGTCCGGACCCGGACCGCTGTCCTGCTGCCTTGTGCCGCTCGCGGCGGGGTTGCTGGTGTGGCTGCGGGCTTTCAGGATCTGCGGCGGCGGCTGAGTCTGCGGCGTCGACACCACCGCGGCGGTGGAGACCGTCTGGTAGGTCGCCATCACGGTGGCCGCCTGAATCCACATCCGCAGGTAGTCGGCCTCGTTGAGGGCAAGCGGAATGGTGTTGATCCCGAAGAAGTTCGTCGCCGCCAACACCGCGTGGACGGCGTGGTTGGCCGTCAACTCCGCCAGCGTCGGCATGGCCGCCAGCGCGACCGTGTAGGCCGCGGCTACGGTGTCGAGCTGGGTAGCGGCCGCCGCGCTGTCGGCGCCGGCCTGCACCAGCCAGGCCAGGTACGGCACATTCGCCGCCACATACGACTCCGCGCTGGGACCCTGCCACTCGCCGCTCTGCACCGCGGCCAGCAACGCGCTGAGTTCCTCCGCGGCGGCAGAATACTCCGCACTCAGCACATTCCATGCGCCCGCCGCCGCCAGCAGCGACCCAGGACCCGGACCGCTGCTCAACACCGCTGAATGCACCTCCGGCGGTGAGGCCATCCAGGTCGGCTCCGTCACCGCGACGGTCGGGGTCACTGCGACGGTCGGG
>NZ_JAVKSH010000040.1:0-15380 GCF_039583805.1 Mycobacterium sp. | reverse complement strand
TCACTGCGACGGTCGGGGTCACTTCGACGGTCGGGGTCACTGCGACGGTCCAGCCTGCCGCCCCCCGACCGGCCACAGGCAGACCGTCGAGACGGCGGCCAACGCCACGGGAGCCACTGGAGAAGTCCTCATCTGCGGTGATTTTGCGCTAGGAAATCCGCACTGTCAACGTCGAAGTGGTCTTAACGTCACGACGTAAGGAAATCGCCGAAACGTAGACCCTGCCGCCGCCGCCGGCCGACCGGATCAGCCGTCTGGCAGCCGGGCCAGGAACCCGGTCGAGATCAGGGTTCGGGCCAGCTCCATCTGCTGCGCCGCACTCAGCCCGGGCAGGTCGCCCACCAGGAACGGCTCGGTGCAACCGGAGACGAACCGCAGCGCCGCGTCGTGGTCGGGGCTCACCGTGATCATCAGCTGAGCAAACTGCAGTGCGACACCACCGGCGGCGGAGACAACCCGTGAATACAGCGGCTGATATCTGACCACCCGTGTTCGTCCGTCGATCCCGGCGGCGTGCGAGGCCGGTCCGACCGGTGGGCATCGGCCGCGTCGGACCAGGACATCCGCCAGGGCGTCGAGACCCTCGGCGACGGCGCCCGGGTCCTCGATGGCTTCGGCGACGTCGCGCATCAGATCACCCAGGCCCGCGCGGACGCCGTCGTCGTCCAGATGCCGCGCCGGCAACCGGACGTGCAGACGCTCGTCGCGCAGGCTCAGGGCGCGCAGGACAGCGGTGACGAGCGTCAGCGCGGTCGGCGCATGCAGTCCCACCGTCACGTGCAGGGACGGCTCCGCGGTCGTCTCGGCCGCATGGACGTGGCCGCGGGGCAGATACAGCACGTCGCCGACTTCCAGCCGCAGGCTGGTCGGCAACGAGAGGCCGGCCGCCGGGGTCCCCTTCCGGCGCAGTATCTCGTGCGGCGGCACGGCGGCGTCGGCGGACACGTGCCAGGTCTTGGATCCCCGGATCTGCAGGACCAACACGTCGTGGGGGTCGTAATGGGCAACGAAGCCCGTCGATCCCGGGGGCGTGATGTAGCCGTTGACCTGCGTCGGAAAGTTCAGCTCAACCTCGACGGCGTGCGACAGCGAGGAGATGGTGCGGACGTAGCGCTCCAGGTTGTCCACAACGATCGTGTAGCCGTCGGCAAAGCCGTCGCGGACGGCGGCCAGGTCCAGGCTGCCGTCGGCGCGCCGATAGGTGTCCGGGTCCTTGTCCTCTCCTCTCCTGACCAGGCGCACCGCCGACGGCTCGGGCGCAACGTGCGCCAAGAGTTCCTCCACCGCAAAGGATCCGGGTAGCAGGCCGTCGAAGTAACCCGCGCAGGCTCGCTGCACGTGGTAGTGCGTCGCCCCCCATATCTCGTCGAGAAACTTTGCCACGCTGAGAGGTTGAAGCATCCAGGCTAGCGAGAAGTCGACGGTGACACCTCCCGGTGCAGAGCCGGCCGTGTTGCTGCGTCGCTGTGCGGCCCGCGACGATTGCTGATCATTGCGCGTGCCGGAAATAGTCGACGGTGCGACGCAAACCTTCCTGCAGCGGAACCTGCGGGCGCCAGCCCAATACCTCTGCGGCCAAACGGATGTCGAGGCACGAGCGGGTCAGATCACCTAGCCGCGGCGGGTAAAACTCCGGGTCGTCGGGTGCTCCGGCCGCCGCTGCGACCGCTGAATGCAGTTGGCGGTCCGAGGTTTCCACGCCGGTACCGATGTTGAATCGACGCCCCGCGCCCGCCGGGCCGGCCGACTTGACGAAGGCATCCACCACATCGTCGACGTAGACGTAGTCGCGGGTGTGGGTGCCGTCACCGAACACCTTGGTGGGCTTGCCCGACAGCAACCCCTGGGCGAAGATGGCCACCACGCCGGCCTCGCCGTGCGGATCCTGCCGCGGACCATAGACATTCGCCGGTGCGATGTGCGAGCACTGCAGGCCGTAGAGACGCGCAAACGTGTTGAGGTAGATCTCCCCGGCCACCTTGCCCGCCGCGTAGGGCGACACCGGGTCGGTGGGCGTCGTCTCGGGAGTCGGGTAGGTTGGCGGGACCCCGTAGATGGATCCACCCGATGAGGTGTGCACGATCTTGCGCACCCCGGCCCTGCGCGCCGCGTCGGCCAGCCGGATCGTGCCGACGACGTTGACCGCGGCGTCGAACTGCGGGTCGGCCACCGAGTGCCGCACGTCGATCTGGGCGGCCAAGTGGAACACCACCTCCGGGCGGTGCTCGTCGAGGATGGCCTGCAGGTCCGCGGTGACGATGTCGGCTTGCGCGAAGGCGAACTGCGGATCGTCGGCCACGTGCTCGAGGTTGGTCGCCCGCCCGGTGGCGAAGTTGTCCAGCCCTGCCACCGTGTGCCCGTCGGCCAGCAGCCGATCGACTAGCGTCGACCCGATGAATCCGGCTGCCCCGGTGACCAGTGCGCGCACCGGCCCACCATACCGGCGGGCTGCGCGGCCGGCCCGGCTACCTCGGGTCGCCCGGGCCGCGGCCGCGCTGGTTGCGGTGCAGTTGGTTGTCCGCGCGGTGCTGGCGTTTCGCGGCTACTACTACTGGGACGACCTGATCCTCATCGGCCGGGCGGGCACCCACCCGCTGCTGTCGGCGTCGTACCTGTTCGACGACCACGACGGCCACGTCATGCCCGGCGCCTACCTGGTGGCCGGAGCCATCACCCGGCTGGCGCCGCTGGACTGGACCGGCCCGGCGATCAGCCTGGTGGTGCTGCAACTGCTGGCGTCGCTGGCGTTGCTGCGCGCGCTGCAGGTGATGCTGGGCTGGCGGCCGGTGCTGCTGGTCCCGCTGACCTTCGCGTTGTTCACCCCTATGGGCGTTCCGGGGTTCGCCTGGTGGGCGGCGGCGCTGAATTCGCTACCGATGCTGGCGGCGCTGGCCTGGGTGTGCGGCGACGCGATTCTGCTGGTGCGCACCGGAAACCAGCGCTACGCGGTGACCGGCGGGCTGGTCTACGCCGTCGGGCTGCTGTTCTTCGAGAAAGCCGCGGTGATCCCGTTCGTCGCGTTCGCGGTCGCCGCGCTGCTGCGCTATGTGCAGGGTGACCACGCGGCGCCGGCGACGGTGTGGCGGGCGGGTTCTCGGTTGTGGACGGCGTCGCTGGCGCTGACCGGCGCCTGGATCGCCGTCTACCTGGTGGTGGTCGATCAGCAGCGGTGGAGCACCGATCTGGCGATGACGGGCGCTCTGCTGCTCCGCTCGATCACGCACGGGATCGTGCCCGCACTGGCCGGCGGCCCCTGGGCGTGGGCCCGCTGGGCGCCGTCCTCCCCGTGGGCCACCCCGCCGCCGGCGGTGCGCGCGCTCGGCTGGCTGGTGCTGGCGGCGGCGCTGGCCGTCTCGCTGCTGCGCAAGCGGCGCCTCGGGCCGGTGTGGTTGACCGCGGTCGGCTACGCGGTCGCCTGCCAGGTGCCCATCTATTTGATGCGCTCCTCGCGCTTCACCGCCCTGGAGCTCGCCCAGACCCTGCGCTACCTGCCCGACCTGGTGGTGGTGCTGGCGCTGCTGGCCGCCGTCGGTTTCTGCGCGCCGAACCGGCCGCTCAGCCTGCGACTGTCGTGGTTGCTGGACGCCTCGCCGCCGCACGCCGCGATGACGGCGGGCCTGGCGGCGCTGTTCATGGCCAGCAGCGGGTATTCGACGATGACGTTTGTGAGCTCCTGGCGCGACAACCCCGCCCAGCCGTACCTGCAGAACGCGCGCCGCAGCCTGGCCGCCGCACACGCGGCCTCGACCGCGGCGCTGCTGGACCAGCAGGTCGACCCGCTGGTGCTGGGCCGGGTGGCCTGGCCGGAGAACCTGGCCGGCCACATGTTCGCGCTACTGCGTGATCGACCCGAATTCTCCTTGGCTACAACACAATTACGAACGCTAGACAGCTCGGGCCGGGTGGTCGGCGCGCGGGTCGCGTGGAACCGCACGATCGTGGCGGGTCCGGCGCCGCGATGCGGGTACTTCGTGCAGCCCGACGCTCCGGCAACGCTTGCTCTCGACGGCCCGCTGCTGCCGGCGGACTGGACCGCCGAGATCAACTACCTGGCCAACAGCGAGGGGGCGATGACGCTGTCGCTGGTCGACGGCCCGCAGGTCAGGGTCGCGGTGCATCCCGGGCTCAACCGGGTCTACGTGCGGCTGCCCGGAGCGGGCACCGCGATCGCGGTGCACGCCGACACGGCCGCGCTGTCGCTGTGCGTCGCGGCCGGGCCGGTGGGTTTCGTGGTGCCGGAATAGGCCGGCCGCAGCGAGCCACCTAGGAGAATCGAACTCCTGACCTGCTCATTACGAGTGAGCCGCTCTGCCGACTGAGCTAAGGTGGCATGCCCTGACGAAGCGGCACGAGTCTACGGCAGGCCCGGTGGCCCGCCCAACTCCCGCCCGGCGGCCCGAGGGGCAACTACATCTCAGACCCGCAGCGCCTGGCCGATGGTCGCAACCATGGCGTCGACGGCGAAACGAGGTTTGACGTTGATCGCCAGCGCGTGCCGGCATTCCAGCACCGCCTCGATGCAGCGCAGCAATCGCTCGGGCGCGGCGTGCCCCGCCATCGCCGCGACCTGCTCGGCCATGTCAGGGTGGTTGGGCCGCACACCGCCGGCACCGCTCGCCACCAGCAGGGCGTCGCGAAAATAGGCCGCGAGGTCGATCAGCGCGCGGTCCAGCGCGTCACGCGAGGCCCGGGTGAGACGCGACTTCTGCCGTCGCTCAAGGTCTTTGAGTGCGCCGGTGGCGCCGCGCAGCGCGCCGGCGGTGCCCTTGCCGGTTCCGCCGGCACCCAGCGCGGTCCGCAGCTCGTCGGTTTCGGCCTCGTCGCGCCCACCGGTCAGCACCTGGGCCTCGGCCTCGGCGGCAGCCACCAGCGCCTCGGCGGCGGCGTAGGCCCGCGACCGCGTCGCCGCGTCGCGAGCCAGTGCCAGCGCCTGCAGCCGGCGCTCGCGTGCCTGCGGATCGCCGGCCAGCCGCCGCGCCCGGCCGACGTGGCCGCCGCTGACCGAGGCCGCCCAGCCCGCCGTGTCGGCCGCCAACCCGTCACCCTCGACCAGCACCCGGGCGATAGCCGACGGCGCCGGGGTGGCCAGCGCGACATGACGGCAGCGGGACCGCAGCGTGATCGCGATGTCCTCGGGGTCGACCGAGGGCGCGCACAGCAGGAACACCGTCGACGACGGCGGCTCCTCGACGATCTTGAGCAGCACGTTGGCCGCGCCCTCGGTCAGCCGGTCGGCGTCCTCGATCAGCACGACCTGCCAGCGCCCGGTGCTCGGCCGTCGGGAGGCGACGCGCACGATGGCACGCATGTCGTCGACGCCGATGGACAACCCTTCCGGGACCACCCGGCGCACGTCGGCGTGTGTGCCGGCCATCGTCGTCGTGCAGGCTCGGCACCGCCCACAGCCCGGGACGCCGTCCGAGGTGCACTGCAGCGCGGCCGCGAAACACAACGCCGCCACCGACCGCCCCGACCCCGGCGGCCCGGTGATCAGCCAGGCGTGCGTCATCGCGGCCTGCGACGCGGCGCTGTGAGCCGAATCACCGCGGGCCGCCACCGCGGCGGCCACCAGTTCGGCCTCCACCGGCTCCTGGCCGATGAGCCGTGCGAAAACCCCGGACATCACCGGCAACAGTAGTTGCCACCGCCGACAACGAAGCACGTGTTTGGGTACTGATCGGTCCCTGCCGCCCGATACGGTGGGTTGGTGAGCACGGCGGCGGCACCGGGCGCGCGGATTGCCGGATTCATCCGGTGGTTCGTGCGCACCCCGTGGCCGGTGTTCACGCTGAGCATGCTGCAGGCCGACATCATCGGCTCGCTGCTCGTCTTCGGCTTCCTGCGTTACGGTTTGGCGCCCGAGGACCGGATCGAGCTGCAAGATCTGCCGCCGGCCAACCTCGCGATCTTCGTGGGCGCGCTGGTGGTGTTGTTCGGCACCGGGCTGGCGATCAGCGCACGGCTGCTGGTGCCGGTGTTCCGGTGGCAGCGCCGCGACGACCTGTTCACCGAAACCGACCCCGCGGCCACCGAGCTGGCGCGGCGGCGTGCGCTGCGAATGCCGTTGTACCGCACGCTGATCAGCCTGGGCTACTGGAGCATCGGCGGGGTGGTCTTCATCGTCGCCAGCTGGCCCGTCGCCGAGCACGCGGCACCGGTGGTGGCGGTCGCGACCGCCCTGGGCGCCACCGCGACGGCGCTGATCGGCTACCTGCAGGCCGAGCGGGTGCTGCGGCCGGTCGCCGTCGCGGCGCTGCGCGGGGGGGTGCCGGCAAACCTGCGGCAGTCCGGGGTGATCGGGCGGCAGATGCTGAGCTGGGCGCTGTCCACCGCCGTGCCGCTGCTGGCGATCGTGCTGGCGTCGGTGGCCGACAAGATCGCCTACCTGCGCGCGACCCCGGACAAGCTTTACGCCCCGATCCTGCTGATGGCGGTGGCCGCGCTGGTGCTCGGCCTGGTGGGCACCCTGCTGGCGGCCATGTCCATCGCCGACCCGCTGCGCCAGCTGCGGTGGGCGCTAGGCGAGGTGCAACGCGGAAACTACCACGCGCACATGCAGATCTACGACGCCAGCGAGCTGGGACAGCTGCAGGCCGGCTTCAACGACATGGTGCGTGACCTGGCCGAGCGGCAGCGGCTGCGCGACCTGTTCGGCCGCTACGTGGGCGAAGACGTGGCACGGCGCGCCCTGGAGCGGGGGACCGAGCTGGGCGGCCAGGAACGCGACGTCGCCGTGCTGTTCGTCGACCTGGTGGGCTCCACGCAACTGGCGGCGACGCGGCCGCCCGCCGAGGTGGTCGGCCTGCTCAACGAGTTCTTCCGGGTGGTGGTGGACACCGTCGGGCGGCACGGCGGCTTCGTCAACAAATTCCAGGGAGACGCCGCGCTGGCGATCTTCGGCGTGCCCATCGAACACCCCGACGCGTCCGGCGCGGCGCTGGCGGCCGCCCGCGAGCTGCACGACGAACTGCTCGGCGTGCTCGGGTCCGCGGAGTTCGGCATCGGGGTGTCCGCCGGCCGCGCCATCGCCGGCCATATCGGCGCGGCGGCCCGGTTCGAGTACACCGTGATCGGCGACCCGGTCAACGAGGCGGCGCGGCTGACCGAGCTGGCCAAACTCGAGGACGGGCACGTGTTGGCGTCGGCGACCGCGGTCAGCGGTGCGCTGGACGCCGAAGCGTTGAGCTGGGAAGTCGGGGAAATTGTCACACTGCGCGGGCGCAGCGCGCCCACCCAACTGGCTCGGCCGTTGAGTCTTGCCGCAGCGGAAGAGGTTTCCAGCGAAGCAAGCAGCAACTAGCCGCGCTTGGCGGTCTTCTTGGCAGGCGCCCTGCGGCCGGTCTTCTTGGCCGGCCGCTGCACCGGACCGCGGGCACGCCTGTCGGCCAGCAGCTCGGCGGCGCGTTCGTCGGTGATCGAGACGACGTCGTCGCCCTTGCGCAGGCTGGCGTTGGTCTCACCGTCGGTCACGTACGGCCCGAACCGGCCGTCTTTGACCACCATCTGCCTGCCCGACGCGGGATCGTTCCCCAGTTCGCGCAGCGGTGGCGCCGACGTGCCCTGTCGGCCACGGCGTTTCGGCTCGGTGTAAATCTTCAGCGCTTCGTCGACGGTGATGGTGAAGATTTGGTCCTCGGTGGCCAACGAACGAGAATCGTTGCCGCGCTTCAGGTATGGCCCATAGCGCCCATTCTGGGCGGTGATCTGCTCGCCGGAGTCCGGGTCGGCACCGACCACACGCGGCAGCGACAGCAGTCTCAGCGCGTCCTGGAGCGTGACCGTCTGCACGTCCATGCCGCGGAAGAGCGACGCCGTCCGCGGCTTGGGCCCGGTGGGTTTCTTGCCTTTCTTGGCCGCCGCCCCGGCGCCGTCGCCGCCGTCGGGCGGTTCCGGGAGAATCTCGGTGACGTACGGCCCGTAGCGGCCGTCCCTGGCGACGATCTCGTGCCCGGTCTGCGGGTCGACGCCCAGCGACCGGCCCTCCGTCGGGGCGGCGAACAGCTCCTCGGCCACGTCCAGGGTCAGCTCGTCGGGGGTGAGCGAGTCGTTGAGGTTGGCCCGCTGCGGTGTGAGCTCACCGTCGTCACCGGTCACCATGCGTTCCAGGTAGGGCCCGTTCTTGCCCACCCGGACGTACACGGGCCGTCCTTGCGAGTCGTCGAAAACCTTGATGGAGTTGACTTCTCGCGCGTCGATTCCTTCGAGGTTGACCCCGACCAGCTTCTTCAGGCCCCCGGAGCGCGCCACCGAGTCGGGCACGCCGTGGTCGCCGCCGAAGTAGAAGTGGTTCAGCCAGGTGGTGCGCTGCTCGTGACCCGACGCGATCGCGTCGAGCTCGTCTTCCATCGCGGCGGTGAAACCGTAGTCGACGAGCCGGCTGAAGTGCCGTTCCAGCAGACCGGTCACGGCGAACGCCACCCACGACGGGACGAGGGCGCTGCCCTTCTTGTAGACGTAGCCGCGGTCCTGGATGGTCTTGATGATCGACGAGTACGTCGACGGGCGCCCGATGCCCAGCTCCTCGAGCGCCTTGACCAGCGACGCCTCGGTGTAGCGCGGCGGCGGGTTGGTGGAGTGCCCGTCCGGGGTCAGCTCGGTGGCGTCAACCCGCTGGCCCTGCCTCAGGTGCGGCAGCCGCCGCTCGGCGTCGTCGGCCTCGCCGCCGGCGAGCTCGTCGACGGTCTCGACATACGCCTTGAGGAAACCCGGGAAGGTGAGCGTGCGCCCGCTGGCGGCGAACACCAACTCCTGACCGGCCCCTTGAACGGTGCTGGTGCCCGCGATCCGCAGGCTCAGCGTGGTGCCGCGGGCGTCGGCCATCTGGGAGGCGACCGTGCGCTGCCAGATCAGCTCGTAGAGACGGAAATCATCACCGCCGCCGCCAAGCTCATGTCGCACCGCGTCCGGGGTGGCGAACGTCTCCCCGGCAGGCCGGATCGCCTCGTGGGCTTCCTGGGCGTTCTTCACCTTGCGGGTGTACTGGCGGGGTGATCCCGAGACGTACTCCTCGCCGTAGAGCTGGCGGGCCTGGGTGCGGGCGGCGCTGATCGCAGACTCCGACAGCGTCGTGGAGTCGGTCCGCATGTAGGTGATGTAGCCGTTCTCGTAGAGCCGTTGGGCGACGCTCATCGTCCGCTCGGCGGAGAACCGCAGTTTGCGGCCGGCCTCCTGCTGCAGCGTCGACGTCATGAACGGCGGATACGGTTTGCGGGTGTAGGGCTTCTCCTCCACCGACGCCACGGTCAGCTGCGCGCCGCGCAGACCGTCGGCCAGCCTGCCGGCGGCGGCCTCGTCGAGCACGACGACGTCTTTGGAGACCTCGCGGTCCGTGCGCACCGCGCCGCGCGAGTCGAAGTCCCGGCCGGTGGCCACCCGCGAGCCGTCAACGCTGGTCAGCCGCGCGGTGAAGGTCGGCGGGGAGGCCCGCGGATCGGACACGCTGGCGTCCAGCTCGGCGAGGACGTCCCAGTAGGCGGCGCTGCGGAACGCCATCCGGTCGCGTTCGCGGACCACGATGATGCGGGTGGCCACCGACTGCACCCGGCCAGCCGACAGCCTGGGCGCCACCTTCTTCCACAGCACCGGGCTGACCTCGTAGCCGTAGAGGCGGTCCAGGATGCGACGGGTCTCCTGGGCGTCGACCAGGTCGGTGTCGAGGTCGCGGGGCTGCTCGGCGGCCGCGCGGATCGCCGGTTCGGTGATCTCGTGGAACACCATCCGTTTGACCGGGATCCGCGGTTTGAGGGTCTCCAGCAGGTGCCAGGCGATGGCTTCGCCCTCCCGGTCGCCGTCGGTGGCCAGATACAGTTCGTCGACGTCTTTGAGCAGGTCTTTCAGCTCGCTGACCGTGCGCTTCTTGTCGGGGCTGATGATGTAGAGCGGTTCGAAGCCAGCGTCGACGTTGACGCCGAGCCGGGCCCACGGCTGCGACTTGTACTTCGCCGGCACGTCGGCGGCGGCGCGCGGCAGATCACGGATGTGTCCCCGCGAGGATTCCACGATGTAGTTCGAGCCGAGGTAACCGGCTATTTTGCGCGCTTTGGTAGGCGACTCGACGATGACGAGTCGCCGGCCGCTGCCATTTCCCCTGCCTACGGGGCTGGCGCTATCGCCCTCAGCCAACTGCGCTTACGCTCCTGTTTCGAGAGTCACGTCCATGTCAATTCCCGCCCCGGGCCCTGCCACCGGCATCCGCTGTTCGCCGGGATGCTTCGGGCCTGTCGACATCTGACCGGGCCTGTCGACATCTGACCGGGCCTGTCGACATCTGACCGGGCCTGTCGACATCTGACAATGTGACACCCGGGGCGGGCCGACGCAAACCGGCCCGCCGGCGACGGCCCGCGTCGGCAACGTTAGACCCGCGGCCAGTATGCCAACGCCTGGACCGCGTCGGGCGGCTCGCCCACGTTCTCTACCAGGCGCGATAGCCGACGCCGACCGCTGATCCGCAGCGCCGGCCGAGCGCCGCGGGTGCCGACCAGGGTGGGCGCGATCCCCACCCGCATCAGCGCGGACGCCAGCGGCGAATGGGTGTCTGGGGCGTGCGGGTCCAGGCCGAGCAGATAGCGGTCGGCCTCCGGGCTGCCGGCCGCCAGTGTCCAGGCCCGCAGCTCCCGCGGCCCGGGCAGCCACAGCCGCGGGACGGTCTTGACCGCACCGCGGGTCCATTCGGCGGCGATGGCGCGCAGCCGCGGGTCGACCGACGTCCGCACCAGCGGGGTGCACTCGTCGGTGCGGGTGATCTCGGCCACCAGCCCCGCCTCGTCGATCATCGCCGCCAGCGCCTCGGCCCGCCAGGGCTCGTCCACCACCATCGACAGCCGGGCCCCGCCGCCGATCAGCACGATCTGCCCGCCCGCCGCCAGCAGCCCGGTCAGGTCGGCGACCGCGGGCGGCACCGAGTCTGCCGAGAAGAACGAGAGCTGGCTCACGACACCGACAGTAGGCCAGCGTCGCAGCGAAAACCCCCCGGTCGACCCGCTGACGGGCCGCACGGGGGGTTTCTGGTGCGTTGACTCAGATAGCGCGGACGCCCGTCGCTTGCGGGCCCTTGGGGCTCTGCCCGACCTCGAACTCGACCCGCTGGTTTTCCTCGAGGGTGCGGAAACCCGCTCCCTGGATCTCCGTGTAGTGGACAAACACATCGGCGGAGCCGTCCTCGGGGGCGATGAAGCCGAACCCTTTCTCCGCGTTGAACCACTTCACAGTTCCCTGTGGCATTTCTCGATCTTTCCTTCTCTTCTGGGTGCGGGGCACCGCCTTCCGGCGCCCCGGGCTCGCTGTGACCGCCCTACCTCGCGGAGGCCCCGGAACTTCACCCGAGCTTTCGCAGGAACCGCGGTCGCAACGAGAGATCCTGCGAAAGTTTGACACGAACACAGAAGCTGCGACCTCGAACAGTCAACCATGTTCGGCGTGTCGGCGACAGCCTCGGTGGCCGATTCGGCTGTCCGGGCGTGAGCAGCGTCGTGAGCAGCGTCGTGAACAATGGCGTCAACAGTGGCGTGAACAGGGGCGTCACCTGGCGCCGGCGACAGCGTGTACAGCGCAGGAAGGAACGTCCATGGCGACGTTCGGCAGCGAACTGCTGGCCGCCGCGGTCGCCGGCTGCCAGCCCGGTGAGCATCCGCTGCGCCACGTCGCCGAACTGCCGTCGCGGCCCGGCCGGGCGCGTGACTGGCCCGTGTGGGCCGAACCCGACGTGGTGCGCGCGTTCACCGAGCTCGGCATCGGCTCGCCGTGGTCGCACCAGCTCGACGCCGCGGAGCTCGCCCACGCCGGACGCCACGTCGTCATCAGCACCGGCACCGCGTCGGGAAAGTCACTGGCCTACCAACTGCCCGTGCTCACCGCGCTGGCCGCCGACCCGCGGGCCCGGGCGTTGTACCTGTCACCGACCAAAGCGCTGGGCCGCGACCAGCTCCGCACCGCGCACACCCTGGCCGCGGCGGTGCCGCGGCTGGCGGACGTCGCGCCCACTACATATGACGGCGACAGCCCCGCCGAGCTGCGCCGCTTTGCCCGGGAGCGGTCCCGCTGGCTGTTTTCCAACCCGGACATGATCCATCTGGCCATGCTGCCCAACCACCGCCGCTGGGCGGTGTTCCTGCGCGGCCTTCGCTACCTGGTTGTCGACGAGTGTCATTACTACCGTGGCGTTTTCGGGTCGAACGTGGCGATGGTGCTGCGGCGGCTTCTGCGGCTGTGCGCACGCTACCGCGGGGCGCCGACGGTGATCTTCGCCAGCGCGACCACGGCCGCACCGGGAGCGACGGCAACGGAGCTGATCGGCCAGCACGTCGAGGAGGTGACCGAGGACGGCTCACCGCGGGGCGCCCGCACGGTGGCGCTGTGGGAGCCGGCGCTGCGTGCGGACCTGGCCGGCGAGAACGGCGCGCCGGTGCGGCGGTCCGCCGGTGCGGAGGCGGCGCGGGTGATGGCCGACCTGGTCGCCGAGGGGGCCCGGACGCTGACCTTCGTCCGGTCTCGCCGCGGCGCGGAACTGACCGCGCTGGGAGCCCAGGCCCGGCTGGCCGAGATCGCCCCGGAGTTGACCCCGACGGTGGCGTCCTACCGGGCCGGGTATCTGCCCGAGGACCGCAGCGCACTGGAACGGGCGCTGGCCGACGGGCGGCTGCGCGGCCTGGCCACCACCAACGCGCTGGAGTTGGGTGTCGATATCGCCGGGCTCGACGCGGTGGTGCTGGCCGGGTTCCCGGGCACTGTCACCTCGTTCTGGCAGCAGGCCGGTCGGTCCGGGCGACGCGGCCAGAGCGCACTGGTCGTGCTGGTCGCACGCGACGACCCACTGGACACCTACCTGGTGCACCATCCGGCGGCGCTGCTGGACAGGCCGGTCGAGCGGGTGGTGATCGATCCTGCCAATCCCTACCTCCTGGGCCACCAATTACTCTGTGCAGCAACTGAATTGCCGCTCGAAGAGGCCGAAGTGCGGGCGTTTGGCGCGGAGCGGGTCACGAGTTCCCTGCTCGCCGAGGGGTTGTTGCGGCAGCGGTCGGGCCGGTACTACCCGGCGCCGGGGGTGGACCCGCATCCCGCGGTCGACATCCGCGGCCCGACGGGCGGCCAGATTCTCATCGTGGAGTCCGACACCGGCCGGGTGCTGGGTACCACGGGCGCCGCGCAGGCACCGGCCACGGTGCACCCGGGGGCGGTGTATCTGCACCAGGGCGAGAGTTACCTCGTCGACTCGCTGGATTTCGCGGACGGGGTCGCGGTGGTCCATGCCGAAGATCCCGGATATGCGACCTTCGCGCGCGAGCTCACCGACATCGCCGTCACCGGCGCCGGTGAGCGGCGCGCGTTCGGACCGGTGATGCTGGGCCTGGTCCCGGTACACGTCAGGAGTCGAGTAGTCGGCTATCTGCGCCGCCGGCTCACCGGCGAGGTGATCGACTTCGTCGACGCCCAGATGCCCGAAACCACGCTGACCACCACCGCGGTGATCTACACCGTCACGCCGGAAGCCCTGCGCCACAATGGTATCGACGATCTGCGGATACCGGGTTCGCTGCACGCGGCCGAGCATGCGGCGATCGGGCTGCTGCCGCTGGTGGCCAGCTGCGATCGCGCAGACATCGGCGGCTTGTCCACCGCGGTGGGTCCGGAGTCCGACGGCCTGCCCACCGTCTTCGTCTACGACGGGTATCCGGGCGGCGCCGGTTTCGCCGAGCGCGGTTTCCGCCAGGCCGGTGTGTGGCTGGGCGCCACCGCCGCGGCCATCGAGGCGTGCGAATGCCCGCGGGGATGCCCGTCGTGCGTGCAGTCGCCGAAATGCGGCAGCGGCAACGAACCGCTGGACAAGGCGGGTGCGGTGGGCGTCCTACAGGTGGTGCTGGCCGAGTTGGCCCGCGTGCGGTGACGCGCGAGGACGTCGACCGACCCCTCGACGGTCGACTCCTGCATGAACCGGTCCGGCGGCGGTCCTCGCCGTGCCGACCGGCCGGAGGAGGAAAATACCGGGCCACCGGCGCCGCATGCAACTCGGCGACCGGCCGGGGACTTGGGTTCTCCAGTGCGGCAACAACGGCAAGCCCTCAGTCCCGTGTGCGCCGGTAAGCTGCCGACCATGACCCACGACTGGCTGCTCGTGGAGACGCTGGGCGACGAGCCCGCCGTGGTGGCGATGGGACGTCAGCAACGGAATTTCCTGCCCATCCATGCTTTCTTGCGGCGCAATCCCCGGCTGTCAGCCCTGCGCACGGCGATCGCCGAAACCGTCCAGACCGGCAAGAGCCTGGTCAGCATCACACCGAAGAGCGCCCGGGTGATCCGCGCCGAGCCGGTAGTGATGTCCGACGGCCGGATCCACGGCGTGCACGTCTGGAGCGGACCGGCGAAGGCCGAACCCCCCGAACGGCCCATCCCCGGCCCGCTGAAGTGGGACTTCACCCTGGGCGTGGCCACCGACACTCCGGAGTCGCTGTTCAACAACGGCAAGAATCCGGAGGTCGAGAACACCGACGGGCGGTCATTCGCCGACAACTGGCCGTCGCGTGAACTCAAACCTCACGAGGCCGAGGTGCTCGCGCTGGCGGTCAATCCGCAACCGGGCCAGACCCTGTGCGCCGGCTGGGACACCACCGACTGGCAGGCAAACCCGATCAGGGTGAGCTTCGTCGCGCGCAACGCCGTGGAGCCGGGCCAGGACGGCCAGGACCACATGGTGGGGCGGGGCATGAACTGGCGCGCCGAGCCGGCCGAGCCGCCGCCCCCGGCCGACCGGCTTGCGCAGCAGATCCTGCAGGGGCTGGCTCAGCCGGGAGTCCACCGGGCGCTGTTCGACCTTAAGAGATGGACCCTGCTGAAATGGCTGGACGAGCCGTGCCCGTTCTACGACTGGCGCCCGAGGGCGGCGAACATGCCGCGGGTGCACCCCGACGACGCGCCGACGATAGCGGCGTTGGCGGCCGGGGTCGCCGAGGGCGCCACCACCGCGGTGCTGCGGATGCCCGGTGCGGGCGGCGACTGGGTTCCGGTGCACGTGACCGTGAACCGCGTCGAGCTCGGCGAGAACACCTTCGCCGGCCTGGTGTCGCTGCGCTTGCCGACCGCGTACGACCTCGCCGACGCGGGGCTGGCCAGGCCGGCCGAATCGTCGTCGCGGTAGGCCCGCGCCCAGCCAGCTGTGGGTCACCGGTCTCGGCCGGATGGTCGTCGGCCGGATGGTCGTCGGCCGGCGGCTCGCTTCGCGCAGCGCCAAGATCATCGCCGGGTGCATCTGTTCGGTCGTCGACAGATACTGGGGCGCATATATTCAATGATGAATCGTGCCAATTGCTCAATGCGTGTGGACCCGACACGGTGCGCGACTTGGCGTCGCCGGTTCGCGGCGATTACCCTCCCCGGTCCACACT
>NZ_JAVKSH010000039.1:8872-27979 GCF_039583805.1 Mycobacterium sp. | reverse complement strand
GCAGCCGAACGGCTGCCGAACAACCCCGGGACGAGGTGCAAGTCGCGTGACCACTAAAGATCACTCACTTGCAACGGTGTCGACACAGACCCAACCGGGCAGAACCGTGCGTGCCGCCGGCGCGGTGCTGTGGCGGGCCCGCGACGGCGAATCCGGAGTCGAGCTGGCGGTCATCCACCGCCCACGTTACGACGACTGGTCGCTGCCCAAGGGCAAACTCGACGCGGGGGAGACCGAGCCGGTGGCCGCGGTGCGTGAGGTTTTCGAGGAGACCGGTCACCGCGCGCACCTGGGTCGACGCATCACCACCGTGAGCTATCCGATTGATCAGGGAGTCAAGCAGGTGCGCTACTGGGTGGCGCGCAGCTTGGGCGGAGAGTTCACCCCCGGGCGCGAGGTCGACGACCTGCTCTGGCTGCCGGCTGACGTCGCGATGAAGAAACTCTCCTACGCGCAGGACCGAAAGGTCCTGCGCCGGTTCGCCAAGTATCCCGCCGACACCGCGACGGTTCTGGTGGTGCGGCACGGCACCGCGGGACGCAAGTCGAAGTTCCGCGGCGACGACACCAAGCGGCCGCTGGACAAGAGGGGACGCGCACAGGCCGAGGCTCTGGTCGGGCAACTGCTGGCGTTCGGCGCCGGCGACGTTCACGCCGCCGACCGGGTGCGGTGCCACCAGACGGTGGAACCCCTGGCCCAGGAACTCGACGTCGTCATCTGCAACGAGCCCGCGCTGACCGAGGAGGCCTACGCCGACAACCCCAAGCACGGCCGGCGCCGGGTGCTGCAGATCGCGTCGTCGGCACGGACGCCGGTGATCTGCACGCAGGGCAAGGTGATTCCGGATCTGATCGGCTGGTGGTGTGAGCGGGACGGGGTGCGCCCGGACAGGTCACGCAACGGCAAGGGCAGTGCGTGGGTGCTGTCGCTGTCGTCCGGTCGCCTGGTGGCCGCCGATCACATCGGCAGCGCGCTGTCCGCCAACAAGGTTGCCGGATAGGCGGATTCGCCACGGGCGTTGCGGGCCCGTGGCGAATCCGCCTATCGAGTGTGTCTACCGGTTACCGGCGGCCGCGACGGCCGGTGGCCTTCTTGGCCGGAGCCTTGCGGACCGTCCGCTTCGCGGCGGCCTTGCGGGCCGGCGCCTTGGCCGCTTTGCGAGCCGGCGCTTTGGTGACGCTCTTCTTCGCGGGCGCCGCAGTCCTCGTCACGGTCTTCTTCACGGCCTTGGTCGCCTTCTTGGCAACCGTGCGCTTGGCGGCCGCCTTGGTCGCCGGAGCCTTCTTCGCCGCTGCCTTGCGCGCCGGGGCCTTGGCCGCCGTTTTCTTCGCGGTGCTCTTGACGGCCTTCTTGGCCGCTGCCTTCTTGACGACTCTCTTGGCCCCGCCGGTGGCCACGCCGCGCTTGACCGCGGGCCCGTCCGACGGAAGACGCTGTGCGCCAGCCACAACTGCTTTGAATTGGGCACCTGGACGGAAGGCCGGCACGGATGTCGGCCTCACCTTCACCGTTTCGCCGGTGCGGGGATTACGGGCCACGCGGGCTGCGCGACGACGCCGCTCGAAAACACCGAACCCGGTGATGGTGACGCTCTCACCTTTGTGCACGGCGCGCACAATGGTGTCTACGAAATGCTCGACGGCGGCGGTCGCCGACCGGCGGTCCGAGCCCATTTTATCCGTCAGCACGTCGATGAGCTCTGCTTTGTTCATTCAAACCCTCCGAAGCCAGTGGTCCTCGTTGGACCGACTAGAGGACACGGTAAACCCTCACCCGGCTGATTTCCAAGAGCCACGCGCAATTTCGGGAGTTATGTCAGAAACTTTTGCAATCCGATTGCCGCCCTTGGTCGGTGGCGAGCCGATGATCGCCGGCACATGAGGCCCCGGAATTCGGCCCTGGTCGATACGTCAGGACGATGTCAGGGTGGACGGTTTCCACGTCGGCCGGGCCGCCTCGAAAACCTCGATCTCGTCGAGTTTGCGCAGCGTAAGGGCGATATCGTCGAGGCCTTCGAGTAGCCGCCAGGCGGTGTAGTCGTCAATCGTGAACGGCAGCAGCACCGTTGCCGCGGACAAATTTCGATCTTGAAGATTGACAGTGATTTCCAGTCCGGGATGCTGCTCGATGAGCTTCCAGAGCAGTTCAACGTCGTCCTGGGCGACTTGGGCCGCCAACAGTCCCGCCTTGCCCGCATTGCTTCGGAAGATGTCGCCGAAGCGAGAGGAGATCACCACCCGGAACCCGTAGTCCATCAGCGCCCACACCGCGTGCTCACGTGAGGACCCGGTGCCGAAATCAGGCCCGGCGACCAGGATCGAGCCCTTGTCGAACGGGCTGAGGTTGAGCACGAATGACGGATCCGCCCGCCAGGCCGCGAACAATCCGTCCTCGAAACCCGTTCGGGTCACCCGCTTCAAATACACCGCCGGGATGATCTGGTCGGTGTCGACGTTGGACCGCCGCAGCGGCACCGCGATACCGGTGTGGGTGTGGAACGCTCGCATGCCGATCCTTACCTTTCTTCTGGTCGCGTCAGTCCAAGTCAGCCGGGCCGGACAGCGTCCCGCGTACCGCGGTGGCGGCGGCAACCGCCGGCGAAACCAGATGCGTGCGGCCGCCCCTGCCCTGGCGTCCTTCGAAATTGCGATTGGACGTCGAGGCACACCGCTCCCCCGGCGCGAGCTGGTCGGGATTCATTCCCAGGCACATCGAGCAGCCCGCCTGACGCCATTGCGCCCCGGCGGCGGTGAAGACCTTGTCCAGACCTTCTTTTTCGGCCTGGGCGCGGACCCGCATGGAACCGGGGACCACGAGCATGCGCACCGAGTCGGCCACTGTGCGGCCGCGCAGCACGTCGGCCACCACCCGCAGATCCTCGATCCGCCCGTTGGTGCACGACCCGACGAACACCGCGTCGACCGCGATGTCTCGCATGGCAGTCCCGGGGCGAAGGTCCATGTACGCCAGTGCCTTCTCGGCGGCCTGTCGTTCGGCGTCGTCGGTCATCGACTCCGGGTCCGGTACGGCGTTCGCCAAGGGCACACCCTGCCCGGGATTGGTCCCCCACGTGACGAACGGGCTGAGCGACGCGGCGTCCAGGGAGACCTCGGTGTCGAATCCAGCGCCGGGATCGGTGCGCAGCCGGTCCCAATAGGCCAGCGCCGCATCCCACTGCGCGCCCGTCGGCGCATGCGCGCGGCCGCGCAGATACTCGTACGTAGTGGCGTCGGGGGCCACCATGCCGGCCCGGGCCCCGGCTTCGATGCTCATGTTGCAGATCGTCATCCTCGCTTCCATCGACAGCGATTCGACAGTGCTGCCGCGATATTCGATGACATGGCCCTGCCCGCCGCCGGTGCCGATCTTGGCGATCAGCGCAAGGACAACGTCTTTGGCGGCCACGCCCGCGGGCAGTTGCCCGTCGATGTCGACCGCCATCGTCTTGAAGGGGCGCAGCGGAAGTGTCTGGGTGGCCAGCACATGCTCGACTTCGGATGTGCCGATGCCCATTGCCAGTGCGCCGAACGCGCCGTGGGTCGAGGTGTGGCTGTCGCCGCACACGATCGTCATACCCGGTTGGGTGAGACCCAGCTGTGGCCCGACGACGTGCACGATGCCCTGCTCGATGTCGCCCATCGGATACAGCCCGACGCCGAACTCGGCACAGTTGCGCCGCAGCGTCTCGACCTGGTTACGCGACACCGGGTCCGCGATCGGCTTGTCGATGTCGACGGTCGGCACGTTGTGGTCCTCGGTGGCCAGCGTCAGGTCGGGGCGCCGCACCGGACGGCCGGCCAGGCGCAGGCCGTCGAAAGCCTGCGGGCTGGTGACCTCGTGCACCAGGTGCAGGTCGATGTAGATCAGGTCGGGCTCACTGCCGCCGCCGGAGGCGACCAGGTGGTCGTCCCACACCTTCTCGGCCAGCGTCCGCGGCCGGGTGCCATCAGGTTCCATGTCGATTCCCTGTCAGGTTCCATGTCGATTCCCTGTCCCGATGCTTCCAGTCCCGATGATTCCAGTTTGTCTCACTATCTGAGACGTTAGTATCTCTGCATGAGACAGGATAGCGGCATCGGCGTCCTCGACAAAGCCGTGGGGGTGTTGTACGCGGTTGCGGAATCGCCCTGCGGGTTGGCCGAATTGTGCGAACGCACCGGGCTGCCGCGAGCGACCGCGCACCGCCTGGCCGCCGGCCTGGCAGTGCACCGGCTGCTGGCGCGCGACGGCGGCGGCCGCTGGCAGCTCGGTCCGGGGATCGGCGAACTGGCCGCTCATGTCGACGATCCGCTGCTGGCGGCCGGCGCCGCGGTGCTGCCACGGCTGCGCGAGGTCACCGGCGAGAGCGTGCAGTTGTACCGCAGAGAAGGCACCGAGCGGATCTGCATCGCCGCGCTGGAACCGCCTGCGGGCCTTCGCGATACGGTTCCGGTCGGAGCGCGGCTGCCGATGACGGCGGGGTCGGGGGCAAAGGTGCTGCTGACCTACAGCGACGCCGCCACCCAGCAGGCCATCCTGCCCACCGCGACGTTCAGCGCGCGGGCGCTGGCGCAGGTGCGCCGGCGCGGGTGGGCGCAGAGCGCGGCCGAGCGCGAGCCCGGGGTGGCCAGCGCGTCGGCACCGGTGCGCGACGGGCGCGGGCAGGTGATCGCCGCGATCTCGGTGTCGGGTCCGATCGACCGCATCGGACGGTCGCCCGGGGCGCGCTGGGCCGCCGATCTGCTGGCCGCGGCCGAGGCGCTCACCCGCCGGCTGTGACCGCCCGCTGCGCCGAACGTGCAGTCGGGGCGGCGACACGGGCGGTCCCGCCGCCATCGCACGCCCGGTGCAGGCTCGCGCCGACCTGACCTGCCGACCTGACCCGCCGACCTGACCCGCCGACCTGACACACTGGCGGCATGGCAACCAACCAGCGTGCCCAGATCGTGATGTCCGGGGCCGAGATCGCCGACTTCGTGACCGGCAGCCGAACCGGCACGCTGGCCACCATCGGGCCCGACGGGCAGCCGCACCTGACCGCCATGTGGTACGCCGTGGTCGACGGTAAGATCTGGCTGGAGACCAAGGCCAAGTCGCAGAAGGCCGTCAACCTGCGCCGCGACCCGCGGGTGAGCTTCCTGCTCGAGGACGGCGACACCTATGACACGCTGCGCGGCGCGTCCTTCGAAGGTGTCGCCGAGATCGTCGACGACCCCGACGCCATCTTCCGCGTCGGCGTCAGCGTGTGGGAACGCTACACCGGCCCCTACACCGACGACATGAAACCGGCGGTGGACCAGATGATGCACAACCGGATCGCGGTGCGCATCGTCGCGCGGCGCACCCGGTCCTGGGATCACCGCAAGCTCGGCCTGCCGCCGATGCCACTCGGCGGTTCGACGGCGCCGAGCGTGGCGGCCGGACAGCGCGACTGACTGGTCACCGCCCGGCGCCACCCCGAAAACCAGTCCCGCCATCCAACGACGTCCCCAGACGCCAGATGTGCCCAGACGCCAGATGTGCCCAGACGCGAGATGTCCCCAGGGCGAGATGTGTAGCCCCGATGGGATTCGAACCCACGCTACCGCCGTGAGAGGGCGGCGTCCTAGGCCGCTAGACGACGGGGCCGCAGCCGATCCGAGCTGACAGCATAGCTCACCGCGGTGTGCCCGCCTAATCGCTTGAGCCGGAGAGGTTTTGCTGGGGTACCAGGACTCGAACCTAGAACGGCTGAACCAGAATCAGCTGTGTTGCCAATTACACCATACCCCACCGGCGACCTGAAACCGCTGCTCAGAGCACCTCGCGGGCGCTGCTGCCCGCCGTCGGCGGCCGACGTGCAGACTACCAAACATTCTGCCTGCGATCTTCACGCCGTGACCCGCTCCAGCGTCGCCCGCAGCCGCGCGGTGCTGCGCTCGCGCCCGAGCAGCTCCAGCGACTCGAACAGCGGCGGGCTGACCAGTGCCCCGGTGGCGGCGACCCGGACCGGCCCGAAGGCCTTGCGCGGAGCCAGCGCGAGGTCCTCCACCAGGGCGGCCTGCAGCGCCGCCTCGATCGGCGCCGCGGTCCACTCGGCCACGCCGTCCAGGGCCCTCACCGCGGCGTCGAGCACCGGACCGGCGTCCGGGCCCAGCTCCTTGGCGGCGGCCTTCGGGTCGAGGGTGTACTCGTCGTCGTCGAGGAACTTCAGCAGCCGCCACGCGTCACCCAGCACGACGATGCGGGTCTGCACCAAGCGGGCCGCCGCCGCGAACCCCGCGTCGTCCAGGCCGGTGCGGTGGCCGTGCGCGTCGAAGAAGTCGCGCAGTCGGCGGGTGAAGTCGTCGGCGTCGAGCAGCCGGATGTGCTCGGCGTTGATCGCGTCGGCCTTCTTCTGGTCGAACCGGGCCGGGTTGGCGTTGACGTCGGCCACGTCGAAAGCGGCCACCATCTCGTCGAGACCGAACACGTCGCGGTCGCCGGCAATCGACCAGCCCAGTAGCGCAAGGTAATTCAGCAGCCCCTCGGGGATGAAACCCCGGTCGCGGTGGGCGAACAGATTGGACTGCGGGTCGCGCTTGGACAGCTTGCGGGTTCCCTCACCCAAGACGGTCGGCAGATGGGCGAAGTGCGGTATTCGGTCGGTCAGCCCGACGCGGATCATGGCCTCGTATAACGCGATCTGACGTGGCGTCGACGGCAGCAGGTCCTCGCCGCGGAGCACGTGGGTGATCTTCATCAGCGCGTCGTCGACCGGGTTGACCAACGTGTACAACGGATCCCCGTTGGCGCGGGTCAGCGCGAAATCGGGCACGGCGCCCGCGGCGAAGGTGGTCGCCCCGCGCACCAGGTCGTTCCAGCTGAGGTCACCGTCCGGCATCCGAAGCCGCACAACGGGTTTGCGGCCCTGCGCCAGGTACTCCGCACGGTGCTCGTCGGTCAGGCCCCGGTCAAAGTTGTCGTAGCCCAGCTTGGGATTTCGGCCGGCCGCGAGGTGGCGTGCCTCGACCTCGTCCGGCGTCGAGAACGCCGGGTAAGCCTCCCCCGCATCCAGCAGCCGGGCCAGCACGTCGCGGTAGATGTCGCCGCGCTGCGACTGCCGGTAGGGCCCATAGGGTCCGCCCACCTCGGGCCCCTCGTCCCAGGTCAGGCCGAGCCAGCGCAGCGCGTCCAGCAGCGCCGCATAGCTTTCCTCGCTGTCGCGTTGCGGGTCGGTGTCTTCCACACGGAAGACGACCGTGCCGCCGGAGTGCCGGGCGTAGGCCCAGTTGAACAGCGCGGTGCGGATCAGCCCGACGTGCGGGACGCCGGTCGGCGACGGGCAGAACCGGACTCTGACGTTCACGATTTATCCTTGCGCACAACAGGATTGGTCAATGTCCCGATGCCGTCTACGGTGACGCTGACTGTGTCGCCGTCCTCGATCGGCCCGACGCCGGCCGGTGTGCCGGTCAGGATGAGGTCGCCCGGCAGCAGCGTCATCACCGCCGAGATCCACTGAACGATCGTGCCGACGTCGTGGATCATCAGCGAGGTGCGGCTGCATTGTTTGACCTCGCCGTTGACCTCGGTGCGCAGTTCGACGTCCGTCGTGTCGATGTCGGTGACGATCCACGGCCCGATCGGGCAGAACGTGTCGTGGCCTTTCGCCCGTGACCATTGCCCGTCGGCTTGTTGCTGGTCGCGGGCCGTCACATCGTTGGCAACGGTGTAGCCGAGGATGCTCCGGGCCGCCTGGTCGGCGGGCACGTCCTTGCAGGGTCGGCCGATGACCACGGCCAGCTCGCCCTCGTAGTGCACTGGTGACGCGTTGGCGGGCAACGTGATCGGCACGTTCGGCCCGATGATCGCGGTGTTGGGTTTGAGAAAGATGACCGGGTCGGCCGGGGTGGCGCTCTTGTCGAGGCCGCCCATCTCGGCGACGTGCGCGGCATAGTTCTTGCCCACACCGATGACCTTGCCGGCCAGCATCGGGGCCAGCAGCCGCACGTCGGCCAGCGGCCAGGTGCGACCGGTGAAGGTCGGCGTGCCGAACGGGTGCTCGGCGATTTCCCGGGCGATCATCCCGGCGGGGTCGTGCAGGTCACCGTCGATGCCGACGAACGCGACACCGTCCGGGCTGGCGATTCGGCCGCGGCGCATTCGTGAAAGCCTAACGACGGCCGCCGGCACGGTCGCGCGGAGCCGACCAACCGGGCCAGTGTCGCGCCGAGCCGACCAAACGGGCCAGTACTGTCGGGGCGGTGACCGATCGCGTCCGTCTCGACCTGCGCTCCCCGACCGTGGCCGACGGCCGCGCGCTGTGGCGGATGGCCGCCGACAGCGCCACGCTCGACGTCAACTCGCCGTACGCGTACCTGCTGTGGTGCCGGGACTTCGCCGCCACGTCGGTGATCGCGTCGTTCGGCAGCGGCCCGGCCGGATTCCTCACCGGTTATCACCGCCCCGGCAAGCCCGCCACGGTGATGGTGTGGCAGATCGCAGTCGACGCCGCCCACCGCGGCGCCGGCGTTGCCGGCCGGATGCTCGACCATCTGGCGCGGCGGCTGCAGCCGCACGGCGTCACCCACGTGGAGGCCTCGATCACCCCCGACAATCCGGCCAGCCTGCGACTGTTCGAGACGTTCGCCCGGCGGTGGGACGCTCCGCTGGAACGCCGCGAGCTTTTCGGCATCGACCTGTTTCCGCACAGCCACCAGGCTGAAGAACTGTTCCGGATCGGCCCGCTCGGGCGGGACACGAGCCACTAACCTCGCGTTAGCGCGTGGCGACTGCTCGCTGCGCGTGCTCGACGAGCAGCTTGACTACCTCCTCGGGTTTTTCCAGGGCGACCGAGTGACCAGCGCCCGCGATCGTCACGTCGCGCCCCCCGGACGCCTCGGCGATGTTTTTGCCCGAGATGGGTTGCGGGTATGCGTGGTCCTGCTCGCCGGCGATGGCCAGCACCGGAACCTGGCATCCGGCGAGCTCCTCGTAGATCCGACTGCGGTGGATGACCTGGTATGCGCAGTCGCCGATCGAGGGGCCGAGCGCAGACATGTATGCCCGCCACTGATCGATCATGGGGCCTCCGGCCGCCAGACTCGCATCGCCGAACATGATGTATAGGAGCGTGTCGATGACCGGTGCGGCGCCTTCGTTGCCCAACCGCTCGACCAGCGGCGCGAACTCGGCCAATTTGTATTCCTGCTCACATGACGAACCCAGCGCTGTGGCGGAGCGGAGCAGTTCCGGGTTCCGGGCGGCCAGCCGCAGGACCACGAAACCGCCCTGGGAATTGCCCACGGCATGGACCGGCCCGATGTCGAGCGCCTCAATGAGCGCGGCGGCATCTTCGGTGAGATTGTCCATCGAGAGGTCGTCGCGGCGCGGGGCCGGCGAGCTGTCACCTTGACCGCGGTGGTCGAAGGCGATGGTCCGATATCCCGCCGCGTTGAGCAGAGCGACCAGCGGGTCGAACATGGCGTGGCTGAAGAACAGGGAGTGGCTGAGCAGAAATGCCTCGGCATCGCGCGGACCGCTGTCGGCATAGGCAAGCCGGGCGCCGTTGGCTTCGACGAAATCCATGCGAGTCACCTTCGCTGCATCGGGCCGGACGTGTCGGCAATACGAGGACATGTTAGCTGCATCGCCTGGATCCGGGCGTGCGTGTTCGCGCCGGATCCTGACAGATGGGCGTCACGGAACGTCAGCAGTCCGATGGCGCTCACCGCTGGGAGGAACAGCGGGCTCGTGGCATCGTATTCGCGGATCTCATCACCGATCTAGCTGCACGAGCGCGGTTTCGACGACCGTCTTGGTCATCGCCGTGAGCACTCCGCCCGGACCGCTCAACGCCACGCCGACTCCTTGGGCTTGGCGCACCAATTCCCGGGCGAACTCGAGCTCGTTGGCTTCACGGCTCTAGCGGGAGTTTCCCCTGTGTAGTCGAGCAGCGTGTCTTTTGTCGTGGTGCTGAGTTTTTGACCCGCGGATGTGTATCCCGCGAGGCACCAACGCCAGCCGACGCGGCACACGCATCACCGCTCGCCATCGGCCCAGGGTAGAGCTGGCTTGTGGGGGTCGCTCGAGAACTTGTTCGCGCGAGGTTGAGACCGGTAGGCAATTCTCGGTAACGTCGTCGGCGACGCGATGTGAGCGCCGGCAGACCGAGTCGGCGCGTCCGAGCGGGGTGGTAGGCCGAACACGAGCGACGACGGGCACGCGGTAGCGCCCTGTCGTCTTCGCCTGACCAACGTCGAAGACGAGGCGGAACACCCGAGTGATCGCGGGTAATCGCGCCGGCCTGTCGCCGAGCTGAATCGGCCTGTCGTTCCGTTCCGGTTGTGTTGCACAAACGGACGGAAAGGTAGATCGACGTGACCATTTTCGACACGCTGGAATCCGAGGTACGCAGTTATTGCCGATCATGGCCGGTGGTGTTCGACCGGGCGTCCGGCAGCCACCTGTGGGACACCGACGGACGGCGATATCTGGACTTCTTCGCCGGAGCCGGCGCGCTCAACTATGGCCACAACCACCCGGACCTGAAGGCTGCCCTGCTCGATTACCTGGCCGCCGACCGGGTGGTGCACAGCCTGGACATGGGCACCGTCGCCAAGGCCGCGTTCCTCGATCGGTTCGAGGAGGTGATCCTGCGGCCGCGTGGACTCGACTACAAAGTGCAGTTCCCCGGACCCACCGGCACCAACTCGGTGGAGTCGGCGTTGAAACTGGCCCGCAAGGTCACCGGCCGGGAAAGTGTGCTCAGCTTCACCAACGCCTTCCACGGCATGACGCTGGGCGCGCTGGCCGTCACCGGCAACTCGATGAAGCGCGGCGGTGCGGGCATTCCGCTGGTCCATGCCACCCCGATGCCCTACGACCACTACCTCGACGACAGCATGCCCGACTTCCTGTGGCTCGAAAGGTTGTTGGACGACGCCGGCGGCGGGCTCAACCGGCCGGCGGCGGTGATCGTCGAGACCGTCCAGGGCGAGGGCGGGATCAACGTGGCCCGGCTGGCGTGGCTGCGGGGCCTGGCCGACCTGTGCCGCCGCCACGACCTGCTGCTCATCGTCGACGACGTGCAGATGGGCTGCGGGCGCACCGGCCCGTTCTTCAGCTTCGAGGCGGCCGGCATCGTCCCCGATATCGTCTGCCTGTCCAAGTCGATCAGCGGCTACGGGCTGCCGATGGCGCTCACGTTGTTCCGGCGTGACCTCGACCAGTGGGAGCCCGGCGAGCACAACGGCACGTTTCGCGGCCACAACCCGGCCTTCGTCACCGCCGCCGCCGCGCTCGACTTCTGGACCGACAACCAGCTGACCAGGGACGTGCTGCGCAAGGGTGAGCGGCTCGAGCGGGCGCTGGACGACATCGTCGGCCCGGTCGAGGGTGTCCAGGTGCGCGGCCGGGGCATGGTCCAGGGTGTGGTGTTCGACCGCCCGGAACTGGGGACCGCGGTCTGCCACGCGGCTTTCGAGCGGGGTCTGCTGCTGGAGACGTCGGGCGCTCGAAGCCAGGTGGCCAAACTGATGCCGCCGCTGCTGGTCGCAGACGCCGACCTGGATCACGGCCTGGCTGTCGTGGCCGAGTCGATCGACGCCGTCGCCACCGGAGAGTTGGTCGGCGCAGGCAGCGGGAGCGCTCGATGATCGTCCGAACGCTGCGAGAGATCGAGGGCACCGACCGCGACGTCCACGCCGACACCTGGCGCAGCCAGCGGCTCCTGCTGGCCCGCGACGGCCAGCCGTTCTCCATGCACGACACCGTGCTGCACGCCGGAACCGAGACCGCCATGTGGTACGCCAACCACGTCGAGGCGGTGTACTGCGTGGGCGGTGACGGCGAGTTGGTCGACGACGAAACCGGTGAGACCCATCCGCTCCGCGACGGCACCCTCTACCTGCTCGACGGCCACGAGCGCCACCGCGTGCGGGCCCGCACGGACCTGCGCATGGTGTGTGTGTTCACCCCGCCCGTCACCGGACGAGAGGTACACGACGCCGACGGCGCCTACCCGCTCCTCGTGGACGAGGCGACCTAGCGTTGAGCGTGCGTCCATGGCCTCGAGCGTGCGTCCGGGGCGACGACACGCCGACGAGCGCCGCCGCCAGCGCACAGTCGAGGCCGCCACCGCACAGTCGACGCCACCAGCGCACACTCGACAGCGGTAGTAGCCGGAACCGCGCCGGGCGGCGGATGCCGGCGGCCGTGCACACGACACGGACGAGATCGCTGTGGAAGCATGGCTCGAATGGCGACGCCGTCGGTCGGTACCGGGGCGCGCTGGTCGATGGTGGCCCTCTCGCTGGGCGTGACGGCCAGCGCTTTCGTGTTCATCAACGGTGTCGCGTTCCTGATCCCCGCACTGGAGACCGAGCGCGGCACCCCGCTGGCCGACGCCGGCCTGCTGTCCTCGATGCCGAGCTGGGGCATGGTGGTCACCCTGTTCTGGTGGGGCTATCTGCTCGACCGGGTGGGCGAGCGGATCGTGTTGACGGTCGGCTCGGCGCTCACCGCGGCCGCGGCCTATGCAGCGACAGCGGTGCATTCGCTGGGGGCGATCGGCGCGTTTCTGTTCCTCGGCGGAATGGCGGCCGCCAGCTGTAACACCGCCGGCGGCCGGCTGGTCTCGGGCTGGTTCCCGCCGCACCAGCGGGGCCTGGCCATGGGCATTCGCCAGACCGCGCAGCCGCTCGGTATTGCGTTGGGCGCGTTGGTGATCCCGGAGCTCGCTGAACGCGGCCCGACGGCGGGGCTGATGTTTCCCGCGACGATCTGCACGGTGTCGGCGGTGGCCAGCGCCATCGGCGTCGTCGATCCGCCCCGCAAACCGCGGGCGGCGGCCACCGACGAAGAGCTGGCCAACCCGTACCGCGGGCCGAAGGTGCTGCGCCGGATCCACATCGCGTCGGCGCTGCTGACGATGCCGCAGACGGTGACGGTGACGTACATGCTGGTCTGGCTGATCAACAACCGTGGCTGGTCGATCGCCTCGGCCGGCGCTCTGGTGACCACCTCGCAGCTGCTCGGCGCGCTGGGCCGCATCGCGGCCGGGCGCTGGTCCGACCGCATCGGGTCACGGTTGCGTCCGTTGCGCGTCATCGCCGTCGCGAGCGCGTTGGCGTTGATGCTGCTGGCGCTCACCGAACATCTGGGCTCTGCGTTCGCCGTCGCGTTCATGGTCGCGGCATCGGTGATCGCGGTGCTCGACAACGGTCTGGAATCCACCGCGATCACCGAGTACGCCGGGCCGTACTGGAGCGGCCGCGCTCTGGGCACCCAGAACACCTACCAGCGGCTCGCCTCAGCCGCCGGGCCACCGGCGTTCGGCGCGCTGATCGCCGCGGCCGGCTACCCGCTGGCCTTCGCGGTGTGCGGGCTGTTCCCGTTGGCGGCGACGCCGGTGGTGCCCGCCGGCGTGGTGCCACCGGGGTTGGAGGCTAGAGCGCGGCAACGATCCGATCGCCGATATCAGCTGTGGCTGGCGATTCGGGACCGCGCGCGGCCAGATAGGCCGCGACCGCGCGGTCAACCCGGGCAGCAGCGGCGTCCTCGCCGACGTGGGAAAGCAGCAACGCCACCGACATGATCGCCGCGGTCGGGTCGGCGATGCCCTGACCGGCGATGTCGGGCGCGCTGCCGTGCACCGGCTCGAACATCGACGGGTTGGTGCGGGTGGCGTCGATGTTGCCGCTGGCGGCCAGGCCGATGCCGCCGCACAATGCTGCGGCGAGGTCGGTGATGATGTCGCCGAACAGGTTGTCGGTGACGATCACGTCGAACCGGCCGGGGTCGGTGACCAGGTGGATCGTCGCGGCGTCGACGTGCTGGTAGGCCACCTCGACGTCGGGGAACTGCTCGCCGATCTCCTGCACGGTCCGCGACCACAACGACCCGGCGAAGGTCAGCACGTTGGTCTTGTGCACCAGCGTCAGGTGCTTGCGGCGCTGCCGGGCCCGCTGGAACGCGTCGGCGACGACGCGGCGCACCCCGTAGCCAGTGTTGACGCTGACCTCGGTCGCCACCTCGTGCTCGGTGCCGGCGCGGATCGCGCCGCCGGTGCCGGTGTAGGGGCCCTCGGTGCCCTCGCGGACCACCACCAGGTCGATCGCCGGGTTGCCGACCAGGGGGCTCTGCACGCCCGGGTACAGCCGGGCGGGCCGCAGGTTGACGTGGTGGTCGAGCTCGAAGCGCAGCCGCAGCAGCAGACCGCGCTCCAGCAGCCCGGCCGGCACCGACGGGTCACCGATGGCGCCGAGCAGGATCGCGTCGTGCGCCCGCAGCTCGGCCAGCACCGAGTCGGGCAGCACCTCCCCGGTGGCGTGAAAACGCTGCGCCCCCAGGTCGTAGTGCGTCTTCTGGACACCGGGCAGCACCGCGTCGAGCACCTTGACCGCCTCGGTCACCACCTCCGGGCCGATCCCGTCGCCGGGGACGACGGCTAGCTTCATCGGCGCCGCTTTCCACCGCTAGCGGGTGGTACCCCCACCTCATCGCTCCAATTCCGTTCGTCGCCAACGCGTTTCACGACAGGTCGACCACTTCGAGCTTGTTGGCGTCGACAGCCGCGCGGATCGCGGACCGAACGTCGGCCGGCACGTCGCGGTCCAGCCGCAGCAGGATCGTCGCGCCGGGGCCTTCGGCGTCCTCGGAAAGCTGCGCGGCGTGGATGTTGACCCCGGCGGCGCCCAGCAGGGTGCCGATCTTGCCCAGCGCCCCGGGCTGGTCGGCGTAGTGGATCACCAGGTTGATGCCCTGCGCGCGCAGGTCGAAGTTGCGGCCGTTGATCGCGACGATCTTCTGCACCTGCTGCGGCCCGGACAGCGTGCCGGCGACGTTGACCGCCGAGCCGTCGGCGGCCAGCGCCCGCACCTCGACGACGCTGCGGTGGTTGGGGCTCTCGGTGGCGGTGCCGATGTCGGCGGCCACCCCGCGCTCCTCGGCGATCGCCGGGGCGTTGACGAACGTCACCGGGTCCTCGATGACCGCCGAGAACAACCCGCGCAGCGCCGACAGCCGCAGCACCTCGACGTCTTCGCCGGCGAGCTCGCCGCGCACCTGCACCGACAGCGACACCGGCAGCTTGTCGGCCAGCGCCCCCGCCAGCAACCCGAGTTTGCGCACCAGGTCCAGCCAGGGCGCCACCTCCTCGCTGACCGCACCGGCGCCGACGTTGACCGCGTCGGGCACGAACTCCCCGGCCAGCGCCAGCTTGACGCTCTCGGCGACGTCGGTGCCGGCGCGGTCCTGGGCCTCCTCGGTGGACGCTCCCAGGTGCGGCGTCACGACCACCTGCGGCAGGTCGAACAGCGGGCTGTCGGTGCACGGTTCTTTTGTGAACACGTCGATGCCGGCGGCGCGGACGTGCCCGCTGGCGACGGCCTGCGCCAGCGCCGCCTCGTCGACCAGACCGCCGCGCGCGGCGTTGACGACGATCACCCCCGGCCTGGTCTTGGCCAGCGCCTCCTTGTCGATCAGCCCGGCGGTCTCGGGGGTCTTGGGCAAGTGCACCGAGATGAAGTCGGCGCGGGCCAGCAGCTCGTCGAGGGTCAGCAGCTCGATGCCGAGCTGGGCGGCCCGGGCCGTGGACACGTACGGGTCGTAGGCCAGGATGTGCGCACCGAAGGCGGCGAGCCGCTGCGCCACCAGCTGCCCGATACGGCCCAGCCCGACGATCCCGACGGTCTTGCCGAAGATCTCGGTGCCGGAGAACGACGAGCGTTTCCACTGCCGCTCGCGGAGCGACGCGTCGGCGGCGGTGATCTGGCGGGCCGCGGCCAGCAGCAGCGCCACCGCGTGCTCGGCGGCGCTGTGGATGTTCGACGTCGGGGCGTTGACCACCATCACCCCGCGCTCGGTGGCGGCGTCGACGTCGACGTTGTCCAGCCCGACCCCGGCGCGGGCGACAATCTTCAGCTTGGGCGCGGCGGCCAGCACCTCGGCGTCGACGGTGGTGGCCGAACGCACCAGCAGCGCCTCGGCGTCGGGCACCGCGGCCAGCAGTTTCGCCCGGTCCGGGCCCTCGACCCAGCGCACTTCGACGGCGTCGCCCAGCGCGGCGACGGTGGATTCGGCGAGTTTGTCAGCGATGAGTACGACAGGCAGGCTCACGGCCGACAGCGTAGTGGAGTTCCGGACGGTTCTTGTCAGTGCCCGGGTGCATGGTGGCGGTAAGTACGACGAGGAGGGAGAGCACTCATGTGCTGGAAATGTGATCACCCGGACAGCACGGTCGAGGAATGGCTCGAGGCCATCTACGCGCTGGTGGTCAAAAACGGTTGGGCGGTGCAATTTGTGGAAAGCGATACCAGGCCGTACGCCTACACGATCGGTTTGCACCAGCGTGGGCTGCCCGAGCTGTTGGTAACGGGAGTGCCGCCGCCGCAGGCGGTTCGGCTGCTGAACACGATCGCCGAATATCTCTTGGACGGCGGCAGGCCAACGCCTGGCCACCGGATCACGATCGCCGACGGAGACGCGGAACTCGAGGTCGTCCAGGTCGAGCATCCGGATGCGCACATGAACGTGGCGGTGGCCTTCTACGGCCCCGAGCTTCGGGCGCTGCAGTTGGTGTGGGCCGACGACCGGGGGCATTGGCCATGGTGTCCCGCATTCGGCGACGGCAAAGCCAGGCAACCCGTGCTCGGCGTGCGATTCTGCCCGCACTGACGGCACGCTATTGGCGGCCAATTTCGCCCAAGTGAGGTGGCAGAGGCCATCGCGTTGGCCCGCGCCGGGAAGCTGCTGAAGTCCAGCGAGTGGTTTCTGGAACGGTTAACCGCATATCAACTGGATGTTCTGCACGTCGCGTGGCGAACAGCTGAAGCAAAACGCTGCCGCCCGGTGACGGCGGGCTTCGCGGTCGGTGTCGAGCCCGGCCCTAACATCGACGTGTGGACGTCACCGTCGTGGGCAGCGGACCCAACGGGCTGGCCGCGGCCGTCATCTGCGCCCGCGCCGGGCTGTCGGTGCACGTCGTCGAGGCCGAGTCGACGTTGGGCGGCGGGGCCCGCACCGCCACCGACCCGGAGTTCCCCGGGGTGGCCCACGATGTGTGTTCGGCGGTGCACCCGCTGGCGTTGGCGTCACCGTTCTTCGCCGAGTTTGACCTGCCCGCGCGCGGGGTGCAGTTGGCGGTGCCGGAGATCTCCTACGGCAACCCGCTTCCAGGCCGGCCGGCGGCGATCGCCTACCGGGATCTGGACCGCACCTGTGCGGAGTTGGCGCACGGCGCGTCATGGCGTCGGCTGCTCGGCCCGCTGGTGGATGGTTGCGAGGCCGTGGTTGGTTTTCTGCTCGGCGACAAACGATCGATTCCAGCCGGGATCGCTAGTGTCGTCCGGTTGGGGCTGCGGATGGCCGGTCAGGGCACCCCGGCCTGGAATGCGACGCTGGCCGGCGAAGACGCGCAGGCCTTGTTCACCGGCGTTGCCGCGCATACGATTTCGCGGATGCCGTCGCTCACGTCGGCCGGTGCCGGAATGATGTTGGCCACTTTGGGACATGCGGTGGGCTGGCCGATCCCGGTCGGCGGCAGCCAAACCATCACCGACGCGCTGATCGCCGACCTGCGCGCGCACGGCGGCGAGTTGAGCACCGGCGTCGAGGTGACGCAGCCGCCGGGCGGTGTCGTTCTGTACGACACCGCGCCTACCGGGCTGTTGGGGATCTACCGCGACGCGCTGCCGTTGCGGTACGCGAAAGCGTTGCGCCGCTACCGATATGGGCCCGGTGTCGCCAAGGTGGACTTTGTGCTGTCCGGCGACGTGCCGTGGTCGGATCCACGGCTGGCGCAAGTCCCCACGCTGCATCTGGGCGGTGACCGGAAACAGATGGCGCGTGCCGAGGCCGAGGTGGCCGCCGGGCGGCACGCCGACTGGCCGATGGTGCTGGCGGCACTGCCGCACTTGGCCGACCCCTCGCGCGTTGACGCCGCCGGGCATCGGCCGCTGTGGGCCTATGCTCATGTGCCATCCGGCTCGTCGCTCGATCAAACGGATTCCGTCACAGCGGTTTTCGAGCGGTTTGCGCCGGGGTTCCGCGACGCCGTCGTTGCGGCCCGGGCAGTGCCGGCGGCCCGGTTGGCCGACCACAACGCCAACTATGTCGGCGGCGACATCGGCGTGGGGGCAAACAACGCGTGGCGGGCGATCGCCGGCCCGACCCCGCGGATCAACCCGTGGGCCACCCCGATTCCCGGGGTGTATCTATGCTCGGCGGCTACCCCGCCGGGTGCGGGCGTGCACGGCATGTGCGGCTACTACGCCGCCCGCACCGCGCTGCGCCGCGAGTTCGGCATCCGGGAGCTGCCCAAGCTTTCGCCGTGAGCGCCGAGCAAGTACGCATCGCGATGCGGCCAACTATGCATCGCAATGCGTCGGCGGTATCATGGCGTTATGCGGACAACGGTGGTGATCGACAGTGACGTCGCCGCCGAAATCGAGCGGCTGCGCCGTCGCGGGATGGGCCTGAGCGAAGCGCTGAACGTGCTGGCGCGGCGAGGGATGAGCACAGGCGCCGCCGCGTCGCACCGGGGCACGTATACGCACCGGACCTCGAAGATCGGCCTCAAGGTGGACGTGACGAACGTCGCCGACGTGCTTGATCTGATCGACGATGATCGTTGACGCAAACCTACTGCTGTATGCGGTGGACGACAGCAGCGGCCACAACACGGCGGCTGCCGCCTGGTTGGAAGACACGCTCAACGGCGATCGTCGAATCGGGCTGCCGTGGCAGGCCATCGGGGCGTTCCTGCGAATCGTCACGCACCCGCGAGTCGCCACCAATCCGCTGTCGGCCGCCCAGGCGTGGAGGTACGTCGAGGAGTGGCTCGCCGTCCCCGTCGTCTGGATTCCACCCGCGACCGAGACCACCGCAAAGGTCTACGGGCGGCTCTGCGCACAAGTCGAGATCACCGGAAATCTCGTCCCCGATGCGCAACTAGCCGCCCTCGCCGTCGAGCATGGCGTCGAAATAGTCTCCGCGGACACGGATTTCATGCGTTTCCCCGGTGTCCGTTGGCGCAACCCGCTGGCTGTGTGAACAGCAGCGCCCCACCCCGGCACCGTCACCGCCGAACGTGAAACTGTTGCGAGATTCCGCGCGAAAAGTCGCAACAGTTTCACGTTGGGCGCACAAGGGCTACGCACAAGGGCT
>NZ_JAVKSH010000039.1:0-8772 GCF_039583805.1 Mycobacterium sp. | reverse complement strand
CGCACAAGGGCTACGCACAAGGGCTGCGCACAAGGGCTACGCGGTTTCGGTGATCGGGCGATCCACCCAGCTCATCAAGTCGCGCAGCCTTTTGCCGGTCACCTCGATCGGGTGCTCGGCGTTCTCCTGGCGCAGCCGCTCCAGCTCTTTGTTGCCGCCCTCGACGTTGGCCACCAGCTTCTTGACGAAGGTGCCGTCCTGAATCTCGCCGAGGATCTGGCGCATCCGGTCCCGGGTGCCGGCGTCGACAACCCGCGGCCCGGACAGATAGCCGCCGAACTCCGCCGTGTCGGACACCGAGTAGTTCATCCGGGCGATGCCGCCCTCATACATCAGGTCGACGATCAGCTTGAGCTCGTGCAGCACCTCGAAGTACGCCAGCTCCGGGGCATACCCGGCCTCCACCATCACGTCGAAGCCGGCCTTCACCAATTCCTCAGTGCCGCCGCACAATACGGCCTGCTCACCGAACAGGTCGGTTTCGGTCTCGTCCTTGAACGTGGTCTTGATGACGCCGGCCCGGGTACCGCCGATCGCCTTGGCATACGACAGCGCCAGCGCCAGGCCGTCGCCGCCCGGATCTTGCGCCACCGCAACCAGACACGGCACGCCCTTGCCGTCGACGAACTGGCGGCGCACCAGATGTCCGGGACCCTTCGGGGCGACCATCCCGACGGTGACGTCGGCGGCCGGCTTGATCAGGCCGAAGTGGATGTTGAGCCCGTGCCCGAAGAACAACGCGTCACCCGGCCGCAGTCCCGGTTCGATGTCACGGGCGAAGATCTCCGCCTGTGCGGTGTCGGGTGCCAGCAGCATGATCACGTCGGCCCAGGCCGACACCTTCTCCGGGGTGTCGACCTCCAGGCCCTGCTCTTCGACTTTGGCCCGCGACTTGGAGTCCTCGCGCAGACCGACTTTCACCGGCACGCCGGAGTCGCGCAGGCTCAGCGCGTGGGCATGCCCCTGGCTGCCGTAGCCGATCACCCCGACCTTGCGTCCGGCAATGATGGACAGGTCGGCGTCGTCGTCGTAGAACATCTGCACTGCCACTTGGCTTTTCTCCCTCGTTGGTTATTTCGCGGTGCCGATGGCGCGCGGACCGCGCGACAACGACACCAGCCCGGATTGCACGATTTCGCGAACCCCGAACGGTTCCAGCACCCGCAGCAGCGCGTCCAGCTTGCCCCGGTCACCGGTTGCCTCGACGGTCAACGACTCCGGGGAGACGTCGATCACCTTGGCGCGGAACAGGTTCACCGCTTCGATGACTTGGCTGCGGGTGCCGGCGTCGGCGCGGACCTTGATCAGCGCCAGCTCGCGCGCCACCGAGTTGTCGTCGTCCTGCTCGACGATCTTGATGACGTTGATCAGCTTGTTCAGCTGCTTGGTGATCTGTTCGAGCGGGGTGTCCTCGGCGGACACCACGATCGTCATGCGGGACATATCTTTGTGCTCGGTGGCGCCGACGGCCAGCGACTCGATGTTGAAGCCGCGCCGGGAGAACAGCGCCGCAACCCTGGCCAGCACACCGGGTTTGTCCTCGACCAGCACCGAGAGAGTGTGCACGTTCATCAGGCGTGTCCCTCGTTACCCTCGTCGTCGAAAAGCGGGCGGATGCCGCGGGCCGCCTGGATCTCGTCGTTGCTGGTGCCGGCGGCCACCATCGGCCACACCTGCGCGTCGGCGCCGACGACGAAGTCGATCACGACCGGGCGGTCGTTGATCGCCCGCGCCGCGGCGATGACGTCGGCGACATCTTCTTCGCGCTCGCAGCGCAAGCCGACGCAGCCCAGCGCCTCGGCGAGCTTGACGAAGTCGGGGATGCGGTGCGAATGGGTGGCCAGGTCGGTCTGCGAGTACCGCTCGGCGTAGAACAGGGCCTGCCACTGCCGCACCATGCCCAGGCTGCCGTTGTTGATCAGCGCCACCTTGATCGACGCGCCCTCGATGGCGCAGGTGGCCAGCTCCTGGTTGGTCATCTGGAAGCAGCCGTCTCCGTCGATTGCCCACACCTCGGCGTCCGGGCGGGCGATCTTGGCGCCCATCGCCGCCGGGATGGCGAACCCCATGGTGCCCAGGCCGCCGGAGTTCAGCCAGGTGCGCGGCTTCTCGTAGCGGACGAACTGTGCGGCCCACATCTGGTGCTGGCCCACCCCGGCGACGTAGACGGCGTCCGGCCCGGCGATGCGACCCAGCGTTTCGATCACGTATTCGGGGCTCAGGCTGCCGTCGCTCTGCGGGCCGTAGCTCAGCGGGTAGGTCGCCTGCACCCCGCGCAGGTAGGTCCACCAGTCGTCGATGTCCGGGCTGGCCCCCTGGCGGCCAAGCGCCGCAACGAGATCGGTGATGACGGCCTTGACGTCGCCGACGATCGGCACGTCTGCGTGCCGGTTCTTGCCGATCTCGGCGGGGTCGATGTCGGCGTGGATGACCTTGGCCTCCGGCGCGAACGAGTCGAGCTTGCCGGTCACCCGGTCGTCGAAGCGGGTGCCCAGCGCGATGAGCAGGTCGGACCGCTGCAGCCCGGCCACCGCGGCGACCGTTCCGTGCATGCCCGGCATACCCAGGTGCTGGCGGTGGCTGTCGGGGAAGGCACCGCGGGCCATCAGTGTGGTGACGACGGGGGTGCCGGTCAGCTCGGCCAGCTCGCGCAGCTGCTCGGTCGCCTCGCCGCGGATGACGCCGCCGCCGACGTAGAGCACCGGTTTGCGTGCGGCGGCGATCAGCTTGGCGGCCTCGCGGACCTGCCGGTGGTGCGGCTTGGTGTTGGGCTTGTAGCCGGGCAGGTCCAGCCGCGGCGGCCAGGCGAACGTGCACTGACCTTGCAGCACATCCTTGGGGATGTCGACGAGCACCGCACCTGGGCGTCCGGTTGCCGCGATATGGAAGGCCTCGGCGATCACCCGGGGGATGTCGTCGCCGCTGCGCACCAGGAAGTTGTGCTTGGTGATCGGCATGGTGATGCCGGAGATGTCGGCCTCCTGGAAGGCGTCGGTGCCGATCAGCTGCCGACCGACCTGCCCGGTGATGGCGACGACGGGAATGGAGTCCATCTGCGCGTCGGCCAGCGGGGTGACCAGGTTGGTGGCGCCGGGACCGGAGGTGGCCATGCAGACCCCCACTTTGCCGGTGGCGTGCGCGTAGCCACTGGCGGCGTGCCCGGCGCCCTGCTCGTGGCGGACCAGCACGTGGCGCAGCTTCTGCGAGTCGAACAGCGGGTCGTAGACCGGCAGCACCGCGCCGCCGGGAATGCCGAAGATGACCTCGACGCCGAGCTCCTCCAACGAGCGGACCACCGCCTGTGCACCGGTGAGTTGTTGCGGCGCAACCTGTTTCGATTCTGCATCTACGGCGGAGGCGGACGCGCCGTTGGCTGCCGCGGGTGTCTGCGGCAGGTGTGGCGTGGTGGGTGCGCTCACGGGTTCCCCTTCGGCTCCTCTTCGTTCGACACGGCGACAACAAAAAACCCCCGCCAGCGTGGCTGCTGTACGAGGGTTGCGCGTTGGTGCTCGAAAGCCATACCGGCGGTGGGCTAGTCAGCCACCAACGCGCCGACCAAGTACTACGAGCATCTCAGGCGTTGACATAGCGTCCGACGGTAGTCTCCGCACAGGTCAACCGTCAAATTTCGATGGCGAGCCTGGCGGTCTGCGTTCAGATTGCGCGCACGGTCGTGATGTCGGGCCCGTGCACAGCCCTCAGCGCAATCTCGACGAGCGATGGCTCGACGAGCGATGACATGATGCACACGTGGCTTCCGACTCGCCGGAGCCGGTGGTGATCGCCGTGTCACCGCTGGCCCATTTCGCGTCTGGCTTCTTCGCGCTGGGCCTGCTGGTGCCGGTGCTGAGCTGGCCACCCAGCGCTCCCCTGCTGGTGATCCCGATCATGTTGTCGGCGTTGATCATTCGACTGCGCACGGTGGCCGATCACCGTGGCGTCACCGCCCGGACACTGCTCGGCAGCCGCACGGTGAGCTGGAACGACATCGACGGCTTGCGGTTCACCAAGGGCACGTGGGCGCGGGCGCGCCTGCGCAGCGGCGGCGAGTTGCGGCTGCCCGCGGTCACCTTCGCGACGTTGCCGCTGCTGACCGAGGCCAGCGACGGCCGAGTGCCCAACCCGTATGCGGGTTAGGCCAGCGGGTGGGCGCCGCGCAGCAACACCCAGACCGCGACGCCGGCGCCGATGCCGGCCAGCAGCACGACGAACGACCCGACGAACGGCCGCCGCGCCCAGCCGCGACCGGCGTCGAAACCGTAGCGGCCCGGTCCGGTCAGGACGACCGCCGCGGCGACGACGATCAGGGTCAGGTCGTATTCGTGCCCGTCCGGCAGGAAGAACGGCAACGACCGCGGGTCGGGCTGGCCCGCCACCCCGGCGAGCAGCATGTTGGTCAGGTAGGCCAGCGCACCGGCCGCGGCCAGCGGGGTGAACAGGCCCAGTACCAGCAGCACCCCGGCGACGATCTGCCCACCGACGGCGGCGTAGGTGAGGACGCCGGCGTGCTGGTAGCCGATGTCCGACAGTGAGTTTCTGAACCCGGTCAGCCCCTCGCCGCCCCACCAGCCGAAGAGTTTCTGCAACCCGTGGGCGATCAGCACCGCGCCCAGCCCGACGCGCAGGATCAGCAGGCCGAGGTCCTGGGTGCCACGGCGGCCGGCGGCGCGCACCCGCTCGTCGTCGAACTCGGTGCCCATCGGCGCCAACACGGGTGGTCCCGGCAGCGCCGGCCGCTCGCCGAACTGCGGCTGGTACGGCAGCGGCTCCGGGCCGCTGATCAGGCCGAATCCCTCGGCGGAGATCCGCAGGCTGGCGGAGTCGTAGTGCGGGATGGTGGTCGTTTCGAAATCGCCCGAATAGTCCGCCGACGGCAGGTCGTCTTCCGGGTCGACCACGCTTGCCGACGCCGGCCGCGCCGGGGTCGGCGACACGGCCTCACCCGGCCGCTGCCACTGTGCGTCACGCGCTTGACTGCTCACGCGTGTCAGGGTAAGGGCAGTTCGGCCCGAATTGGGGATTTGAGCGGCGCTTTCGCGGTATTTCACGCCAACGGGTTCGCGCCGTTGAGCCACACCCACACCCCGACGCCGGCGCCGACACCGGCCAGCAGCGCCGCCGACGAGCCGACGAACGGCCGCCGCGCCCACCCGCGGCCGGCGTCGAACCCGTACAGTCCCGGCCCGGCCAGGATGATCGCCACCACCGCGACGATGAGCACGCCGCGGTACTCGACGCCGTCGGGCAGCGAGAAGGTCAGGGTGCCGTGGCGGCGCTGGACCACGAGGTCGGCCAGCAGGCCGTTGACCAGATAGGCCAGCGCACCCGCGGCCGCCGCCGGGGTGAACAGGCCCAGGATCAGCAGCAGACCCGCCGCGATCTGGGCGCCGGTCGCCGTGTAGGCCAGGATGGCGGCGTGCCGGAACCCCAGGCCGGCCAGCGACTTCTCGAAACCGTCGATCCCGGGCCCGCCCCACCAGCCGAACGCGTTCTGCAGACCGTGGGCTACCAGCACCGCGCCGACTCCCACCCGCAGCACCATCAGACCCAGGTGCTGGGTGCCGCGCTGGCGGGCCTTTTTCAGACGCGGGTCGTCGACCAGTCGGGGTGGCACCGCCGGCCCCGGCGGGTGCTGGGCGCCGTCGCGGTCCGAGCGGCTGGTGTGCGCGTCGCCGGCCGGCTCGGGACGCGCGATCACGGCCGTCTCGGAGTCGGTGCCGTCGTCGGCCGCCGTCGAATCGCCGGGCTGGGCGGGCTGCTGCGTCCCGCGCTCCCGGGCCGCCGACGCGCGTCCGAGCCGTTGCCAGCGGGTGAAACCGTCGGGGTCACCGGTCACTGCAACAGCGTAAGGGCAAGCGAACAGGGACATGCGGACTTTGCGCGACGCCTTGACCACACCGTTACCGGCCGGGGGCGGGCGGCGTGGCCGCGGCGGCCGCGGTGTCCGTAACCTGGCAGTCATGCGGTTACGGCGGTCGGCGCGGGGCAGGTTGGCCGCGCTGTGCGGCGCGCTGCTCGTGGTGAGCGGGTGCGCGCAGTTCAACGACGCCCAGTCGGAGCCGTTCACCACCGAACCGCGGCGGCACCCGCCGCCGACGTCGACGCCGCCCCCGCCGCCGCCGCTGCCCGCGACGCCGTTCCCCAAGGACTGCCCGGCGCCCGGGGTGATGCAGGGCTGCCTGGGCAGCACCAGCGGCCTGATCATGGGCACCGACAGCAAGTCGGCGCTCGTCGCCGAGCGCATCACCGGCACGGTCAAGGAGATCTCGGTCAGCGCCGAACCGACGGTGAGGTTCGTCATCCCCGTCGACTCCTCCGGTGACGGCGGCCTGATGGACATCGTGCGGTCGCCGACCTACTCGCAGGACCGGCTGATGTACGCCTACATCAGCACGCCCGGCGACAACCGGGTCATCCGGATCACCGAGGGCGACGTCCCCAAGGACATCCTGACCGGAATCCCCAAGGGCGCCGTCGGCAACACCGGCGCGCTGCTGTTCACCAGCCCCACCACGCTGATCGTGCTCACCGGAGACGCGGGCAACCCCGCGCTGGCCGTCGATCCCGGCTCGCTGGGGGGCAAGGTCATCCGCATCGAAGAGCCCACCACGCTGAACCAGGCGCCCCCGACCACCGCGCTCACCGGCATCGGGTCGGGCGGCGGGCTGTGCAAGGACCCGGTGGACGAGTCGCTCTACGTCGTCGACCGCGCCCCGACGGCGGACCGGCTGCAGCGCATCACCAAGGACTCCAAGGTGTCCACGGTCTGGACCTGGCCGGACAAGCCGGGGGTGGCCGGGTGCGCGGCCCTGGACGGCACGGTGCTGGTCAACCTGGTGAACACCATGCAGACGGTGGCAGTGCACCTGGCACCCGGGACCGGCGCGGTCACCGGCGATCCGGACGTGGTCCGCCAGGACACCCATGGGCACGCGTGGGCGCTGCGGATGTCCCCGGACGGCAACGTCTGGGGCGACACCATCAACAGGACCGCCGGTGACGCCACGAAGCTCGACGACGTGGTGTTCCCGCTGTTCCCGCAGGGCGGCGGCTTCCCGCGCGCCAACGAGGACAAGACGTAGCTCCGGGCAGACCCGATGCGCCGCGCAGCACCTACCCGACGGGAACGCGTCGAACTAACTTTTCGAAACATTAGACAGTTGTTAATTTTACAGTTGTTAACTTTTCGGCAGCTAATGTGATCGGTCCAGGCGACACCACCTCGGAAAGAGGACGCTAGCCATGGAGTTCTCGGCTTCCCGGAGCGCGGTGACGTCCGGGGTCGCCCTTGCCGGCGCCGCCCTGATCGCGGTCACCCCGGCGGCCCAGTCGGCGCCGGCGCTGCCCCACGTCGAGGTCCCGGCGATCCACCTCACCAGCGGCGGGGACGCGATTGTGCCGTTCCCGACGCTGCAGCACATCATCGTCAACCAGGCCGGCTATGTCGACGGTTTGGCGCACGGCACCCTCACCATCCAGCAGGTCATCAGCGATATCGGCACCAACCTGGGCTACCTGGCTGACGGCACCATCCTGGCCGGTGCACCCACGGACGTCGACTTCGGCGGCACATCGCAGTCCATCTTCCAGACGATCCTCGGGACCACCCTCGACCAGAGTCACCTAGTGGCGTTCGGTGAGGTGGTTGGCACCAGCTCTGACCTCTCCGGGGCTGAACAGCTGGCCGTGACCCTCGCAGCGTCGCCGTTGAGCGGGGTGCTGCTCGGCCTGCTGGGGCCGCTCCTGAGCCCCCTGGTGTCGCTGGGCGACAGTGTCACCGCGGCGCTCGGCGCGCTCAGCTCGTTGTCACTGAGCGGCTTCCTGGTCAACCTGATCACGGCCCCGTACGAGGCCATCAACGCCCTGTTCACCGGGGCCGAGGTGAACCTCGACGGGCTGGTGCCGACGATCAACAGCTCAGGTCTGCTGCCCGGCGACACCACCCTGACCGCGTTGAACCTCGAGCTGGGCGGGCTGCTCAGCACCGGCGTCACCGCCTCCGGCGGAGTCGCCGGCTTAGCGAACTCGGGTGTCGACGAGGGCATCGGCGGATCGCTCCTGAACGCCTACGGCTACACGACGCTACAGACCGGGACCGACGTCGGCCAAGCTGTCGGGCCGTCCGGGGCGGTGGCCAGCTGGACGAACCTGCTGGCTCAGCTGATCGGCTGGGACGGCGTGGGTAACCCGCTGGATGCCCTGCTGGCCGACAGCAGCACCATGATGTCGAGCTCTGCCGCCGACGTGTCGGCGCTGGCCGGCGACGTGTCGGCGCTGGCCGGCGACCTGGCGAGCATGTTCTAAGCCCGGTCCGCGGGCAGCGTGTGTTCGATGCCGTGCCGGTAAATCGTGTGGGTATGCCCTCCGCACACCTCCATGATTTGAAGTGGTCCTCGTTACCGGCCAGCCGCGCGATGGCGCCGATCAGGGTGCGGGCCGGTGGCGCAGCGTGCACACATCGCGAACGACGCCATCGTGGTGGCGGCCGATGATGGGGCAGAGCCCGGATGATCGTGAAGCGCGGCCCGCAGTTGGTGCAGGTGATAAACGGGTGCCGGTAGCGGCGGTCGGCGGAGTCCAACAGCTCGGCCACGCAGTCGTCGCAGACCGCGACGTCGGGCGGGATCGGCGTGGTGGCGCCGGCAGCGGTGTGGCTTTCGACAATCCGGAAGCCGGTGTCGCCGTTTGCCTCGACGTCGGCGACCTCGACGCTGTTGATCCGCGCCAACGGCGGGGCATCGACACGCAGCGGGCGGGCAAACGGGCCTAGCC
>NZ_JAVKSH010000038.1:7032-28562 GCF_039583805.1 Mycobacterium sp. | reverse complement strand
AGCTCCACAACATGATTCAACAACTCAACCATTGACCACCAACTATGCGGAAAACGGGGCTAGGTTTGGGGGACCCACAGGATCAGGTAGCGGGATCATTTGACCAGGCGGGCCGCGGCGTGCAGCAGCCGGTAGCGCAGTGTCGCCGGTTCGGCTTTGGCCAGCGGGCGGTCGAGGAGCAACAGCCGCATCCAGCACAGCAGGTCGATGCCGACGGCGACGGCGGTGACCCAGGCGGTGTTGATGGCAAACGAGTGCGATAGCCAGCGGGCCAGGCCGGTGTCCTTGCCGCAGCGGATGAACCCCTCCACCCGGGCGTGCACCCGGTGGCGGGCTTCGAGGCGATCGGGCTGTCCGCCTGCGGTGTTGGTCGCGAGGAGCTGGTACCGGTAGCCGCTTGTCTGCTCGAACAGTGACAGCTGGCGGCCTTCGTCGATCTCTTCGCGGCGCACCAGGATGCGCATGTCGGCCGGCCAGCCGGTCGCCGTCGGCGCCTTCGCGCAGCAGCCCGGTCAGCTCGGCCAGCTACGCGTCCACGCGGGCGGTGCCCGGCCGCATCCAGCACCACCAGCCACCCGGACGCGGGCATCTGCCCGATCGCGACCCGGGCCCGCTCGTCGAGGTCGAACCCGGCCGAGTAGGCCACCGACCCGCCCAGGCGGGCGTTCAGTTTGCGTAGTTGCTCGAGCACAGCGTGGCAGCCCGCCCCGTCGATGGTGATCAGCAGATTGCGCAGCCACTGCGCCGCCACCTCTCCAGGATCGCCGTGATCGCCGCGCCGATGACCGCGATGTGATCGGCCGCGGTGTTCGACCCGCGTTGCCTGGGTGGGCGATCGCCGCCCGCAGTTCTCCGGTGTTGTGCACCACGCCAACGAAGAGGGGACAGTCCGGCACCGGTGCCGGCAGAACAACTTCCCTCTCATCGGCCACCACTACGTGACGACCAACCAGCCTGCATCGCAGGCGCACACCTGGAACGCCAACAACGTGGGCACGCTGGCGATGCTCGACAGGGAGGAAAACAGCGGCGGCCTGTCGAACCTGACAGCCGTGGCCGCCGACACGCGTTCACCGCCGCCGGCGTTACCCTGCAGTTGGGCTATTACCCACGGTCGTACTGGAGCCAGGTGGGCCGCGGCAACCTGTCCGGCCTATGCAATGCGCTCGTGTCCTCCACGTACCCGGACGGTTCCGGCTACGCCTCGACGATCCATGCGAACTCTGGCGGCACTGCGGGTGCGGCATGGGCGCCCTGCGGGGGCATTACCCGGCCGCGTGGCAGTTCACCGACAGCTCAGCCATCGCGGGTTTGACCGTGGATTGCAACGCCTACCTGGGCACAGACATCAGGGGCCTGTTCGGGACGGCGCCGGCGCGCGTGCCGCCGCCGGCGCCGGACAGTTGCTTGGCATCCCCGAGCCGGGCTCGAGCTAGGCACGGCCGACGACGCAGCGGAACCCGATGTGGGTGGTCGCGGTGTCCTGGGACTGCGGTGACCGCGCCGCCGGCCGGTAGCGGCGGCAATACTCGGGCGCACACAGGTGTGAGCCGCCTTTCAGCGTCTGGTTGACCGCCGGATCAGCGGGTCGGGATGGCGCGCAGCAGGCCTTCGGTGACTGATTCGGTCGGTGATGTGCAGAGAATTCGGTGGCCGTCCACTCCCACACGTTGCCGATCATGTCGAGCAGCCCGAATCCGTTCGGCGGAAACGCCCCGACCGGCGAGGTTCCTCTCCAGCCGCGGGCGCCATGGTTGCGGTGGGGGAAGCGGCCCTGCCAGGTGTTGGCCATCAGCTGCCCGCCGGGTTTCTCCTCGTCGCCCCATGAGAAGGTCGTGCCAGTTCCGCCGCGGGCCGCGAATTCCCACTCGGCCTCGGTGGGGAGGCGCCGCCCGGCCCATCGGGCGTACGCCGCGGCGTCGGGATGGGCCACCTGCACGACGGGGTGTTCGTCCTTGCCGCCGAGGTCGCTGCCCGGCCCGAATGGGTGTCGCCAGCTCGCGCCCGCGACCCAGTGCCACCACTGCCGCCAGTCACGCAAGTCGACCGGACCGGTCGTCGGGCGGAACACCAGCGCACCCGGGACGAGGTCGGCAGGGTCGGCTCCGGTATACAGCGCGGGGTCGATCGGTTGCTCGCCGAGCGTGACATAGCCTGTGGCAGCGACGAATTCGGCGAACTGGGCATTGGTGACCGGGTGGCGTTCCACCGCGAAGGCGCCTACCGTCGCGGTGTGGATCGGCGCTTCTTCGGGGTAAAAACTCGTCGAACCCATGCGAAAGGCTCCGCCGGGGAGCTCGACCAGCTCGGTCAGCACGGCTTTCAGGATATGACGATCGCGAAGTCGTGCACGAGCGCCGTTTTCGCGGCGCCGACAGGTCCCTCCAGGTGGATGGTGACCAAGTAAATGCCGGTGTTGGTCCGACTATGGGTGACGCGGTCGGCGAAGTCCGCGCCGGGGTCGCGGGTCGTCGCGGCAATGGCGACCACGGCCGTCATGTCGTCGGGTCCGCTCAGTCTGAGCGCCATGTCGCCGTCACCGGGAGCGGCGGTCCAGCCGACCAGCACCGCCACGGTGATCCGCGGCGCTGCCTGCGCCGGATCTGTCGCACCCGGAACAAAAAGCGCGGACGCTCGGGCCGTGGCTAACACCATGCAGAACAACTTCAAAGAAAGGTCAGTCACGTGAAAACGCGAGGGCCAGATCTCTTTCCAAGTCCTCATACGGTGCGCCCGAGATGTCGACGGTAACGTGCGCGATGGTGCCGCCGGTGAACGCGAACGGCGCCTTGTAGCGGCTCGACACCGCTGACCCGCCGTTGCGCCCGACACTGATCGTGGCGCCGGCCAATCCGAAAGTTCCGGGTTGGGTCGTCATCTCCGACAGTGTTGCAACGGGCTCGTCATCGATGTGGAGCGTCGCCTCACCGAGCGGGGTGTGACTGTTCGGTAACGTGCCCGCCCGGGTGTAGCGGACCCCGAACAGGTGCCGGCCCAACGGAACCGGACCGGATGACGACAGCGACTGCTCCTGCTCGCCCAGGAAGTTGTACACGTAATGCAGCCGACCGTCCGCGATGAACAAGACGTGCCCCCCGTGCGCGCCGCCCTGCTTGAACAGCACCCCCTTGGCGCCGGCGGTGTCCACCGTCACCTCGGCCAGCACCGAGAACGACTGGCCGCGCAGTTCGACGCCGGCACCTATCCCCACCTCGGCGCCGTCCGGGTAGTAGGTGAACGTGGACCGCTCGCCGACCAGGTACGGACGCCAGCGGGCAATGGTCTCCATGATGTTGAGGTCGGCCAGCGGCAGCCCGTTGTACTTGGCGGCCTCGGCAAACCACAGCGCCTTGAGTTCCTCGAGCTTGTCGGGATGTTCGGCGGCCAGGTCATGGCACTGGCTGCGGTCGGCGGCGATGTGGAACAGTTCCCAGCGGTCGACGTCGAAGTGCGACCACCCCGACGGTGTGGCGGCGTGGACGGTGTTGGCGAACCAGCCATCGTGCCAGATCCCCCGCGTACCCAGCATGGTGTAGAACTGGGTGTGCTTGCCGGTGTCGGAGGCCGGATCAGCAAGCGCCGCTTTGAAACTCACACCATCCAGCGGTTTCTGCGCGATTCCTTTGACGGTCTCCGGCGGTGTGATGCCCAACAGGTCGTAGACGGTAGGAGTGATGTCGCAGACGTTGACGTAGTTGTCGCGGACTTCTCCGTGCGCGGAAACACCGTTGGGCCAAGAGATGATCGCGGTGTCGGCGATCCCGCCCTCGTGCGAGGCGTAGCGCTTGAACAACTTGTAGGGCGTGTTGAATGCCATCGCCCAGCCGATCGGGTAGTGGTTGTAGGTCTGCGGCCCACCGAGGCGGTCCAGGAATTTCAGGCTCTCCTCGGTCGTGTCGATGTAGCCGTTGAAGAACTTGGTCTCGTTGACCGAGCCGTCGGGCCCGCCCTCACCGCTGGCGCCGTTGTCGGAGATCACCACGACGAGGGTGTTGTCCAGTTGCCCGGATTCCTCGAGGTAGTCAAGGATCCGGCCGATCTGGGCATCGGTGTAGCTGAGGAAACCGGCGAACACCTCGGCCATCCGGCAGAACAGCTTCTTCTCGTCGTCACCGAGCGAATCCCAAGGCCGCACGGTGTCCTGCAATGGCCACGACTCCCCAGACGGGCCTTGGACGTCCAGATACGGGTTCACCGGTGACAATTCGGTGTCCGCCGGCACAATGCCCATCGACTTCTGCCGCTCCAGCACGAGGTCGCGGTAGCGCTCGTAGCCCATGTCGAAACGCCCGGCGTACTTGTCCGCCCACTCGGTGAAGACATGGTGCGGTGCATGCCCCGCGCCGGGGCACACGTAGGCGAACCACGGCTTGTCGGGCGCGATGACTTTGGCGTCACGAATGAATTCGATGGTCTTGTCGGCGAGGTCTTTTGACAGGTGATACCCGTCCTCGGGCGTGCCGGGCGGGGCGACCGGATGGTTGTCGTAGACCAGGTCGGGGTACCACTGGTCGGTCTCACCGCCCATGAACCCGTAGAAGCGTTCGAAGCCGCGGGACAGCGGCCAGTTGCGCTTGGTCGACGCCAGGTTGGACTCTTCCAGCGGCGTGAGATGCCACTTGCCGACGCAGTAAGTGTTGTAGCCGCGTTCGGCCAGCACCTCCGAGAGCAGTGCGGTGTCGGCCGGAATCCGCCCGTTGCAGTTGGGAAAGCCGTCGGTGAACTCCTCGATGGTGGCCATACCCACGGTGGTGGCGTTGCGGCCGGTCAACAGCGAAGCCCGCGTCGGCGAGCACAGCGCCGTGGTGTGAAACTGGGTCAACCGCACGCCCCGATCGGCGATCCGGGTCATGGCCGGCATGTCGACCAAGCCGCCGAAGCAATCCCATGTCGCGATGCCGACGTCGTCCCAGACCAGATACAGGACGTTGGGCGCATTGTCCGGCGCCGTCGGCGCCGCGTACGGGCCCCAATCCGGTTCGGAATCGCGAATGTCGAGCTCGATCTTGCCCGTGAATTCCTGCGACTGAGCCACCACCGCCGGCCTCGCCTCCTGGTACAGACGTGCGTATCGCGTGGCGTGGGGACTACACCCGACTGGTGTCTTCAAGGCAACCGAGCAGCGACGGCTACTTGGCTTTCTCCAGGATGTCCACGAGCCGCCAGTGCTTGGTCGCCGACAGCGGGCGCGTCTCCATCAGCGAGACCCGGTCGCCGATCCCGGCAATGCTGTTCTCGTCGTGCGCCTTCACCTTCTTGGTGGTGCGGATGATCTTGCCGTAGAGCGGGTGGCGCACCCGGTCCTCCAGCTCGACGACGATCGTCTTCTGCATCTTGTCGCTGACGACGTAGCCGATGCGAGTTTTGCGCCGCCCCCGCGGCTGCGGGGTCCGCGCAGTGTGCTTGGTGCCCTTCACTTTCGGCTCTTTGGGGTCAGCCTCTTTTGCGGCGGCCTTGGTGGCCGCGGCAACGGCCTTCTTCGCCGGGGTCTTCGCCTCTGGCATTATAATTCCTCCCCCTCAGGCCCGGACGCCAGGCCGAGTTCACGTTCCCGCAGGACGGTGTACACGCGCGCGATTTCCTGACGCACCGCGCGGAGTCGCCGATTGTTGTTCAGCTGTCCGGTCGCCGTCTGGAAACGCAAGTTGAACAGCTCCTCCTTGGATTCCCGCAGCCGCTGGACCAGCTCCTCCCCGGTGAGCTCGCGCAGTTCGCCAGCAGAAACTCCCACTGCCATCAGAACTGCTCCTCTCGGGTCACGATGCGTGCCTTGATCGGCAGCTTGTGGATTGCTCGGGTCAGCGCCGCACGCGCAATCGACTCGTTGGGGTAACTGAGTTCGAAGAGCACCCGGCCCGGCTTGACGTTGACCACCCACCATTCCGGTGACCCCTTACCCGAACCCATGCGGGTCTCAGCCGGCTTCTTGGTCAGCGGCCGGTCCGGGAAGACGTTGATCCACACCTTGCCGCCGCGCTTGATGTGCCGGTTGATGGCGATACGGGCGGACTCGATCTGCCGGTTGGTGACGTAGGCGTGTTCGAGAGCCTGGATGCCGTAGTCACCGAAAGTCACCGACGTGCCACCGCTGGCGATGCCGCGCTGGCGCGGATGATGCTGCTTGCGGTGCTTGACCTTGCGGGGAATCAACATGACTCAACTCTCCGTGATCTGCGTGTCCGGGGCCGTGCTCTGCGTGTCCGGGGCCGTGCTCTGCGTGTCCGGGGCCGTGCTCTGCGTGTCCGGGGCCGGCTGATCGGTCGGTGGAGTGGTGACGGCCTCGTCACCGCCCGCGGCGGCCCGCCCGGCATCGGTGCTGGTCGCCGTCGTGCCGGCGGCACCGCTGCGGCGCGGGCGGGTGCCCGACGGCCGATCACGGCGTGGCCGCTCGCCGCTCGCCCCGGTGGGGGCCGCCAGTTCGCGTTTGCCGCCGACGATGTCACCCTTGTAGATCCACACCTTGACGCCGATGCGCCCGAACGTGGTTTTGGCCTCGTAAAGGCCGTAGTCGATGTCGGCCCGCAGTGTGTGCAGCGGCACGCGGCCTTCACGATAGAACTCCGAGCGGCTCATCTCCGCACCGCCGAGGCGGCCCGAGCACTGCACCCGGATGCCCTTGACACCTGCCTGACGCATCGCCGACTGGATGGCCTTGCGCATCGCGCGCCGGAATGCCACCCGGTTGCTCAGTTGTTCGGCCACGCCCTGTGCCACCAATTGTGCTTGCGATTCCGGGTTTTTCACTTCCAAGATGTTGAGCTGGACCTGCTTGCCTGTCAGCTTCTCCAGGTCGGCGCGGATGCGGTCGGCTTCCGTTCCGCGGCGGCCGATGACGATGCCCGGCCGCGCGGTGTGGATGTCGACCCGAACCCGGTCGCGGGTACGTTCGATCTCGACGTCGGCGATTCCGGCGCGCTCCAGGCCGGTGGACAGCAGCCGCCGGATCGCGACATCCTCCTTGACGTACTCGGCGTACTGCTTGTCGGCGTACCAGCGCGACTTCCAGTCGGTGGTGATTCCCAGCCGGAAGCCGTGCGGATTGATCTTCTGGCCCACTACCGCGAGCCTCCCTTCGCTGCTGACGTCTCGGAAGCCTCGGTGGACTTGGCCGCTGGTGACTTGGCCGCTGGTGACTTGGCCGCGGCCACCTTCTTCGCCGGCGCCTTGGTCGCGGTCGCCTTCTTCGCCGACGCTTTCTCGGCCGCAGCCTTGCTGGCCTGCGCACGGCGCGCCCGAGACGATGCCGCCAATCGCTGGTCGCGCACCGGTCGGCTTTCCACCACCACGGTGATGTGGCTGGTGCGCCTGCGGATTCGGAACGCACGGCCCTGGGCACGCGGCCGGATCCGCTTGGCGGTGGGGCCGTCGTCGGCGAACACCGACGCGATAACCAGGGTTGCCGGATCAAGCCCGTCGTTGTTCTGGGCGTTGGCCGCCGCGCTGGCGATCACCTTCGCGACCGGCACGCTGGCGGCCTGCGGCGTCCATCGCAGGATGTCAAGCGCTTCGGCGACAGGCTTGCCGCGCACCAGGTTGATCACCCGCCGCGCCTTGGTCGGCGACACCCGCACGAACCGCGCTACGGCCACCGCCGAGGGGAATTCAGCAGTCTCGGTAGCCCTTCCAGGCCTCGTCATCGCCGCTTGGCCTTCCGGTCGTCCTTGATGTGTCCTTTGAACGTTCGGGTGGGCGCGAACTCACCGAGCTTGTGCCCCACCATCGCCTCGGTGACGAACACCGGCACGTGCTTGCGTCCGTCGTGGACGGCGAACGTGTGACCGATGAAGTCAGGAATGATCGTCGACCGCCGCGACCAGGTCTTGATGACCTGTTTGGTGTTCTTCTCGTTCTGCACGTCGACCTTCTTGAGCAGATGGTCGTCGACGAACGGACCCTTCTTCAGGCTGCGTGGCATCGTTGTCTACTCCTGGACTTCCTAGCGCCCGTGCTTTTTGCCGGTGCGCCGGCGTCGGACGATGAGCTTGTCGCTGGGCTTGTGCCGCTTGCGGGTGCGACCCTCGGGCTTGCCCCACGGGCTGACCGGGTGGCGCCCACCGGAGGTCTTGCCCTCACCGCCGCCGTGCGGGTGGTCCACCGGGTTCATCACCACACCGCGAACCGACGGGCGTTTGCCCTTCCAGCGCATCCGGCCGGCCTTGCCCCAGTTGATGTTGGCCTGCTCGGCGTTGCCGACCTCGCCCACGGTGGCGCGGCAGCGCACGTCGACCCGGCGGATCTCACCGCTGGGCATTCGCAGCGACGCGTACGCGCCCTCCTTGCCGAGCAACTGGATGCTCGACCCGGCCGACCGGGCCAGCTTGGCCCCGCCACCCGGCCGCAGCTCGACGGCGTGGATCAAGGTACCGGCCGGGATGTTCCGCAGCGGAAGGTTATTGCCCGGCTTGATGTCCGCGTTCGGGCCCGACTCCACCACGTCACCTTGCGAGAGGCCTTGTGGCGCAATGATGTATCGCTTCTCACCGTCGAGATAGTGAAGCAGCGCGATCCGCGCCGTACGGTTGGGGTCGTACTCGATGTGCGCGACTTTCGCGTTGACGCCGTCTTTGTCGTTGCGGCGGAAGTCGATCACCCGATAGGCGCGCTTGTGCCCGCCACCCTGGTGGCGGGTGGTGATTCGGCCGTGCGCATTGCGCCCACCACGGCCGTGCAGCGGACGCACCAACGACTTCTCCGGAGCCGAACGCGTGATCTCGGCGAAATCGGCGACGCTGGCCCCGCGACGGCCCGGAGTGGTCGGCTTGTACTTGCGAATTCCCATGTCGTGTCTTCCTATTCTCGGCTAGGCCGGTCTATTCTCGGCTAGGCCGGTGCCCCGAACAGGTCGATCGGCTTGCTGCCGGGCGCCAGGGTCACGATGGCGCGCTTGGTGCTCTTGCGCCGGCCGAATCCGGTCCGGGTGCGCTTGCGCTTACCCTGACGGTTCGCGGTGTTCACCGCCGCCACCTTGACCGAGAAGATCTTCTCGACTGCGATCTTGATCTGCGTCTTGTTCGAGTCGGGACGCACCAGGAACGTGTAGACGTTGTCGTCGATCAGGCCGTAGGACTTCTCCGAGATAACCGGGGCCAAGATGATGTCGCGGGGGTCGGTGACGGTCGCCATCAGGTGCGAACCTCCTGATCGGTCTTGCTGTTGGCGCCGATGTAGGCACCGAGCGCCTCGACGGAGAACACCACGTCGTCGGCGCGCAGCACGTCGTAGGTGTTGAGCTGGTCGGGAGTCAGCACGTGTACGCCCGGCAGGTTGCGGGCGCTCTTGGCGCTGGCCTCATCGCTGCGGCCGATCACCACCAGCACCTGCTTGCGGTCGGTCAGCGTGCCCAGAAAAGCCTTGGCGCTCTTGGTGGACGGGGTCTGACCCGACACCAGTTCGGTGACCGCGTGGATGCGCCCGTTGCGCGCCCGATCCGACAGCGCACCGCGCAGGGCGGCCGCGATCATCTTCTTCGGTGTGCGCTGGCTGTAGTCGCGCGGCTTGGGACCGTGCACGATGCCGCCGCCGGTGAACTGCGGGGCCCGCGTCGAGCCCTGCCGTGCCCGCCCGGTGCCCTTCTGCCGGTAGGGCTTACGGCCACCGCCACGGACATCGCCGCGGGTCTTGGTCGAGTGCGTGCCCTGCCGAGCCGCGGCCAGCTGGGCGACGACCACCTGGTGCATCAGGGCGATGTTGGCCGGCGCGTCGAACAGTTCGGCCGGAAGCTCGACGGAGCCCTCCGCCGTTCCGGCCGGCGTCTTGACCGGAATCTCCAGGACCTTCTGGTCTGGCATCACTTCTCACCTCGTTTGATCGCACTGCGGACCATCACGAGTCCCCCGGTGCGGCCGGGAACAGCGCCCTTGATCAGCAGCACGCCGTTTTCGGCATCGACCTTGTGCACCAACAGGTTCTGCGTGGTCACCCGGTCGTTGCCCATCCGGCCGGCCATCCGCGTGCCTTTGAACACCCGCGCCGGGGTGGCGCAGCCGCCGATGGAACCCGGACGGCGATGCACCGCCTGCGCGCCGTGGCTGGCACCCTGTCCGCGGAATCCGTGCCGCTTCATGGTGCCGGCGAAGCCTTTACCCTTGGAGGTGCCGGTCACGTCGACGTAGCTTCCGGCGGAGAAGATCTCGGCGGTCAGCTCCTGCCCCACCTCGTACTGCGCTGCGGCCTCGGCATCGTCGAGACGCAACTCCGCCAGGTGCCGGCGCGGGTTGACACCCGCGGCGGCGTACTGACCGCTCAGCGGTTTGTTGACCTTGCGGGGACTGATCTCGCCGTACGCCAGCTGCACGGCGCTGTAGCCGTCATGCTCGGGGGTCCGGATCCGGGTCACCACGTTCGGCCCGGCCTTGACCACCGTCACCGGGACCACGCGGTTGTTCTCGTCGAACACCTGCGTCATGCCCAGCTTGGTGCCCAGGATGCCCTTTCTCGCCATTGTTCGCCGATCTCCTATTGGATGTTGACGTCGACGCTGGCCGGCAGGTCGATGCGCATCAGAGCGTCAACGGTCTTCGGTGTCGGATCGATGATGTCGATGAGCCGCTTGTGCGTGCGCATCTCGAAGTGCTCCCGCGAGTCCTTGTACTTGTGCGGGGAGCGGATGACGCAGTAGACGTTCTTCTCGGTCGGCAACGGCACCGGACCCACCACGCTGGCCCCGGTCCGCACAACCGTCTCGACGATCTTGCGCGCGGAGGCGTCAATGGCCTCGTGGTCGTAGGCCTTGAGCCTGATGCGGATCTTCTGTCCCGCCACGCTTCTGCTACCTCGCTCTCCACCTGCCGGGCCCGGTGTTCCTGTCGGGGCCCGGTGTTCGGCCGCGCACCGATCGGCCTGGGCCGACTGGCATCGCGCCGGACGTTACGACGCTCTTTACCTGTCGTGGTCCACCGGCCCCCGCGGTCGGGCGTGTCGCCCGCACGCAACCTCAGCCGCGACCAACTTTCGTCGCGCTCCGAGGTGGGGACCGGACGCGCCCGTCCGGGCGCCGGTCGTATGCCCGGCCAGGCGCGAACCCGGCGCAGGGCAACCTGCACAGTATGCCCTAGATCATGGCGTCGGCCAAATTCCCGCCGGGTGGCTCGTCAGGCAACATCAGCCCCGTTGGTCACGAGAGCCCACGAAGCACGTGACGGCTCACGGCCGGCCCTTCAGGGTTGCCCAGAACGGGCACTGGTGCGACTCCGCATAGCCGGTGACGAGCCTGCTGCCGTCGGGTCGCAACGACATCAACGGGCCGTGATCACCGTCGAGGGCGGGCCAGTCGGGCTGGCCTGCCGCCGCCGGCGCCCCGACCGTCACAAAGCGGCTCCAATAGGCGATCATCTGGTCGGACAGCGCCCGCTGCGCCGCATCCAACGGCGGCGCGCCACCCACGTCGAAGAGATAGCGCAGTTCCAGCGAGTGGCTCGCTCCAACCGGAAAAGGTGCTTGCCGCAACGGGTCTGGAGCAGGGGCGTGTGGATCGTCGAACTCGTAGGCGTATACCGGCGCGTGCCGCGCCAAGAAGCCGGCCATCCGGTCGGCGACACAGGCGAACGCACCGTCGGTGAGCGCGGCGGAATAGGCCAGTGACACGTCGCCGCCGTAGCGGCCAGGGGGGTAGTGTGCCAGCACCACCCGGCCGTCAGAACCGAAGACGTCGTTGAGCACCCGCGGATATTCGGCGGGCGTGACGCCCCGGCCCAGCCTTCGGTACCGCAGCGCCGCGAACATGGTGAACTCGTCGTGGTTGACGCCGACGAGCACCGGGACGCGACGGCCCTGGCCCGCGGCGAAGGCCGCCGTCGGCGCGCCCGGCAGCACCACCGACCCGGTGGCCGGGCCGGACAGCGCGTCGGAGTCACCGATGTGGGCGTACCAGGGCGGACGGGCCAGCGTGGTGGCCGGCAGCGCACGGAGGCAGACGGCGGCGGTGGCCCCACCCCCGCAGCCCACCGAGGCCGCGTAGTCCAGACTGCGACGCCGCGCGGTCGCCACGTCGACCTGGGCCTGACATGGCCCGCTCTGAATGATTGCGGCGCGGAAGAGCCCCGCCGATCCCGGCGCCACCAGGTGGTCACACACCGACATGCCGCCCGCCGACTCGCCGGCGACGGTCACCCTGCCCGGGTCGCCGCCGAAGTCGGCGATGTTGTCCCGCACCCAGCGCAGCGCGGCCTGCTGGTCGGCCAGCCCGTAGTTACCGGCGTCGTCGGCCCGGCCCAGCGCGGGATGCGCCAGAAAGCCCAACGCACCCAGCCGATAGTTGATGGTGACGACGACGATCCGGCCGTCGGCGGCCAGCCTGCGCGCGTGGTAGACGTCGCCGCTGCCGTTCACGAAGCCACCGCCGTGGATCCACACCATCACCGGGCGCTTCTCGCCCAGCGGTCCGACCGACGGCGTCCACACGTTCAGGGTGAGGCAGTCCTCGCTGCTCGGTTTGCCGGCACGAGAGTCGCGCGCGGATTCCTGCGTGCACTGCGGCCCCGGTTTACTGGCGTCCAGCAGGCCCGACCATCGCGCCGCAGGCCGGGGCGCCTGCCACCGCAGTGCGCCCACAGGCGGTGTGGCGTACGGAATACCCTGGAAAAGACGGTAATCCGCAGCAACCTCTCCACGCACCAGCCCCGACGAGGTGCGCACGATGGCCGCATCGAGCGGGCCTGCGTACACCGGTTGCGGCGTTGCGCCGCTGCCCTGCCCGCAGCCCGCAGCCACCACCGCGGCCGTCACCAGCACGGCACGCGCGCATCGGCGTCGGACCGACCGCATCGACACCAGAATCAAGCGCACGGATCCATCAAAACCCTTCCTCGGCGATCCGGCATCACCGACACTCGAAAGGTATCGGCCAACAGCCAGAGGAGTCTCATGAGCACGCCAATCGTCGACCAGGCCGCCACGGTGTTCGCTGACCCGACCGCGTACGCCGACGAGCCGCGGCTACATGCTGCCCTGACCCACCTGCGCACCCATGCGCCGGTGTCGCTGGTCGACTGCCCGCCGTACCGACCGTTCTGGGCGATCACCAAGCATGCCGACATCATGGACATCGAGCGCGACAACGAGCTGTGGATCAACGAGCCTCGACCGCTGCTCCAGACGGCGGAGAACGACGACGTCGCGCGCGCCCAGCTGGACGCCGGGATGGGGTTGCGCACCCTGATCCACATGGACGACCCGCAGCACCGGGTGGTGCGGGCGATCGGCGCGGACTGGTTCCGCCCCAAGGCGATGCGGGCCCTGAAGGTCCGCGTCGACGAGCTGGCACGGATCTACGTCGACAAGATGCTGGACGTGGGCCCCGAATGCGACTTCGTGCAGGAGGTGGCCGTCAACTACCCGCTCTACGTCATCCTGTCCCTGCTGGGCCTGCCGGAATCGGACTTTCCCCGGATGCTGCGCCTCACCCAGGAGCTCTTCGGCGGCGACGACACCGAGTTCCGGCGCGGCACAACCCCGGAAGAACAACTTCAGGTGCTGTTCGACTTTTTCGGCTACTTCAACGCCATCAGCGCCGCCCGGCGTGAGCATCCGACCGAGGACCTGGCGTCGGCGATTGCCAACGCCCGCATCGACGGCGAGCCGCTCTCCGACGTCGACACCGTGTCCTACTACGTGATCATCGCCACGGCGGGTCACGACACCACCAGCGCCACCATCTCCGGCGGACTGCGGGCGCTGATCGAAAACCCCGACCAGCGGCAGCGACTGAGCGACAACCTCGACCTGATGCCGCTTGCCACCGAAGAGATGATTCGCTGGGTGACCCCGGTAAAGGAATTCATGCGCACCGCCACCGCCGACACCAGGGTCCGCGGAGTGCCCGTCAGCAAGGGTGAGTCGGTGTATTTGTCCTACGTCTCGGCCAACCGGGACGAGGAGGTGTTCGACGAACCGTTCCGCTTCGACGTGGGCCGTGATCCCAACAAGCACTTGGCATTCGGCTACGGAGTGCATTTCTGCCTGGGTGCGGCACTGGCCCGAATGGAAGTGAACAGCTTCTTCAGCGAACTGCTGCCGCGGCTGAAATCTATTGAGCTGAGCGGTGATCCAGAACTTGTCTCGACCGTCTTCGTCGGCGGCCTCAAGCACCTGCCGATCCGATACCGGCTGCGCTGATCTTCCCGCAATGTCGGACTAGCCCGTGCGCACAAACTCGGCAGCCCGGTGCGCGAGCATCACGATCGTCGCATGCGGACCACGGCTGGTGACCGTCGGCAGGATCGACCCGTCGATGACCCAGAGTCCCTCCAGTCCGTGAACGCGGCAACGGTTGTCCACGACGGCGAGCGGATCTCGCTCGTCGCCCATCGGGGCGCTGCCACACAGATGTTGCGAGGTCGACCATGACGGTTTCGCGGCTCCTATTGCGCTGCCGACTAATTCACACACCACGTCGCAGCCCTGCTGGAGGGCGGACAGATCGTCGGGTTGACTGTCGTAGTGGTGCTCGATCCGCGGCGGCATCGCGGGATCGGCGGATGCCAGGGTGATGCGGCCACGCGCCCGCGGCCGCATCAGAGCCACCCCTATATGCGGCCAGTCCGGCGGTTCGGCAGCCGCTTCGCCGGCCATCACCCCGAAACCAGCAGTGTACGGCCTTATCTCGATGCCGTCGGATGTGCTCATTACAACCTCGAGCGGTGGCCGACCCGTCTCGGCCGGCCACGTTGCCGGCAACACCCACTCCGGATGGTCGCTGCACGCCATCCCGACCGGCAACGCCGAGACCGTCTCCACGCCCACACTGTGCAGCGTTCCCTCATCTCCGATCCCTGACAGCATCAGCACGTGTGCTGATTCGATCGCGCCGGCAGACAACACAATTCGATCCGCTGAAAGCGTTACAGGACCGTCCGGGCCGATCGCCTCGACACCGACGGCCCGACTAACCGAAAAACGCACCCGGACTGCGCGCGTCCGGGTGAGCAGCGTGAGGTTCGGGCGGCCGAGCGCCGGAAGCAGAAAGGCCGCAGCAGAACTGGTCCGCACTCCGTCGATGATGTTGAGCGGCACTGCTCCCACCCCTGACGGCAGTGTCGGACCGGCGTCGTTGAGGTCGCTGATCCACGAAACGCCCGCGCGCTGAGCGTAAGTCACGAAGGTTTCGCTGAGTCGACACATTTCGGCGACCCGGCGAACCGGTATCGGCCCGCTGACGCCGTGGGCGGGCGTCGTGAAGTCCAGGTCGGCCTCTATCGCGCGATAGTGCCCGATCACGTCTTCGGACGCCCAGCCCGGCGCCCACCCGAAGTCGGCGGGCACCCCGCGGCAGAAGTAGCCGCCGTTGACCGCACCCGATCCACCGACCGTCGCGCCTCGCATGATCGACACCCGCCGGACCGGGTGGTCCGTCAGTTGTGCCGCGTACCGCGCAACCAGCGGGCTGTCGACCCCGATGGGCAAGGCCAGCCCGTTGGCGCTCAACGCCAGCAGAGCCGCGTCGCTCAGGCCGGGACCGGCCTCCAGCACTGTCACGGCGCAGCCGGGATCGGCGGATAGCCGCTCTGCGAGAACGGATCCGGCGCTGCCCGCGCCGATGATCAGCACATCGGGATGTCGGGCAACCGCGGACAGGGGTCAGATCCGAATCTGCGGTTTGAGTGGCCCGATATTGCGTTCCCGGACCACACCGCGCCACAGCCCGGCACCGTAAGCCAGGTCGTCGAGCCGCCGCAGTACCAGATAGGTCATCAGCCCGATAGGTTTGCAGTCGTCCGCGCTGGCCCCTCTGCGGCGTGCCCAATCCACCACGCCCTCAGCGACGGCGGCGATCACCACCACATGACGACAGTGCCGGGACACGATCGCCGCGAGCAGCGCCACCGGCCAGTAGTGTCGACATAACGCCTCGGCCAGCTGTAGCCCCGCCGACCACAATCCGCGGGCCGCGACCACCACGACGTCCCAGAACCGGGTGCCCTCGCCGTGCAGCGTCCGGGCGATTCGACGGCCGGTCAGTGCGGCGACCAGCAGCGAAGCCAGATAGCCCAGGCCCGACCCGACGGCCATCAGGATCCACGCTGTCAGCGTCCAGCCGGAGATCACCAGCGGCGCCGTCTTGTCCGGATGGCGCGCCGACAGCGGCGCGGCCGAGCCGCCGTAGAAGGCCTTGCGCGCGATCCAATCGCGTAGTTCGGTTCGATGGTCGTGTGCTACCAACGCAATTGGCTCGTAGCGCAGCCGCGAGCCGGATTCGAGCAGCCGCCAGCACAGGTCCACATCCTCACCGGACTGCAGTGTCTCGTCGAAACCACTGATCGCGTGCAGCGTCGACGTGCGGCAGACGATCGCGGCGCTGGGAACGAACGACACCGTGCTGTAGGGCAGGACCGGCGCCTCACGGTCCCCCAGATCCAGCGACGAGCGCAGTGCCTCGTACCGCGCCAGCACATGATCGTCCTGGGACAACCCCACGATGCGCGGGGCGACCAGCGCGACCGTCGGGTCACAGAAGTGACCCAGCAAGGCCTCCAGCCAACCCCGGCGTGGGACCACGTCGGAATCCATGAACGCGACGAAATTCGTCGAGCACGAGGCTAATCCGGTATTGCGGGCGGCCGCGGGTCCGCGACTCACGGAATGGCGCAGCACCTGGATGTCACACAGGTTCCCGGCCAGGTCCTCGGGCTGGACTGGTGTCGACGAGCCGTCGTCGACGACGATGATGCGCAGTCCACGCAACGACGCCACCAACCGTTGCAACGCAAGAGTGTTGTCGCGCACCGGAATCACCACGGTGACGTCGGTGTAGGACGGGCCGCCGGCAGGCCGGGGGTGAGCCACCGTCGCGTCGAGCAGAGTGCGCGCGAGCTCGGCGCTGACGGCGTCGCGAACTTCCAGGCGACCATCGGCGAGCATCACCTGGGCCGCGGGCGCCAGCCGCAACAGCCGGGTCGGAGATCCGCCCAGCAACGCCGCGCCCTGGCCGAGGACACGGACCCGCCGGTCGACCTGGACAGCAAACCCGTCCGGCAGCTGGGTCCGGCTCATGCCAGCATCCCGTCCACACCTGGATTCCAGCGCGTGACCCGACGCAGGCACCCACCGATCATCTCCGTCAGAATCCGCTCCCCCTCGGCGGTGGTTGCCGTCGTCGGGTCCCCCAGCACGCCGACCGCGCTGACCGCCGCGACTCCGCCGCGGCGCATCGCCGGCAGCAGCTCGGTCAGTGGTTCACCGTTGCCGGCACACCACCGGTCCGCCGTGACATCAGTCGGCGAAATGTACAGCAGTAACGACGTTTCGGTGTGTCCGGCATGTGCGTCGGCGCCCACGACGGTGCAGCCGCACCATGCCACGTCGCGCCCTTCGGACCGCAGGGTCCGGCTAGCGCGGTTCAGCGCTGCGACGTTGCCGCCGTGTGCGTTGACGAAAAGCAACCGCGAGGCCCAGCAGGTGGCCGACCGGCCGTACTCCACCAGCAGCGTGGCCAGGGCGCGGCTGCCGATGGAGATCGTGCCCGGGAAGCTCTGGTGCTCGCCGCTGTCGCCGTAGGCGATGGCCGGCGCCACCATCCAGTTGCGCTCCGCGGCCCCGTTCGCCCGGGCGAGGCGGCCGGCGAGCCCCCGGGCGACGGCCGTCGCGATCCGGGTATCGGTGTCCAGCGGCAGATGGGGGCCATGCTGTTCGGTGGAGCCGACCGGGATGATGAGCGCCGGCGACGTGTCGTCAAGCTGCCTCGATGTTGCGCATCCGAGTTCGCCGGCGAAAGCCACCCGCTGATGGTAAGACGAATTCACCTGGCGTGCATAGAGTGTTGGCTCTCTGGATAATTTTTTTCCGGGCCCCTGCCGTGTGGTCACGCTCGTCTATCTGGGCCACGTCAGTAACGTGAGTATCACGCTACCCATTGGTAACGGAATGCGGTCCCGGGCCTGACGACGTCGTCGGGGTTCCGAGCACCCGGGCAAACCCCGGTGGAATGACAAGGTCGTCTGCGCAGAGGTCGTGGACCGATGCCCGCCCGAGACCCATGAGCGCAGAATCGATGCCGCCGCGCAGGATGTCGAGAACGTTCTCCACCCCCGCCTGCCCGGCGGCTGCCAGGCCCCACAGGTACGCCCGGCCGATCATCACCGCACGCGCCCCCAGAGCCAGCGCCTTGACGACATCACTACCGCGCCGGATGCCACCGTCGAGCAGCACCTCCACCTGGTCGCCGACCGCCTCGGCCACGGCGGGCAGCGCGCGAATCGTCGCCGGCGTGCCGTCCAGGTTGTTGCCGCCGTGATTGGATACCGAGATCGCCGAAACACCGGCATCCACGGCTCTTTTCGCGTCGTCGACGCGGATGACGCCTTTGAGCATGAACGGCCCGCCCCACAGCTCGCGCAGCCAGGCGATGTCCGCCCAGGTCGGCGGCGGGGTCGACATCCACTCGCCGTAGGCGGCGAAGAACGTCGGGCCGGTCTGGCCGCGCGGCACCTGGTTGGGCACCCGCAGGTCCGGTGGGCGTAGCGTCTTGGCGAACTTCCACAACCACCCGGGTCGGGTGATCGCCTCCGGCGACAGCCGCAGGATGGCCCGCAGGTTCATCTGCTCCGGAATCCTGGGGCTGCCCCAGTCCCGGCCGTGCGAGAACGTCCAGTCGGTGGTGACGATCAGTCCGACGGCGCCGGCCCGGCGGGCCCGCTCCACCCGCTCGGCGATCGTGTGCCGCCCGCCCAGCCAGTACACCTGGAAGAACAGTTTGCTGTTGGCGGCGATGACCTCTTCGATCGGCTTGCTGGCGAACGACGACAGGCCCATCGCGGTGCCTCGCGCCGCCGCCGCGCGCGCGACCGCCACCTCGCCATCCGGGTCGACCGCCTGCACACCGGTGGGCGAGATGAGCACCGGGAGCGAAATATGTTGTCCCATAACCGTTGTCGACAAATTGCGGTTATCGGCAACGCCCACGACGTGCGGCGCGAAGCCCAGCTCGCTGAACGCCGCGACGTTATCGGAGACGGTCAGCCCTTTCTCGCTGGCCGCGATCAGCGCGGCGTACACGGACTTGGGCAGCCGGCGCTTTGCCCGCTGCTGCGCGACGGCGACTGTCTCGAACCAGGCATTCATGGCTAGACCGGGCTTTCGCTGCACAGCCGCCGCGGCGGACGCCTGGACAGCGTCAGGGGCACCGGCCCGCCGGCCCGCCGCCGGTGCGAGTGGTCGGCCGCGGGCTGCGGCTTCTCGCGCTCGCGTGCCAGCGCCGGGGCGCCGTAGCCGCGCACGCACTCCGGATCGGGGCCGTCGAGCGGCAGGCCGGTGAAGAACTTGGCCGCCATGCAGCCGCCCCGGCAGCTGTCGTAGTGGTCACAGCTGCGGCAGGCGCCCGCCGACTGCGGCTCGCGCAGCTCGCGGAACAACGGGGCGTGCTTCCAGACGTTGTCGAAACCACCGTCGGACAACACGTTTCCGGCAAGGAAGCGGTCGTGGATGGCGAACGGGCAGGCATACACGTCGCCCACCGGGTCGATCAGACATACCACCCGGCCGGCTCCGCACATGTTCAGCCCGGCCAGCGCGTCGGGTCCACCCAGCGGCGACAGGTGGAAGAAGGAGTCACCGGTCAGCACGCGCTCACCCTTGGCGACCAGCCACTCGTAGAGCCGGACCTGCTGGTCGGCGGTCGGGTGCAGCTCGTCCCACACCTGGGCCCCGCGGCCCGACGGCCGCAACCGGGTGATCCGCAACGTAGCACCGTAACTGTCTGACAACGCGGCGAATTCGTCGAGCTGATGGACGTTGTGGCGGGTGACCACCACCGAGATCTTGGCGTCACCGAAGCCGGCCGCCGCCAGATTCTCCAGTGCGCGTATCGCCATGGCGTAGGACCCGGCACCCCGGACCGCGTCGTTGACGGCGGGGGTCGCGCCGTCCAGCGAGATCTGCACGTCGACGTAGTCGCTGGCCGCCAACCGGACAGCCACCTCGGGAGTGATCCGCACCCCGTTGGTGGAGAATTTCACCCCGACGTGATGTGCGGTCGCGTAGTCGACCAGCTCCCAAAAGTCCGGCCGCACAGTCGGTTCCCCGCCACCAATGTTGACGTAGAACACTTGCATGCGTTCCAGTTCGTCGATGACGTCCTTGCACTGGCCGGTGGACAGCTCCCGTGGATCGCGTCGGCCCGACGACGACAGACAGTGCACGCACGCCAGGTTGCACGCGTAGGTGAGCTCCCAGGTGAGACAGATCGGCGCGTCCAGGCCGCGTTCGAACTGCTCGACGAGGCGAGGTAGCGTCATCGACCCTCCCTGGGCACCAGCATGTGTGAGCCCGCCAGCACACTCAGCGCGTGCAGGTAGGGACGCTGGGCCGCGTCGTCGACGCCGGCGGCCCGGCAGGCGCTCCGCACGTCGGGGTGGTCGGCCAGCGACTGCAGGACGGCGAGCATGGTGCGGTTCTTCAGAAACGACAACTTGCGCGTGCCGAAGTGATACAACAGCGCCCCGAACGTTTCGGGTCGCACCGCCACCTGCGGGTGCAACTGCCAGCCCACGTCGGGGTCGAAGACGGCTGCCGCCGGGGCGGCCACGGTCAGTAGACCCCGCACATGCCGTCGATGGAGACCTCTTCCACCAGGGTCTGGGTCACCAGGGTCTGGGTCACCAGGGTCTGGGTCACCGGGATCTGGGTCACCGGGGTCTGGGTCGCCGGGGTCTGGGTCACCGGGGTCTGGGTCACCGGGGTCTGGGTCGCCGGGGTCTGGGTGACCGGGGTCTGGGTGACAAGCTCGGTGTCGGTGTCGATCTGCTGATTGGGCTCCATGGGGGTTGCCTTTCTGCTCGGGGGCTCGACAATCGGGTGTCGGCCCGGTCACAATCTTGGTCAGAATATGGCATCGAGTGCCACAACGGAAGGGCGGGGTTTTGGTGCAGCAGGCGCGGGCGGGCCGGCGTCGCACCACGACGCCGCACCAGATCACCGACGTGGCCCTCGAGTTGTTTGCCGCCCGCGGCTTCGCCCAGGTCAGCGTCGACGATGTCGCGCAGGCCGCGGGCATCGCCCGCCGGACCCTGTTCCGCTACTACGCGTCCAAGAACGCGATCCCGTGGGGCGACTTCGACGCTCACCTGCAGCATCTGCGGGAATTGCTCGACGCTGTCGACCCGCTCGTTCCGCTCGGTGACGCGCTGCGCGCAGCATTGTTGGCGTTCAACACTTTCGACGAGTCCGAGACCGCCCGGCATCGTCAGCGGATGCGGGTCATCCTGCAAACCGAAGAGCTGCAAGCCTATTCGATGACGATGTATGCCGGCTGGCGCGCGGTGATCGCGGAGTTTGTGGCACGGCGCTGCGGCACAACAACCGCTGACCTGCTGCCGCAGACGCTCGCCTGGATGATGTTGGGAGTCGCGTTGAGCGCCTACGAGCATTGGCTGGACGACGAGTCCGCATCCTTGCCGCAGGCGCTCGGGGCTGCGTTCGACGCCGTCCGCGCGGGTCTGGACCGCTGAATCGGCTGCCGCGGTCCCGGGTCGGGCCTGCGCGGATCCCGGCCTCCCCCGGCGAGCGTGCGTGTCTGATCGGCGTTACGCCGGAGTCGGACG
>NZ_JAVKSH010000038.1:0-6932 GCF_039583805.1 Mycobacterium sp. | reverse complement strand
CCGGGTCGGGCCTGCGCGGATCCCGGCCTCCCCCGGCGAGCGTGCGTGTCTGATCGGCGTTACGCCGGAGTCGGACGGGATTCTGCGCACTGTCGCGGGGAGGCCGGCTACCGGAGGACCTCCGCGATCGGCGCCCCTGCAGCGACCTTGGCCCGGGTCTTCATCACCGCGCCGGGTATCCCGGCACCGACCACGCCGACCACCACACCGTCGCGCTCGTAGTACGCGAGAAACCGGCGACCGTCGTCCTCGACGAGGTGCACGGTGTCGGTGGCGTGCGGCTCGCCCAGACACTGGAGCTTGACGTCGTACTGGTCGCTCCAGAAATACGCGACGACGACGTTCGACGGCGTGTCACGTCCCAGCATCGCGGGCACCACGACTCGGGCCTGTTCGGCAACGTTGCTCCAATGTTCCACCCGCACTTGATGTCCCATCGGATTTCGCCAGGAGGCAACATCACCGAGCGCCCACACGTTGGGCGCGCTGGTACGTCCGGCCGCATCGCAGATCACGCCGTTGTCGACATCGACCCCGCTGCCGGCCAGCCAGTCCGTCGCCGGCCGTGACCCGATGCCGACCACCACCAGGTCGGCGGTCACCTCGGAGCCATCGGTCAACACCACCGTGTCCACCCGGCCCGGTCCGCGGACCGCTGCAACGCCGACTCCGGCGCGCACGTCGACACCTTCGGCGCGGTGCAGCCGCGCCACCAACTCGCCGATCTGGACACCCAGCACCGATGCCAACGGCGCCGGCTGCGGCTCCACCAGGACGACGTCCACCCCGAGGCTGCGCAGGCTTGCCCCGACCTCGCAACCGATGAAGCCGGCGCCGACGACCACGGCGTGCCGGGCCTGCGACGCGTGCTCGCGCAGCGCCAGGCTCTCGTCGAACGAGCGCAGCACGCGGATGCCCTCGAGATCGGGGAACGCCGAAATGCGCCGCGGCACCAGGCCGGTCGCGATAACCAGCTCGCCGTAGCCGAGCACGCAGCCGTCGGCCAGCGCCACTGTCCGTGCGACGGTGTCCACGCCGGTTGCCGCCGAGCCGAGACGAAGCGTGATGTCGTTGTCGTCGTAGAACTGCCTCGGCCTTAGGGTTACGTCGTCGACCTCGCTGCGCAGCACCTCCTTGGACAGCGGGGGCCGGTCGTAAGGCAAGTGGACTTCGTCGCTGACGATGGTGATGGAGCCGGTGTGATCGGCGCGGCGCAGGTGTTCGGCGGTCCGTACCGCCGCCAGACCGCCGCCGACGATCACGATTTTCGTGTCAGCTCCGTTGCCGCTACCGGTCACGGCGATGTCGTGCACGACGGGATCATCCGCCGGCACGGCGACCACCCCGGCGGCGTCCCTCGGGTGGTATCGAGCAAGTGTGAGTTCCCACCACGGGAGTCAATACTTCAGTGCGCCCTTGTCAACCGGGATTTGGAGACCGGTAATGGCACCCGAGCCATCGCCGGCAAGCCAGACCACGACGTCCGACACTTCGTCGGGCGTCATAAAGCTCTTGGGCTGCAACGGCATTGGTGGAAAGCTGTGCACATAATGCGGGTGTTTGGTGAAGATCTGCGCCATCACCTCCGGTTCGACCATGGCGGCTTCGATGGAGTACGGGTGAATAGAGTTGACGCGGATGCCGAATTCGGCCAGCTCCAGGGACAGCGTGTTGGTCAATCCCACGAGCCCGTGCTTGGACGCCGAATAATGGCCGTTGCCGGGCGTGGCTTTCAGTCCCGCCGACGAGCTGACGACGATGATCGATCCGCCGTTGCCGGCCTCGATCATCGCCGGCACCGCGGCGCGCACCGTGCGCCAGGTACCGGACAGGTTCACCCCGATGACGGTGTCCCACTGCTCGTCGGTCAACTCCCAGACCCTGCCCCAACTCAGCACGCCCGCGTTGGCGACCACGACGTCGAGCCGGCCGAACTGCTCCACGCCGTCGGCTACCAGCAGCCGCAGCGCCGCGTCGTCGCGAACATCGACCTCGCGGGCCAGCACCTTACGGCCCTCGGCTTCGACTGCGCGCACTGTCTCGGCGAGGTCCTCCGGAGTCGCCCCCGGGTAGGTGATGCTGTCGGACACCGGCGCGCAGACGTCCAGGGCGATCACGTCGGCGCCCGCACGGGCCAGCCGAACCGCATGCGAACGACCCTGCCCACGGGCGGCTCCGGTGACGAATGCCACCCGACCCTGCAAACTTCCCGACATCCACGCCCCTTTCGTCGGCTGCCGACAGGCTAGCAGCGAAACTGAAACGTGTTTCACCCCCACCGGGGTCCCGTGATGAGCGCATCGAGCGGCAGCACTGAACGCGACGCGGCGCTCACCCGTTCAGGTGAGCGCCGCGTCGCCGTAAACTACTTGATGATCTTGGTGACCCGGCCGGCGCCGACGGTGCGGCCGCCTTCGCGGATCGCGAAGCGCAGGCCCTCGTCCATGGCGACCGGCTGGATGAGCTTCACCGAGATGTTGGTGTTGTCACCGGGCATCACCATTTCGGTGCCCTCCGGCAGCGTGACCACACCGGTCACGTCCGTGGTGCGGAAGTAGAACTGCGGACGGTAATTGTTGAAGAACGGCGTGTGCCGGCCGCCCTCGTCCTTGGACAGAATGTAGACCTGGCCCTCGAACTCGGTGTGCGGCGTGGTGGTGCCGGGCTTGGTGATCACCTGACCGCGCTCGACGTCCTCGCGCTTGACACCACGCAGCAGCAGACCGACGTTGTCGCCCGCCTGCCCCTGGTCGAGCAGCTTGCGGAACATCTCAACCCCGGTGACGGTGGTCTTGGTGCTGGTCGGCTTGATGCCAACGATCTCGACTTCCTCGTTGACGTTGATCACGCCGCGCTCCACCCGGCCGGTGACGACGGTGCCGCGTCCGGTGATGGTGAAGACGTCCTCGACCGGCATCAGGAAGGGCTTTTCGGTGTCGCGGACCGGGTCGGGGATCGACTCGTCGACCGCGTTCATCAGCTCCTCGATGCCCTCGACCCACTTCGAGTCGCCCTCGAGCGCCTTGAGCGCGGAGACCCGGACCACCGGGGCGTCCTCGTCGAACTCCTGGGCGGCCAACAGTTCCCGGACCTCTAGCTCGACGAGTTCGAGCAGCTCCTCGTCGTCGACCATGTCGGCCTTGTTCAGCGCGACCAGGATGTAAGGCACGCCGACCTGGCGGGCCAGCAGCACATGCTCGCGGGTCTGCGGCATCGGACCGTCGGTGGCGGCCACCACCAGGATCGCGCCGTCCATCTGGGCGGCGCCGGTGATCATGTTCTTGATGTAGTCGGCGTGGCCCGGCGCGTCGACGTGCGCGTAGTGGCGCTTCTCGGTCTGGTACTCCACGTGGGAGATGTTGATGGTGATACCGCGCTGACGCTCCTCGGGCGCGTTGTCGATCTGGTCGAATGCACGCGACTCGTTCAAAGACGGGTACTTGTCGTGCAGAACCTTGGTGATCGCCGCGGTCAGCGTGGTCTTGCCGTGGTCAACGTGACCGATGGTCCCGATGTTGACGTGCGGCTTCGTCCGCTCGAACTTCGCCTTCGCCACTTCTCTCGTCCTCCTGGACTTGTTGGTGCTTGCTAAAGCAGTGTTGATGTTTTCAGTTTTGCCCCGCTGGTGACCGGGCAAGGTTACTCCGGGTCGCCTAAGCTTCGCTCACTCGCCCGTCGCCTTCGCGATGATCTCCTTCGACACGTTCGCCGGCACTTCGGCGTACGAGTCGAAAACCATGGAGTAGTTCGCCCGGCCTTGCGTCCTCGACCGCAGGTCGCCGACGTAGCCGAACATCTCCGACAGCGGCACGTGCGCCTTGACCACGCGTGCGCCGCCGCGCTCGTCCATGGCCTGGATCTGGCCACGGCGGGAGTTCAGGTCGCCGATCACGTCGCCCATGTAGTCCTCGGGCGTGATGACCTCGACGGCCATGATCGGTTCCAAGATCACCGGCGCAGCCGCGGCGGCCGCCTTCTTCATCACGTGCGAACCCGCGATCTTGAACGCCATCTCAGAGGAATCGACGTCATGGTAGGCACCGTCGAGCAGGATGACCTTCACGTTCACCAGCGGATAGCCGGCCAGCACGCCGTACTGCATAGCGTCCTGGGCGCCGGCATCCACCGCGGGGATGTACTCGCGAGGGATGCGTCCACCGGTGACCTTGTTCTCGAATTCGTAGGTGGCGCCGTCTTCGCCGGTGAACGGCTCGACGGTGATGATGACCTTCGCGAACTGGCCCGAGCCGCCGGTCTGCTTCTTGTGGGTGTACTCGACGCTCTCCACCTTCCGGCGGATCGTCTCCTTGTACGCCACCTGCGGCTTGCCGACATTGGCCTCGACCTTGAATTCGCGGCGCATGCGGTCCACCAGGATGTCCAGGTGCAGCTCGCCCATGCCGCCGATCACGGTCTGGCCGGTCTCTTGATCGAGATGCACCTTGAAGGTCGGGTCCTCCTCGGCCAGCTTCTGGATGGACAGGCTCAGCTTCTCCTGGTCGCTCTTGGTCTTCGGCTCGATGGCGACCTCGATCACCGGGTCGGGGAAGGTCATCGACTCCAGCACGACCTGCTGGTTCGGGTCGCTCAGGGTATCGCCGGTGGTGGTGTCCTTGAGGCCGATGACCGCGTATATGTGACCGGCCGAGGCGGCATTCACTGGGTTTTCTTTGTTGGAGTGCATTTGGAACAGCTTGCCCAGCCGCTCCTTCTTGCCCTTGGTGGCGTTGATGAGCTGGCTGCCGGCCTCCACGGTGCCCGAGTACACCCGGATGTAGGTGAGCTTGCCGAAGAACGGGTGGGTGGCCACCTTGAACGCCAGCGCCGAGAACGGCTCGTCGGTCGACGGCTTGCGCACGACCTCCTCGTCCTCCTTGCCCGGAGCGTGACCGATGGCCGGCGGAACGTCCAGCGGCGACGGCAGGTAGTCGATGACGGCGTCCAGCATCGGCTGCACGCCCTTGTTCTTGAACGCGCTGCCGCACAGCACCGGGTACGCCTCGGAGCTGATGGTCAGCTTCCGGATCGCGCCCTTGATCTCGTCCACCGTCAACTCGTCGCCGCCGAGGTACTTCTCCAGCAGGTGCTCGTCGGTCTCGGCCACCGCCTCGAGCAGCTTGGTACGGTACTCGTCGGCCTTCTCGGCAAGTTCGGCCGGAATATCGACGACGTCGTAGCGCTCGCCGAGTTTCGTTTCGCCGCGCCACACCTTGGCGTTCATCTCGACCAGGTCGACGATGCCCTCGAAGTCGCCCTCCGACCCGACGGGTAGCTGAATCGGAATGACGTTGGCGCCCAGGCGCTCCTCCATCGTCTTGACCGAGAAGTAGAAGTCGGCGCCGATCTTGTCCATCTTGTTGACGAAGCAGATCCGCGGAACGTCGTACTTGTCGGCCTGCCGCCACACCTGCTCGGACTGCGGCTCGACGCCTTCCTTGCCGTCGAAGACCGCGACGGCGCCGTCGAGCACGCGAAGGCTGCGCTCCACCTCGACGGTGAAATCAACATGCCCAGGCGTGTCAATAATGTTGATCTGGTTGTCATTCCAGAAACAGGTGGTGGCGGCGGAGGTGATGGTGATCCCCCGCTCCTGTTCCTGCTCCATCCAGTCCATGGTGGCGGCGCCGTCGTGCACCTCACCGATCTTGTAGCTGATGCCGGTGTAGTAGAGGATGCGCTCCGTCGTCGTCGTCTTCCCGGCATCGATGTGCGCCATGATGCCGATATTGCGGACCTTGGTGAGGTCGGTCAGCACGTCCTTCTGTGCCACAGAAGTCTTCCCACTCTTTCGGTTGCTCGGTCAGCAGTCTCGTCCGGCCCCATCGCCGGGCGGGATCACCAGCGATAATGCGCGAAGGCTCGGTTGGCCTCGGCCATCTTGTGAGTGTCCTCGCGTCGCTTCACGGACGCCCCCAGGCCATTGCTGGCGTCCAAAATCTCGTTTGCCAGGCGCTCGACCATGGTCTTTTCGCGGCGTTGCCGGGAGAAGCTGACCAGCCACCGCAGCGCCAGCGTGGTGGACCGTTCCGGCCGCACCTCCACCGGGACCTGATAGGTGGCGCCGCCGACCCGACGGCTGCGCACCTCCAGCGCGGGCTTCACGTTGTCCAGCGCCCGCTTGAGCGTGATGACGGGATCGGTGCCGGTCTTATCCCGCGCCTGTTCGAGCGCACCGTAGACGATGCGCTCGGCCAACGATTTCTTCCCCTTCAGTAGAACCTTGTTGACCAACAGGGTCACCAGCTGCGACCCGTAGACGGGGTCGTTGACCAGCGGGCGCTTCGGCGCAGGCCCCTTGCGCGGCATCAGCCCTTCTCCTTCTTGGCGCCGTAGCGGCTGCGTGCCTGCTTGCGGTTCTTGACGCCCTGGGTGTCCAGTGAGCCGCGGATGATCTTGTACCGCACGCCCGGCAGGTCCTTCACCCGGCCGCCGCGGACCAGCACCATGGAGTGCTCCTGCAGGTTGTGACCCTCGCCGGGAATGTATGCCGTGACCTCAACCTGGCTGGTCAGCTTGACGCGCGCCACCTTGCGAAGCGCCGAGTTCGGCTTCTTCGGGGTCGTGGTGTACACCCGGGTACACACGCCGCGCCGCTGCGGGCTGCCCTTGAGGGCCGCGGTCTTGACCTTGGCGACCTTGTCCCGGCGCCCCTTGCGGACCAGCTGCTGAATGGTTGGCATCTACCGGCTTTCTCCTGTTGCGTTCTGGTTCGAAGTCTCTGTACTGCAGTTGTGCCCGGCCTTGGGATAAACCCTGTACCCCGCGGTCGGGTGTGTCGCACGCGCCCGCCGCGGAATTTCATCCGTCTCGTCGTGGACATGCGAATTGGCCCGGCGTGCGCGCCTTGGGTGAAGCGCCGTAGCCGCCAGGCACGAGCTTCGACAATACCCGCCGCTGGTCGGGCAGGTCAAAGCGACGGCGAGGGTCTAGGG
>NZ_JAVKSH010000037.1:17626-28948 GCF_039583805.1 Mycobacterium sp. | reverse complement strand
GCGTTGGCCGATCACGGCTTTGGAGCCGGCTTCCACAGCACAAGAGCCGATGAACATGCCGTGCTCGCGGAAGTAGGCGCATGCGGTGGGCGTTGGTTTTGAAGTAGGCCAACGCTTTGGTGGTGTCTGTGGCGGTGTCGCCAGTCAGGGGCAGTCGGGCGGTTTGGTTGACCAGGGTTTCGATGTCGCCAGAGTCGAGGTCGGCCAAGCGGGCGGCCAGCCAGTCGGCGTGGGCGTCACCGAGTATGGGCTCGAGCGGTTTGGCGAGGTCGTGCAGGTGTTGGCGGGCGTGGTAGAGGTCGACGATCGGGGTGGCTTCGGGCCAGTTGGCGGTGGCCAGGTTCGGTGATCCAGGGGGCGCCGTCGCCGAGCACGACAAGTTGGCGGTCATCGCCGGCGGTCATCCATCGCAAAACCCGACGCGGCACAAAACGAAGACCAGACCCCTCAGCCGGTAACCGACCGCCCGGCCGGTCACCGAGGGCTGGACTCACCAGCCGTGGTCACCCCTCCGAATTTTCGTAGGAATTTTCGTGGGAACGCGCGGCCGCAAAAGCAGGTGGCGTCGGATCGGGCCGGTGCGATAAGCTAGCCCGAGGTCATGAGCGCCAGCGTCAAGCCCCGGCTTGCTGGCCGGCAACCCTCCAACCGCGGTGGGGTGCCCCGGGTGATGACCGGGTTGAGCGGCCGCAACCGGCCGCACGGCAAGCGCGGGTCCGCCATGACGGGCCCCCCGAGTAGACAGGGAAACCTGATGCGCGCCTATTTGGGCCGGCCCCTCGTGTGTCGCAGTTGCTGAACGAGTGGCCGCCGGCCGACGCCGTCGCCAGACGGCGAGCCGGCAACGCCAGCAACCGCACCTTCCAGCAGAAAGCCGCCACATGACCGCTGACGACAGCACCGATCCGGCCGCGCACTGGTCGTTCGAGACCAGGCAGATCCACGCCGGCCAGCGGCCGGACCCGGTCACCAACGCCCGCGCCCTGCCGATCTACCAGACGACGTCGTACACCTTCGACAACACCGCTCACGCCGCCGCCCTGTTCGGCCTGGAGATTCCGGGCAACATCTACACCCGGATGGGCAACCCGACCACCGATGTCGTCGAGCAGCGGATCGCCGCGCTGGAGGGCGGCGTGGCGGCGCTGTTCCTGGCGTCCGGGCAGGCCGCCGAGACGTTCGCGATCCTCAACCTGGCCGAGGCGGGCGATCACATCGTGTCCAGCCCGCGGCTGTACGGCGGCACCTACAACCTGTTCCACTATTCGCTGGCCAAGCTGGGTGTCGAGGTCAGCTTCGTCGACGACCCCGATAACCTGGACTGCTGGCGTGCTGCGGTGCGGCCCAACACCAAGGCGTTCTTCGCCGAGACCATCTCCAACCCGCAGATCGACGTGCTCGACACGCCGGCGGTGTCGGCGGTGGCGCACCAGCACGGCGTGCCGTTGATCGTCGACAACACCATCGCCACCCCGTACCTGATCCAGCCGATCAGCCAGGGCGCCGACATCGTGGTGCACTCGGCCACCAAGTACCTGGGCGGGCACGGCGCGGCGATCGCCGGGGTGATCGTCGACGGCGGCACCTTCGACTGGGCGAACGGCCGCGGATTCCCCGGGTTTACTACGCCCGACGCCAGCTACCACGGCGTGGTGTACGCGCAGTTGGGCCCGCCGGCGTTCGCGGTCAAGGCCCGGGTGCAGCTGCTGCGCGACTACGGCTCGGCGGCGTCGCCGTTCAACGCGTTCCTGGTGGCGCAGGGCCTGGAGACACTGAGCCTGCGCATGGAACGGCACGTCGCCAACGCCCGCCGCGTCGCCGAGTTCCTCACCGGCCGCGACGAGGTGCTGTCGGTCAACTACGCCGGACTGCCGAGTTCGCCGTGGTACGAACGGGCAAAGACGCTGGCGCCCAAGGGAACCGGGGCGGTGCTGGCGTTCGAGCTGGCCGGCGGGGCCGACGCCGGCAAGGCTTTCGTCAACGCGCTGAAGCTGCACAGCCACGTCGCCAACATCGGCGACGTCCGATCGCTGGTGATCCACCCGGCGTCGACGACCCACTCCCAACTGAGCCCCGAGGAGCAGCTGGCCACCGGCGTGAGCCCGGGTCTGGTGCGGCTGGCCGTGGGGATCGAGGGGATCGACGACATCCTGGCAGACCTGGAGCTGGGCTTCGCCGCGGCACGCGCGCACCGCGCCGACAGCGGCGATCCGCGGGCGGCGGTCGTGTGAGCGGCCCGAGTGAGGGAGCCTGAGGTGACGATCTCCGACGTACCGACCCGGACGCTGCCCGCCGAGGGCGAGATCGGGCTGGTCGACATCGGCTCGCTGACCCTGGAAAGCGGTGCGGTGCTCGACGACGTCTGCATCGCCGTGCAGCGCTGGGGTGAGCTGTCACCCGCCCGCGACAACGTCGTGGTGGTCTTGCACGCGCTCACCGGTGACTCGCACATCACCGGACCCGCCGGTCCCGGACATCCCACGCCCGGATGGTGGGACGGCATCGCCGGGCCGGGCGCGCCGATCGACACCGACCGGTGGTGTGCGATCGCCACCAACGTGCTGGGCGGCTGCCGCGGCTCGACCGGGCCCGGCTCGTTGGCCCGCGACGGAAAGCCCTGGGGGTCACGGTTTCCCCGGATAACGGTGCGCGATCAGGTCGAAGCCGACGTGGCCGCGCTAGCCGCGCTGGGCATCACCGACGTCGCCGCCGTCGTCGGCGGATCGATGGGCGGCGCCCGGGCGCTGGAATGGATGGTCGGCCACCCCGACCGGGTCCACGCGGGGCTGCTGCTGGCCGTCGGCGCGCGGGCCACCGCCGACCAGATCGGCACCCAGTGCACCCAGATCGCGGCGATCAAGGCCGATCCGAACTGGCAGAACGGCGACTACTACGACACCGGCCGCACACCGGACGCCGGGCTGCAGATCGCCCGGCGCTTCGCGCACCTGACCTACCGGGGCGAGCTCGAGCTGGACAGCAGGTTCGCCAACAGCCCGCAGGACGGGGAAGATCCGGCGGCCGGCGGCCGCTACGCGGTGCAAAGCTACCTGGACTATCAGGGCGCCAAGCTGGTGTCCCGGTTCGAGGCGGGCAGCTACGTGGTGCTGACCGACGCGTTGTCCAGCCACGACGTGGGCCGCGGCCGCGGCGGGGTGCGGGCAGCGCTGCGCGGCTGCCCGGTGCCGGCGGTGGTCGCCGGCATCACCTCCGACCGGCTGTATCCGTTGCGGCTGCAGGAGGAGCTGGCGGAACTGTTGCCCGGCTGTGGCGGTCTGCAGATCGTCGACTCGATCTACGGGCATGACGGATTCCTCGTCGAGTCCCGCGCCGTCGGCGACCTGGTCCGCCAGACGCTCGAGTTGGCGCCCGCGGGCGTGCGCCGATGACCCGCTGCCGGCCGGACCGCTCGCTGTCGTTCGGCGCCGAGGCGGCCGCCTACGAGCGGGGCCGCCCGTCGTACCCGCCGGAGGCGATCGACTGGCTGCTGCCGGCCGGGGCTCGCGATGTGCTCGACCTGGGTGCGGGCACCGGCAAGCTGACGGCGCGGCTGGTCGAACGCGGCCTGGACGTGGTGGCCGTCGACCCCATCCCGGAGATGCTCGACGTGCTGCGCAGCTCGCTGCCGGACACCCCGGCGCTGCTCGGCACGGCCGAAGATATCCCGTTGGCGGACAACAGCGTTGACACGGTACTGGTCGCGCAGGCGTGGCACTGGTTCGACCCGGCGCGCGCGATCCCGGAAGTGGCCCGGGTGCTGCGGCCGGGCGGTCACCTCGGTTTGGTGTGGAACACCCGCGACGAACGGCTCGGCTGGGTGCGAGAGCTCGGTGACATCGTCGGCCGCGACGGCGATCCGGTCCGCGACCGGGTGACGCTGCCGGAGCCGTTCACCGGGCTGCGACGCCATCAGGTTGAGTGGACCAATTACGTTACACCGCAGGCGCTTATCGACTTGGTGTCGTCCCGAAGCTACTGCATCACCTCGCCGGCCGAGGTGCGCAGCACGACGTTGGACCGGGTCCGCGACCTGCTGGCCAGCCATCCGGCGCTGGCCGACAACACCGGCATCGCGCTGCCGTACGTGACCGTCTGCGTGTGTGCGGCACTGGCGGCCGCCGGCTCGTAGCCGCGTTGCCGGGCCGCCGCGCCCGGCTTGGATGCCGCCAACGCCGCCAGCGCACCTTCCTTGGCGACCGTGCGAATCCGCATGATCGTCGTCCTGTCCACCTGATGATCGGGCGGCGAGCGAGTGAGCAGTGCAGGATGATTGCCCGGTCACGGGCCGCCGGGGTGTTCGGTTGGGCACGACGTACAAGTTATTGCTCTTCTGTTGTACACTGCTGTCATGGAGGTGGCAGTGAGTACGTTGCGGGCCGAACTCGCGGACTGGATCGAGCGGGTCCGCGCCGGCGAGGAGGTCGTCGTCACCGATCGGGGAACGCCGGTAGTGCGGCTGGTGGCTGTGGACACCGCGCCGCTGCTGGAGCAGCTGACTGTGCAGGGTGTGGTGAGTCGGCCGCACTCGGCCAGCCGGCCCACGGCTCGCCGAGCAGCACGTGTGCATGCTCGAGGGTCGGTCTCCGACCTGGTGCGTGAACAACGCCGCTGACCCGTGCCGATCGTTTACTTCGACAGCAGCGCCTTCGTCAAACTCCTGGTCGAGGAGGATGGCAGCGACATCGCCGCCGCGCTATGGGATGGCTGCGACGCCGCGGTCTCTTCTCGGTTGGCCTACCCCGAGGTGTGCGCGGCGCTGGCGGCTGCCGGACGTGCACGCCGCCTGGGTGCCGACGAACAATTCCAGGCCCAGGCGATGTGGGAAGAGTACTGGGCAGCCACCCGCACGGTGGAGCTGACTGAGAACATCGCCCACCACGCCGGGCAGCTAGCCACAGCGCACGCGCTGCGTGGCGTCGACGCAGTCCACCTGGCCAGCGTCCTGGCTGTAGGCGTCGACGACACCGTGTTCGCCGTGTGGGACCAGCGGCTGCGCACCGCTGCGCAGGAGGTCGCGGTAGGGCTAGCGCCGAGCCAGTAGCCAACCTGGCCAAGGCTCCCCCATGGTCATGGCAGGGATCTTTCAGCCAGGCGATGACGGCGGCCCGAGCGCCGCGTTTACGCCGGTCCCGGCGTGAGTCCGGTTGCCCGCCTGATCAAAACGGAAGCCCCAGGTGTGCAAGGAGCTGAGCGACGATGTCGACAAACCCCGCGTCGATGACACCCGGGATCGTGCCGAAGCTAGCGGAATCCACCCCGAATTCTGCCGAGCGTCCTGCCATTTCGGCCGAGGAAGACGCCGTGCTCGCGAAGTCACCGGCTTGGATGGCCGCGACGTAGGTTTGGTCAGCGTCGAGCAAGCCCTGAGAACCCTGGACCAGCTGCTGGTCGGCGTCGAGCAACAGTGGGCTGGTTTGGTCGGCTGCGGGCAGGCCGGCGACGATCGGCTCTTGTTGGAGGACAAATGAATCGAGGTTGAGTGCCTCCGACTCGAAGCCAACGAGTATCGACAAGTCCTGCGCGTCGAGCGACGTTGTGGGAGCCGACTCCAACACCGAATTGGCTTGGGACAGATCCGACGCGGCTTGGCCCACCAGGCCGTCGGCGTCGTCGGCATGGGCGGCCGGCGCAGCCGCCACCCCGATCAGCGCTGCCGCCAGCCCAGCACCGGAAGCCACGCCGATACCGGCGCCCCACTGGCGGACACGATGCACGCCCCGGTGGTCACTGCTCAATTTTGTCATTGTAAACCCCCCTCCCAGGCAGAATTCAGAACTCTGACTGCGGGGCCGACCCTACCAGCAAGCCAGGTGTCGCCGACCGCAGTCCCGCTGCCTGCGGGAAGGGTGCGTTTGCCGCCGTCAGCCCTACATCCGGTCGATGTCGGCTTGGGTTTTTGCTCCAGCTCGCTGGGGCGCAGCTGGTTGGCCCCCGGTTGCAGCCGCATCGCCTCCTCGACCGTCCGGCGGGTGGGCCGACACCGCCAGGTCTGCTGCCGGCCACCCATCCGAAGCGGGCCGACAACCCCGGCATCGCGCTGCCGTAGGTGACCGTCTGCGTGTGTGCGGCGCTGTCGGCGTGAGCGATCACAATCCTGAATCCGGCTCGCAGCCTTCGTCGTTCGCGCGCAGCAGTTTTTCATCGGTAGTGGTGGGAGTTGGTTGTCGGCCGCCGGTGCGTCAAAAATTCACGCCGGAGAACATGACCCGGCCGGGATCGTACTTCTGCCGCACGGCGCTGAGCCGGGCCAGATTCGGGCCGAAGAACCGCGACGCCGGCTGGTTCGCCTCAAGATAGTTCACATAGCCGCCGACGGAATACGGTTGCACCGCGCGGTGTGCCGTGGTGAGCCAGCCGGTGGCCGCCGAGGGGCTTCCGGATGTTTCGACGTACCACTGCACCAGCGCGTACTGCCGCCGCCACGGAAAAGCTGTGGCCCCCGGTGCCACGTCGGCCAGGGCGCCGTCGAGCGCGTGCATGATGACCAACGGGCGGCCCGCCCCGCGCGGAAAGGCGCCGAACGCCGCGGCGATCCCCTGGGCGGCGGCCGGGGTGATCACCGGCAGCACGTCGGACCCGCCGACGTATCCCAGCGGCGACGGGTTGAGGTTGCCGACGGCCAGGTAACGCACCAGATCCAGGTAGGTCGAGGTGTGGTTCTCGGTCCCGGTCGGCTGCATTCCCACGGCTGAACTGATGGCGTCCGCCACGCTGCCGCCCGACCCGACCGGGCACGTTGCGAGAATGCGACAGTGCGTACCCAGCGCGTCGGTGGTGGCGTCGGCCAGAGCCCAGCTGCTGCGGTCGGCGGTCCGCAACCAGTTCTGCCAACCGAGCAGCACCTGCGCGAACGACTGCGCCGGGAAATTGAGGTTCACCACGTCGACGTCCCCGGTCGGGAACGTGGCGAAGGTCAGCGACGTCGTCACCCCGAAGTTGCCGCCACCGCCGCCGCGCAACGCCCAGAACAGGTCGGGGTGGTCGGCGGCGGACGCGGTCACGGCCTGACCGCCGGGCAGCACCACCGAGGCCGACCTCAGCGCGTCACACATCAGGCCCGCGTGACGGGAATGGGCGCCCAGGCCGCCGCCCAGGGCGTGCCCCGCGGTGCCGACGCTCGGGCAGGTGCCGGTGGGGATGCCCCGGCCGGCAACGGCCAGCGCCTGGTGCAGCGCGTACAAGTCGGTCGCGGGCGCCACCGTGACGAGCCCGCTGGGAGCGTCGTAGCTGATTCCCCCGGGCAGCTGACGCAAGTCGAGCACCATGGTCCCGTTCGCCGTGGACGCCCCGATATACGAGTGCCCGCCACCGCGCGGAGCGACTTTGACGTTGTGGGCGGCGGCGAATGCCATCGCCTTCTGCACGTCCGACGATGACGTCGGGACGACGACTGCCGCGGGAGTCAAGTCGTCGTAGATGGTGTCGAAAACCTCTTTGGCCGTGGCGAATTGCGCACCGTCGCCCGGCGTCAGCACCTGCCCGCCGATGGCGGCCGAAAGACCGGTCCAGCCCGACACGGGGTCGGCGCCGGCCCGGACCGAGCCGAACACCGCGCCGGCCGCCAACGCTCCGACGGCACCCCGCAGAAACGTCTGACGTGAGATCTCTCGGGCTGGCGGCATGGTTGGCATTGTCGACCACGTGCGGGTCAATGCCCCGCTGCCGCACGCCGTGTCGCATGACGATCGGGTCCCGGATCGCGGGTCGGGCGCCGGACCGTGCGCGAACCTTTACCCGGCCGTGTTGTGAATGTGACGGAGAACGACCAGAGTTTCTTGTGTGAGTCGAGTGCCGTTCGGCGCTCTCCACAGTGACAGTTCACGACCGTGTCAGTTCATGACCGTGACAGTTCACGACCGTCACAGTTCATGACAGTGAGGAGCGAGCCATGTCGGCGCTGAACAACCGGTGTCACCGGGTATCACGCGTGGTAGCGGGGGCCACCTGCGCGATCGCCGTCGGTGCGGCATCGGCGACTCCCGCGCGGGCAGACGCGATCGACGATTCGTTTCTGTCCGCGCTCAGCAGCGCCGGGATCGATTCCAGCGACCCCGGCAGTATGGTTTCGATGGGCCAGTCCATCTGCCCGATGCTGGCCCAGCCGACCGAGACGTTCGCTTCGGCCGCGTCCAGCGTGGTCGGCGGCGGGATCTCCCCGATGGTGGCGGACATGTTCACCAGCATCGCGGTGTCGACGTACTGCCCCGAACTCATGTCGTCCATCGCCGACGGCCAGATGCCCAGCATGCCAGGCATCCCGGGCATGCCGGGCATGCCGGGCCTGCCGACCGGGCTCTAACGGGTGCCCAGCGGGTCGATCGTCGCGGCGATGTAGACCATCGACGCCGCAACGACGGCGGTGGTCGCGAAGTCGACACCCCTGGTGCGCACCACCAGCACGCCGGCCCGCTCGTCGGAGAGCAGCAGCCGCAGCGCCGCGGCCACGCCCACGCCGACGCCGATCAGCAGGGCGCCGCGGCGCCAGAAGCTCGCGGCCACCAGCGTGAACGCCACCGCGAAGACCACCCCGACCGACAGGATCGGCCACTGCGACCGCAGCGCCGTCCTCATCGCCGCTCGGCCAGCTCGACGACGTTGGTCAGCAGGAACGCCCGGGTCAACGGCCCCACACCGCCCGGATTGGGCGACACGTGACCGGCGACCTCCCACACGTCGGGCGCCACGTCACCGACCAGCCCGGCGCCGGTCCGGCTGACGCCGACGTCGAGCACCGCAGCGCCCGGCCGCACCATGTCGGCGGTCAGCAGGTGCGGCACGCCGACCGCCGCGACGATGATGTCGGCCTGCCTGGTCAGCGCCGCCAGGTCGCGAGTTCCGGTGTGGCACAACGTCACCGTCGCGTTCTCCGACCGCCGGGTGAGCAGCAGCCCCAGCGGGCGGCCGACGGTGACGCCGCGGCCGATGACGACGATGTGGGCGCCGGCAATCTCGACGTCGTAGCGGCGCAGCAGCGCCACGATGCCGCGCGGCGTACACGGCAGCGGCGCGGGGGTGCCCAGCACCAGCCGGCCCAGGTTGGTCGGGTGCAGCCCGTCGGCGTCCTTGGCCGGGTCGACGCGCTCCAGGGCCGCGTTCTCGTCGAGGTGCCCGGGCAGCGGCAACTGCACGATGTAGCCGGTGCAGTCGGGGTCCGCGTTGAGTTCGTCGATGGTCTCGTCCAGCTTGGCCGCGGTGACGTCGGCCGGCAGGTCACGCCGGATCGAGGTGATGCCCACCTTGGCGCAGTCGGCGTGCTTGCCGCGAACGTAGGCCTGCGACCCGGGGTCGTCCCCGACCAGGACGGTGCCCAGGCCGGGCGCGCGGCCCGCCGCGGTCAACGCCGCCACCCGGTGCGTGAGGTCGACGAAGATCTCGTCGCGGGTGGCTTTGCCGTCCAAAGTGATCGCGCCCACGCCAGACAGTCTGGCAGGCTGCCGGTATGCCCGCAGCCCCGGATGTGTTCGCCCCCGGCCCGCTCGGTCCGCTGACGCTGCGCAACCGCGTCATCAAGGCTGCCACCTTCGAGGCCCGCACACCCGACGCGCTGGTCACCGACGACCTGATCGAGTATCACCGTCGGCCGGCGGCCGGCGGGGTCGCCATGACGACCGTCGCCTACTGCGCGGTCTCCCCCGGCGGGCGCACCGCCGGCAACCAGATCTGGATGCGTCAACAGGCCGTCGCCGGGCTGCGCCGGCTCACCGCGGCGGTGCACGCCGAGGGGGCGGCGGTCAGCGCGCAGATCGGCCACGCCGGCCCAGTGGCCGACGCCCGGTCCAACAAGGCCACCGCGCTGGCGCCGGTGCGGTTCTTCAACCCGATCGCGATGCGTTTCGCCCGCAGAGCCACCCGCGACGACATCGACGACGTCATCGCCGCGCACGCCGACGCCGCCCGGCTCGCCGTGGACGCGGGTTTCGACGCCGTCGAAATCCATCTCGGCCACAACTATTTCGCCAGCGCATTCCTGAGCCCGCTGATCAACCGCCGCGACGACGAGTTCGGCGGCACACTTCAGAACCGGGCCAGGGTCGCCCGCGGCATCGTCACCGCGGTGCGCCGCGCCGTGGACGACCACGGGGACGGACGGATCGCGGTGACCGCCAAACTCAACATGGCCGACGGGGTGCGCGGCGGCATCACCGTCGACGAGGCGCTGACCACGGCCAGGTGGCTGCAGGACGACGGCGGGCTGGACGCCCTCGAGCTGACCGCGGGCAGCTCGCTGGTCAACCCGATGTACCTGTTCCGCGGCGACGCCCCGGTCAAGGAGTTCGCCGCCGCCTTCCCGCCGCCGGTGCGCTGGGGCATGCGCCTCGCCGGCCGCAAGTTCCTGCGGGAATACCCCTACCGGGACGCCTATCTGCTGCGCGACGCGCGGCTGTTTCGCGCCGAGCTGTCCATGCCGTTGATCCTGCTCGGCGGCATCACCAACCTCGCGACGATGGAGTTGGCGATGGCGGAGGGCTTCGAGTTCGTCGCGATGGCCCGGGCGCTGCTGGCCGAGCCCGACCTGGTCAACCGGCTGGCGGCCGACGGTCGTCACACCTCGGCGTGCACGCACTGCAACCGGTGCATGCCCACGATCTACCGCCGCACCCGCTGCGTGGTGACCGGCGCCCCGGACGCCAGCCTGACGTGACCGACGGTCGCATCGTTCGGAGTTGCATGCGGCCCAACCGATACAGCGCAACCGATACAGTCGGTCCGGTGAGCCGACCCGCGACAGTTCGCTACAGTGCATTCGACATTCGCTACAGTGCAGTCGATGAGCCAAGCGGCACCGCACGTGCTGACCGTGCGCTACGACGGGTCCGCGCGGACGTTCGCGCCGGGCCATGACGTGGTCGTCGGACGCGACCTGCGCGCCGATTTGCGTATCACCCACCCGCTGATCTCGCGCGCGCACCTGCTGCTGCGTTTCGACCAGGGCCGGTGGCTGGCGATCGACAACGGTTCGCTGAACGGGACCTTCGTCAACGGCCGCCGGGTGCCGGTGGTCGACGTCCACGACGGCCAGTGCATCAACCTGGGAAACCCCGACGGGCCGCTGCTGGCGTTCGAGGTGGGGCGCCACACCGGGATGGCCGGCCGCCCTCCCATGACCGCGTCGATGCGAGCCGTCCAACCGCAGGGGCCGCTGTTGCGTCAGCAGCCGGTCCGCCAGGGCGGTGGTTCGTGGCCGCCTCCGGCGCCGTCGGCGCCGGCGCCGTGGTCGCACCCCGGCGCCGCACCGCCACCGCGCCCGGCCTATCCGGTCAGCTCACCGCAGCCCCCGCCGCCGGGCCGGCCGCCGCACCCCGCCCAGCCGGCCCTGCCGCC
>NZ_JAVKSH010000037.1:0-17526 GCF_039583805.1 Mycobacterium sp. | reverse complement strand
CCGGCCTATCCGGTCAGCTCACCGCAGCCCCCGCCGCCGGGCCGGCCGCCGCACCCCGCCCAGCCGGCCCTGCCGCCGCAGACCCGCAAAGCCCCTGCCGTCAGCACGCCGCCCGAGGTGTCGAACCTCGCGACCAAGATGTTTGGCGTGCTGCTGCCCGGCACGGCGGAGCCGGAGAAACCGGCAGGCTCGGCGACCATCGGCCGCGCCCACGACAACGACATCGTCATCGGGGACGTGCTGGCGTCGCGCCACCACGCGTTCCTGGTGCCGACGCAGCTGGGCACCGAGATCCGCGACGCCCGCAGCATCAACGGGACGTTCGTCAACGGCGTGCGGGTCGGGTCCGCAGTGCTGTCCGAGGGCGACGTGGTGACGATCGGCAACGTCGACCTGGTGTTCGCCGACGGCACCCTGATCCGCCGCACCGAGGCCGCGACCCGCACCGGCGGCCTAGAGGTCAACGCCGTCCACTTCAGGATCGACGGCAAGGAGCTGCTGGACGACATCTCGCTGACCGCCCGGCCCGGCACGCTCACCGCGATCATCGGTGGCTCCGGCGCCGGCAAGACCACGCTGTCGCGGCTGATCGCCGGCTACACCCGGCCCAGCGCCGGCACGGTCACCTTCGAGGGCCACGACATCCACGCCGAGTACGCCACCATGCGCAGCCGGATCGGGATGGTGCCCCAAGACGACGTCGTGCACCGCCAGCTGACCGTCAGCCAGGCGCTCGGCTACGCCGCCGAGCTGCGGCTGCCGCCGGACACCAGCAAGCAGGAACGCGCCCACCTGGTCGCCCAGGTGCTCGAGGAGCTGGACCTGACCCAGCACGCCGACACCCGCGTCGACAAGCTCTCCGGCGGCCAGCGCAAACGCGCCTCGGTGGCGCTGGAGCTGATCACCCAGCCGTCGCTGCTCCTGCTCGACGAGCCGACTTCTGGTCTGGACCCGGCGCTGGACCGCCAGGTCATGCTGATGCTGCGCCAGCTCGCCGACGCCGGACGCGTCGTGCTGGTGGTGACCCACTCGGTGTCCTACCTCGACGTGTGCGACCAGCTGCTGCTGGTGGCACCGGGCGGCAAAACCGCGTTCTGCGGGCCTCCGGACCAGGTCGAGGCCGCGCTGGGGACCCGGAACTGGGCGGACATCTTCGCTCAGGTGGGCGCCGACCCCGACGAGGCCAACCGCCGCTTCCTGGAGCGCAGCAGGCAACGGCACGAGCAGCCGGTGCGGGCCTCGCAGCCGGGCGACCTCGGCGAGGCGGTGCACACCGACCTGCGGCGCCAACTGTCCACGATCGCGCGCCGCCAGGTGCGGCTGGTCATCTCCGACCGCGGCTACTCGATCTTCCTGGCGGCGCTGCCGTTCATCGTCGGCCTGGTGGTGTTGACCGTTCCGGGGTCCAAACCCGGGCTCGGTTTCGCCGATCCGACGGGCATTGCGCCCACCCAGCCGCAGTACATCATGGTGTTCCTGAATTTCGGCGCGGTGTTCATGGGCGTGGCGCTGACCATCCGCGACCTGATCGGCGAGCGCCCCATCTTCACCAGAGAGCAGGCGGTCGGCCTGTCGACGACCGCCTACCTGCTGGCCAAGATCCTGGTGTTCTGCGCGTTCGCGGTGACCCAGGCCTTCATCGCGACGGCCATCGTCCGGCTCGGCAAGGGCGCCCCCACCCAGCATCCGCAGTTCTTCGGCGACGCCACGTTCTCGTTGTTCGCCACCGTCGCCGGCACCTGCGTGGCCTCGGCGATCCTGGGGCTGCTGCTGTCGGCGTTCGCGCAGACCAACGAGCAGATCATGCCGCTGCTGGTGGTGTCGGTGCTGGTGCAGCTGGTGCTGTCCGGCGGGATCATCCCGATGGTCGACGCGGCGGGTCACAGCAAAGCCCTCGACTACCTGTCCTGGGCGACGCCCGCGCGGTGGGGGTACGCCGCCGGGTCGTCGTCGATCAACCTGCCGGACCTGGTGAAGGTTCCGCAGATCCACACCAAGGACCCGCTCTGGCAGCACAGCAAACACATCTACGTCCTCGACATGAGCATGCTCGTGGTGCTGTCGCTGGTCTACGGGTCCGCCGTGTGGTGGAAGATCCGGTTGAAGCGCTGAACCTGATTGCCCGGCTCCTCAACGGGCCGTCCCGGCCCGCATCGTCGTCGGCGCGAGGCTGGCCAGCGCGTACTCGCTGATCGCGATCAGCGCGTCGGTCGCCGACCGGCGATCCCGGGCGTCGACGGTGATGACGGGAATGTGGCCGGGCAACGTCAGCGCCGCGCGCACCTCGGCCTCGGGATACCGTGGCGCGCCGTCGAACTGGTTGACCGCGATGAGGAACGGCAGGCTGCGGTGTTCGAAGTAGTCGACTGCGGCGAAGCTGTCCTGCAGGCGTCGGCAATCCACCAGGATGATCGCGCCGATGGCACCGCGAACCAGGTCGTCCCACATGAACCAGAACCGGCGCTGGCCCGGTGTGCCGAACAGGTAGAGCACCAGGTCCTGTGCGAGGGTGATCCGGCCGAAATCCATCGCCACCGTAGTGGTCCGCTTGTCCGGGGTGGCCTCCAGCATGTCGACGCCGGTGGAGGCGTCGGTCACCATCGCCTCGGTGCGCAGCGGCATGATCTCCGACACCGCGCCCACGAACGTCGTCTTGCCCGCGCCGAATCCGCCCGCGACGACAATCTTCGTGGCGGCTGTCTCACAGCGCTCGTAGGGCACGCAGCGTCCTTCCGATCAGTTCCCGGCGTTCGTCGCTGGTCGACCCGTCGGTCAACGTGGCGCTCACCCGAAGGTAGCCCGCCGTGACCAGATCGCCGACCAGCACACGCGCCACCCCGAGCGGCAGACCCAGGCGGGCCGATATTTCCGCGACTGACGAGCTCGTGACGCACAGCCGGACGATCCTGCCTCGCACGTCGTCGGGCGGCCAACGGTGGTACAGCGCCGACCGCAGCGTCTGAACCGGGGCCTCCAGGGGCAGGTCGACGCTGGTGTCGGTCCGCCCGGCCGTCAACGTGTAGGGGCGGACCAGGCTCGCCTGCGCTGCGGGTGGCGGCGGCGTGCGGCTGTCCATCGCAGCTCACCGAGACGACGGAGCGGCGCGCCGCGACGACTGCACGACGCCGCCCACCCGCTCCACGAGGACGGCCATCTCATATCCGATCTGGCCGATGTCGCACGACGTCGACGCCAGCGTCGCCAGCTGCGACCCGTCACCGACCCGCATCAGCAACAGGTAGCCGTGCTGCATCTCCACCACCGACTGCAGCACCTGACCGCCCTCGAACAGCTGCGCCGCGCCGGTGGCCAGGCTGGCCAGCCCGGACGCCACCGCGGCCAGCTGATCGGCCCGTTCCGTCGGCAGGTGCTCGCTCGCGGCGATCAGCAGCCCGTCGACGGACACCAGCACCGCATGCGACACCCCGGGTACCTCGCGGGCGAAATTCGACACCAGCCAGTCCAGCGAGCGGTCCTGCCGCGGGTGGCTCATTCGCCGTCAGGTCCTCGACGGGTGTCGCGGGCGTGCGACCGTCCCGCCCGCACCCCGCCGAAATGGCTGCTGATGGAGGTGCGGATCGCCTCGGGGTCGGGTGCCGGCGCGGCATGGGTGGGGTGTCGGCCCGGTTCGGGACGCGAGTCGGTCCCGCCGTTCGGCGCTGCCCCGCCGCCCCGCTCCGCCCGGTGCGGTGCGACGCCGTCGGTGTCGGGCGTGACGGCGCCGGGCACCAGCCGCGCACCCGGTTCACGCACCGGCAGGCCGTGGTCGGTGCGTGCCCGGACAGGGACGTTCTCGGCCTCGGCAGCGGCTGACCAGCCGTGATCCCACACCGACTTCCAGTCCAGGTCGGCGCTGTGGGCCAACTCGCGCGGGTCGACCAGCCACTCGGAGAGCATCCGCTGGTAGATCAAGTCGGACTCCGGTGCGCTGCGTGGCGCCGCGGCGGCCGCGGCGGGCCAGTCATCGTCGGCCGTCTGCGCGGGCCGCCGGGGCGGCGGCGAGGCGGCGGGCTTCGGCGACCGCGCGGCGAAGAACGCGGAGGTGTCCGTAACCGCGTGGGCCGCAGGCTGTTCCGCGCTCGCCTCGACCGGGTGGCGCGTCTCCCACCACGCCTGCGGCAACTCGCGCGCCGGCATATCCGGGTGGCCGGTCGGGCCGACCGGGATCCCGGTGATGCCACTGGACCCGGGACTGCGTTGCGGCAACACGGTCAGCGGCGGCTTGCCGGGAGTCGGCCCGTCGCGGCCGGCCGTGCCGGCCGGCCGCGTGCGGTCCGGCGACTCGCCGTCGTCGGGCGGCGCCGCGGGTTCGCCGAGCCGCGGCGGGGCCGGTGAAGACGCCGCTGCCCCCGGGGCGGAGGATCCCTGCGGATCAGCGCCGACCAGCGCCGTCGGCGGCAGGTAGACCTCGGCCGTCGTACCGGATCTGCGCTCACCGGGCCCGCACAGCCGCACCCGGATGCCGTGCCGGTCCGCCAGCCGGCCGACCACGAACAGCCCCATGTGGCGCGCCGAATCAGGGGAGACGTCGGGCGTGACTTCGCCGCCGGCGCGCAGCCGGATGTTGGCCATCCGCCGGTCGCCGTCGGTCATGCCCAGCCCGGCGTCGACGACCTGCAGGAGAAGTCCCCCATCGGCGCGCGCCGCGGCGGAAACCCGGACCGGCGAGGTCGGCGGCGAGTAGCGCAGCGCGTTGTCGATCAGCTCGGCCAGCAGATGGACGACGTCGCCCGCGGCCGCAGTGGTGATGGTGCAGTCGGAGACCGCGGCGGTCTCCACCCGGCGGTAATCCTCGACTTCGGAGATGGCGGCGTTGATCACCGTCGGCAGCGGCACCGGCCCGCGCTGGTCGGCCCGCGAGGCCTGCGCGCCCGCCAACACCATCAGGTTGGCGCTGTTGCGCCGCATCCGGGTGGCCAGGTGGTCGAGCCGGAACAGGCTGTCGAGCCGATCAGGGTCGGCCTCGTCGCGCTCCAGCCGGTCGATCAGCGCGAGCTGCTGGTCGACCAGGGAACGGTTGCGCCGCGACATGGTCTCGAACATGTCGTTGACCAACCACCGCAGCCTGGCCTCGTCACCGGCCAGCAACAGGGCCTGGGTGTGCAGCTCGTCGAGGGCGTGGGCGACCTGGCCGATTTCCTCGGTGGTGTGGATCGGCAGCGGCTCGGGGGCCTGGTCGTCGCCCGCCCGGGCACGGGCGATTCCGCGGTCGAGGTCGGTGTGGGCGACCTTCAACGCGCCGTCCTTCAGCACCCGCAGCGGCTGGATCAGCGAGCGCGCCACCCACACCACGATGCCGAGGGCTGCCGCGATGGCGGCCAGCACGAGCACGGCGTCGCGGACCGCGGCGTCGTGGCGACTGGTGGCGCGGTCGTGCAGCGACGTCGTCACCGACGCGGTGGTGTCCTTGATCACCCTGGCGGCGATCGCGTCGGTGGTCTGCACCGAGCGCAGCAGCTCCGGGTTGTCGACCAGCTGGCTGGCCGGGTCGGACATGATCGCCAACCGGGTGACCAGCTGCTGCTGCAGCTTCTTGGCGGCCGGTGAGCCGACGCCGAGCACCTCGGCCATGCCGAACAACGTCGACGGCTCGGTGCCGGCCAGGGTGATCATCGACGTGCGTAGTTCGGGTTCGGGCAGTTCGGCGCCGCCGGTGATCAGCAGCTGCTGCATCATCATCTGGCCACGCGCCCCGATCGCCCGGCTCAGTCCCTGCGCCGCGGCCCGGATCTGGGCGTTGTCCACGCGGACCGACGCGTCCACGACGTTCTCGGCGGTCAACAGGACGGGCGCGAAGGTGGTGACCTGCTCGCGCAGACCGATGCTGTTCGACGCCACCGCATCGAGCAGCGCCTGGCCGCCGTTGAGCACCATGCCCACGCCGACTCGTACATCGGGAGCGACGTCGGTGCTCGTCAGCCGGGACTGCAACTCGTCCTTGCGGGCGTCGTAGTTCTTCTGCGCGCCGCCGACATCGCCCCCGCCCGACGTCGCCAGCAACGCCGAATCCAGGGCCGCCATGTATTTCGTGATCGCCGGAACCACCTCGGCGCGGTCAGCCGCCAGGCGAAGGTCGCGGGCGTCGGTGACCGCGCCGTAGATTCGCAGCCCACCGAAAACCATCGCCAGCACCAGCGGAACCGTCACCATCGCCACGACTTTCCACCGGACCGGCCAATTGCGCAGAGTCCATGTCGGCGGTCGATGCGCCGGGGCGGGCCGCACGGCAGAGTGGATGCCGAGGCTGTTCGACTCGGACGACTCGGCCGCGCGGGCGACCGTGCTCACCAATCCACGGCCGTCCGTAAGCGCGTCCTCCATGAGACTTCCTGCTAACTGCACTCGCCCCCGGACAAGACGGCGAGCGACGTGAGCCTGGCAATGCGATGAGTATGGCAGCCCGCCGCCGTCGTGACCACAGCGCCGTCGTGACCACGGCGCCGTCGTGACCACGGCTGCGGGTCCGGCCGGACTCCGAAAAGGATAGCGGAGCAAATTGGCGGCAGCCAACTGTCATGATCGGCGGATGTTCCGGCTACTGTTCGTCTCGCCGCGCATTCCACCCAACACCGGCAACGCCATCCGGACCGCGGCGGCCACCGGAGCCCAACTGCACCTGGTCGAGCCGCTGGGCTTCGAGCTGTCCGAACCGAAGCTGCGCCGAGCGGGGCTGGACTATCACGACCTGGCCTCGGTCACCGTGCACGCGTCGCTGGAGGCGGCGTGGGCCGCGCTGTCGCCGCAGCGGGTGTTCGCCTTTACCGCGCACGCGGCCACGGTGTTCACCGACGTCGACTACCAGCCCGGCGACGTGTTGATGTTCGGGCCGGAGCCCACCGGGCTGGATGCCGCGACGCTGGCCGACGCGCACATCACCGAACGGGTCTTCATCCCCATGCTGGCCGGACGCCGGTCGCTGAACCTGTCCAACGCCGCCGCGGTCGCGGTGTACGAGGCGTGGCGTCAGCAGGAGTTCGCCGGATCGGTCTAGTTACCAGGTGTCCCAGTGCGTGACGGCCTCGGCGGGCAGGCGCTTGGCGGGCCGGAAGTCGGTGCCTTTGGTGTAGGCGATCGGAAACAGCCCGGCCTGGCTGTAGGTGTCGTGGGGTATGCCCAGCAGTTCGGCGGCCTGCTTCTCGCCGTCGCCGAGCAGGTGCAGCGTCGTCCACGCCGAGCCCAGCCCACGCGACCGCAACGCCAGCATGAAGCTCCACACCGCGGGCAGCAGCGACCCCCAGAAGGATCCGCTCACCCCGGCGGGCGCCCCGTCCGGGCGGCCCATCAGGCAGGGGATCAGCATCACCGGCACCTCGTGGAAGTGCTCGTTGAGGTACTTGGCCGAGTCGAACACCAACGGCCCGCGCTCGTCGCGCACGTCGCCGTAGGCGGGCTTCGACTGGGCCAGGTACGGGGTCGCGTTGGCGCGGTAGATGTCGGCCAGCGCCTTCTTCTTGTCGGCGTCTTCGACGAACACCCACTGCCAACCCTGCGCGTTGGACCCGGTGGGCGCCTGCAACGCCAGCTCCAGGCATTCCATCAGCACCTCGCGGGGCACCGGCTTGTCGAAGTCGAGCCGCTTGCGCACGGTTCGGGTGGTGGTCAGAACGTCATCGGCGGTCAGGTTCAGGGTCATGCGGCGAGATTACCTTCGGCGCCATCCCGGTCGAACTCGGTCACTCGCCGATCGTGGAGCTGTTGCGACCATCACTTGAGCCTGCCGGCGGAAATCGCCCAACAGCTTCACGCTCGGCGTCAGCGGAAGTCGCGGGACGTCGAACCCACCGTCAGAGTGAGCGGAGCCAGCCGCTCTGCCACGACAGTGACTGCGCCGCTGGCGTTTTGGACCTGGCCGCGGACCAGCAGCGCCGACGCCGTCTGCGCCAGCCGGTAGTGCCGCGCCCACACTCCCGGCGTGCAGAGCACGTTGACCATTCCGGTCTCGTCTTCGAGGTTGATGAACGTCACCCCCTTCGCCGTCGCGGGCCGCTGCCGATGGGTGACCGCGCCGGCGATCAGCACGCGGTCGCCGTCGGGCACGCTGAGCAGCTTCGCGGCGGGCAGCACGCCCAGCGCGTCCAGATCCGCCCTCAGGAACTGTGTCGGATAGCTGTCGACGGAAATGCCGGTGGACCACACGTCGGCGGCGGCCAGCTCCGGGGCACTCATCCCCGGCAGCGCCGGGATGTGCGGCGAGGAGCCCACGTTCAGCCGGTCCGGCCGCGCGGCGGCAGCCGCCCCGGCCGCCCACAGCGCCTCCCGCCGGGACACCCCGAAGCAGCCCAGCGCGCCGGCGGTGGCCAGCGCTTCGGCCTGCGGCACGGAGAGCTGCACCCGCGACGTCACGTCCAGCAGAGACGCGAACGGGCCGTTGGCTTTTCGCTCTTCGACCAGTTTCTCGGCCAGGTCGCCTCCGATGTGGCGCACACCACCCAGCCCGATCCGCACGTCCATGCCCGCATTTTCCAGCGTGGCGTGCGCCAGGCTGGCGTTGACGTCCGGGCCGTGCACGGTCACGCCGTGCCGGCGGGCGTCGGCCACCAGCGACTGCGGCGAGTAGAACCCCATCGGCTGCGCCCTCAGCAGCGCCGCGCAGAACGCCGCCGGGTGGTGCAGCTTGAACCACGCCGAGTAGAACACCAGCGACGCGAAGCTTTGCGCATGGCTCTCCGGAAAGCCGAAATTGGCGAAGGCTTCCAGCTTTTCGTAGATCCGGTCGGCGGCCTCGCCGGTGATGCCGTGCCGTGCCCGCATGCCGGTGTAGAACCGGCCGCGCAACCGGCGCATCCGTTCGGTGGAGCGCTTGGAACCCATGGCGCGCCGCAGCTGGTCGGCCTCGGCGGCGGTAAAGCCGGCGCAGTCGACCGCCAGCTGCATCAGCTGCTCCTGGAACAGCGGCACTCCCAACGTTTTCCGCAATGCCGGTTCCATCGACGGGTGGTCGTAGGTGACCGGGTCGATGCCATTGCGCCGCCGGATGTAGGGGTGTACCGACCCGCCCTGGATCGGCCCGGGCCGGATCAGCGCCACCTCAACCACCAGGTCGTAGAACTCGCGTGGCTTGAGCCGCGGCAAGGTGGCCATCTGCGCGCGGGATTCCACCTGGAACACCCCGACGGAGTCGGCGCGGGCCAGCATCTCATAGACCGCCGGCTCGCAGAGGTCGAGACGGGCCAGATCCACCTCGATGCCCTTGTGCTCGGCCACCAGGTCGACCGCGTAGTGCAACGCCGAGAGCATACCCAGGCCGAGCAGGTCGAATTTCACCAAACCGATTGCCGCGCAGTCGTCTTTGTCCCACTGCAACACGCTGCGGCCCGGCATGCGGGCCCATTCCACCGGGCACACGTCGGCGATGGGCCGGTCGCAGATCACCATGCCACCAGAGTGGATTCCCAGGTGCCGCGGCAGGTTGGCGATCTGGGTGGCCAGCTCGATCACCTGCCCGGGGATGCCCGCCAAGTCGCCCGGGTCAGACGGCAACCCGCTCCAGCGACTGACCAGCTTGCTCCACGCGTCCTGCTGGCCCGGCGAGAAGCCCAGCGCACGGGCCGTGTCGCGCACCGCGATCCGGCTCCGGTAGGTGATGACGTTGGCGACCTGCGCGGCGTAGTCGCGACCGTATTTGTCGTAGACGTACTGGATGACTTTTTCGCGCTGATCGGATTCGATGTCGACGTCGATGTCGGGCGGCCCGTCGCGAGCGGGTGACAGGAAGCGCTCGAACAACAGCTCGTTGGCCACCGGGTCGACCGCGGTGATGCCCAGGGCATAGCAGACCGCGGAGTTGGCCGCCGATCCCCTGCCCTGGCAGAAGATAGTGTTCTCCCGACAGAACCGGGTGATGTCGTGCACCACCAGGAAGTATCCTGGAAAGTTCAGTTGCGCAATGACTTTCAGCTCATGCTCGATTTGGGCGTAGGCTTTGCGCGCCCGCTCGGGCGGCCCGTACCGGTCGCGGGCGCCGGACATCGTCAGCTCGCGCAGCCAGCTGTCCTCGGTGTGCCCGGCCGGCACGCCGAACGGCGGCAGCCGCGGCGCGATGAGCGCCAGCCCGAACGCGCACTGCTCGCCGAGGTCGGCCGCGGCGGCCACCGCCTCGGGGTGCCAGGCGAACAGCCGGGCCATCTCCTCGCCGGAGCGCAGGTGCGAGCCGCCCAGCGGGGCCAGCCAGCCGGCCGCGCAGTCCAGGGACTTTCTGGCCCGGATGGCGCCCACGGCCATCGCCAGCCGGGCCCGGGACGGTTCGGCGAAATGCGCGCCGGTGGTGGCGACGGTCGTGACGCCGAACCGCGACGCCAACGCCGCCAGCGCGACGTTGGCGTCGTCGTCGAGGGGATACCCGTGCCTGGTCAGCTCGACGCTGACCCGGCCGGCCCCGAACCTGTCCACCAGCCCGGCCAGCGCATCAGCTGCCCCGTCCGGTCCGTTGCTGGAAAACGCCTGACGCACATGGCCTTTGCGGCACCCGGTCAGGATGTGCCAGTGCCCGCCCGCGGCCTCGGTGAGCGCGTCGATGTCGAAGCGCGGCCTGCCCTTCTCGCCGCCAGCCAGATGCGCGGCGGCCAGCTGCCGCGACAGGCGTCGATAACCCTCCGGGCCGCGGGCCAGCACCAGCAGGTGCGGGCCCGGCGGGTCCGGCTCGTCGGTGCGGGCACCCGACCCCAGCGACAATTCCGCGCCGAAGACGGTAGGCATGTCCAACTCGGCGGCCGCTTCGGCGAACCGCACCGCCCCGTAGAGGCCGTTGTGGTCGGTCAGCGCGACGGCGCGCAGATCCAGCCGCGCCGCCTCCTCGACCAGCTCCTCCGGTGTGCTCGCGCCGTCGAGGAAGCTGTACGCCGAGTGCGCGTGCAACTCGGCGTATGCGACGACCGAGCGGGCCGTCCGGTCGCCGGGCGGCGGCTCGTACCTACCGCGCTTGCGGGACCAGGCGGGGCTGTCACCGCCGTCGCCTGCCGGCGCGCCGGTGCGCGGCGGTCTGCCGTCGAGCACCCGCTCCATCTCCGCCCAGCCCGGCGGCCCGTCGCTCCAACCCACGCCCGCCAGCGTATCGAAAACATGTTCGAACGATCAAGAGCGTCGCACGGACGCCGAGAACGACCATGCAACGTCGTGAACGGCGTTGTGATCCAACCGACCCCAGTCGTTCACACGATTTAATCTGGGCGCCACCTCTCGCCCCGGTTACCGCGGAATACTCAGACGGGTTCCCGACGCGAACGGCGGAAAGTCATGACGCGACTGAAACCACTCGATGCGGGCTTCCTCATGGCAGAAGACTCCGACCGACACGTCAGCCTCGCGATCGGCGGGATCGCCGTCGTCGACGGCGCCGCGCCCGGCCACAGCGCATTCCGGGAACTGCTGGCCCAACGGATCCAGGCAATACCGCGGTCCACCCAGGTGCTGCGCACCCACCCCCTCGACGTGGAGGCGCCGACGTGGGTCGACGATCCGGAATTCGACCTGACCCGCCACGTGCGCCGGGTCGCCCTCCCGGCGCCCGGCGACGACGACGAACTGTTCCGGGTCGTCGCCGACGTGCTGGAACGCCGCCTGGACCGGGACCGCCCGCTGTGGGAATGCTGGGTCATCGAAGGGCTGGCGGATGACCGCTGGGCGATGCTGATAAAGATCCACCACTGCGTCGCCGACGGAATCTCGGCCGCCCGCATCCTCACCCGGCTCTGCGACGGAGCCGAGGCCGGCGCACGCCCGGCCGTCACGAAACGCGTCGGCAGGGCGCATCCGCATCTGCGCCCGGTGCCCGCCCCGGCCCCGCGCAACCGGCTCGACGACCTGTGGCGCGCCGTCACCACGGTCACCGACGCTGCCGCGCGAGCGGTCACCGGGGCGGCGGAAATCGCGGTCGGATTGCTCCGGCCGGCCGCCGGGTCGTCGCTGGTCGGCCCGGTCACCGCCATGCGGAGCTATCGCGCGGTCCGGGTGCCCCTCGCCGACGTCCAACGGGTGTGCCGCAGGTTCGACGTGACCGTCAACGACGTGGCGCTCGCGGCGATCACCGAGGGATTCCGCTCGGTGTTTCTGCACCGCGGCGAGGAACCGCGTGCCGACTCGCTGCGCACCCTGGTGCCGGTGTCGCTGCGCCGCGCCGACGAGCTCGACACACCGGACAACCGTATTTCGGTCATGCTGCCCTACCTGCCGGTCGAACAGGACGACCCGATCCAACAGTTACGCACCGTGCACATCCGACTGACCCGAGCCAAGCAGGGCGGCCAGTCCCAAGCCGGCAGCATCGTCGTCTCGGCGGCCAACTACGTCCCGTTTGTGTTGTCCTCCTTGGCGATTCGGGTGCTCACCCGGCTGCCGCAACGTGGCATCGTTACGCTGGCCAGCAACGTGCCCGGGCCCCGGCACCGGCTGCGGCTGATGGGCGGCAAAGTGGTTGGCCTGCTGCCGATTCCACCGATCGCGTTGCGGCTGCGCACCGGGGTTGCGGTGCTCAGCTACGCCGACGACCTGGTGTTCGGCATCACCGCCGACTACCACTTCGCACCCGACGTCGAGCAGCTCGCCGACGGGATAGCCAGGGGTGTGGCGCGGTTGGAGGCGCTCAGTCAGGAGTCGGTGCTGCTGTTCGCCAGGTAGACGCGTCGCCGCGACGTCCGCGTTCAGCCGAGCGTGCGCCGTGCGGAAACGAAAAGATTGGGCATGAGGTCCTTGGCCTCGTCGCTGCGCCCGTGGCGGGCCAGCCACTCCTGCAGGGTCGCCGTCGACGCGTCCCAACCGTGCTCGGCGAGCCATTCGCCGACGTCGGTGCGCTGCTCGGGGTACCACAGTTCTTCGACGTCGACGACGTCGGTGCCGAGCAGCCGGGCGGCCTCTGACCGCAGGTGCCGCATCTGGTCACGCTGGCGCGCCAACCTGTCCGGATCCGCGGCGGCGGCGCCGACCGCGTTGGTGGCCAATCGGCTGCCGACCGCGCTGAGCGCATGGATCCGCTGGAAAAGCGAATCCTGATCCGATGGCGTCAGATAGCGCAGCAGACCCTCAGCCGACCATCCGGTGGGTCTGGCCGGGTCGAAACCGGCGTCGCGCAGCGCCCGCGGCCAATCCTGGCGCAGGTCCACCGGCACATACACCAGCTTCGCCGCCGGGCGCGCACCGTGCCGCCGCAGGGTGGCGTCCTTGAAGTCCAACACCTTGGGCTGGTCGACCTCGTAGACGGCGATGCCGTCCGGCCACGGCAGCCGCCAGACCCGCGAATCCAGACCTGACGCCAGGATCACCATCTGCTGGACGCCGGCTTCGGCGGCGGTCAGGAAGAATTCGTCGAAAAACACCGTCCGCACCGCCATGAAGTCCACCATCGCCCGCACCGGCGGCCGCACCTCGGGGTCGGCACCGTCGAGCAACGCCGGGTGGGCGAACAGACTCCAGATTCCCGGGCCGGCCTCGTCGAGGAAAACGCGCGCGAACGGGTCGTTGATCAGCGGGTTCGGGCTCTCCGTCTCCACCGCCCGCGCCGCGGCGACCTCCAGCGCCGTAGCGCCCACGCTTTCGGTGATGTCCCAGGTGTCGTCATCGCTTCTCGGCATAGCCTCAACCCTTCCCTTCGGACCGGATCGCGGTGTAGTAGCAGCTGTCGGCGAACGGCGTCTGTGCCGCGCGCGAGGCAAGACCGTTGTCCGCGAGCAGCTGGCGCAAAGGTGTTGTGACCGACTGCCAGCCGCAGTTGGTCAGGTACGCGCCGACATCGTTGCGTTGGCCGTCGTAGACGAGGTCGGACGGCACAACGGTGAACCCGTCGTCGCCCCACCGCCGCAAAACTGGTTGCAGCTCCTCGCGGGTCGGCGGCACAAAGATCTCCGTGGCCAGGCGCGTACCGGCAGCGCTGAGCGCGGTGATGTCGTCGAGCAACCGATCTTGGGCGGCCGGCGGCAAAAAAGGCAGCAGCCCTTCAGCGATCCAGGCGGTGGGCCGGCCGGGATCGAACCCGGCCCGACGCAGCGCGGCGGGCCAGTCGTGGCGCAGGTCGACGGGCACCGCCCGCACGGTGGCGGTCGGCTGCGCGTTCAGCCGCGCAAGCACCGCGGTCTTGAACTCGATCACCGCCGGCTGGTCGATCTCGAACACCGTGGTTCCCCGCGACCAGGCCATCCGGTAGGCGCGCGCGTCGAGACCGGAGGCCAAAATCACCGCCTGACGGATTCCTGCCCTGGTCGCGTCCAGCAAAAACTCGTCGAAGTACCGGGTGCGGACCGCCATGAGGTCGACAAACCACTGCAGCACCCGACGGCTGCCGTCGTCGGCGCGATCGAGTTCCCCGCTGGCCCACCGGGTGAAGAAGCCAACTCCCACGGCCCGGACCAGCGGTTGGGCGAACGCATCGTCGATAAGCGGATCGTCGGCGTTGCTGGCGACGGCCCGCGCCGCGGCCACCATGGTCGCGGTCGCTCCCACGCTGGTGGCCAGGTCCCAGGTGTCGTTTTCTTGGCGCGGCTGCCGTCCCATACAGTCCATCTTGCCCGGCCGTCAGCTCGGCGGGGCACGGAAGGCAGGTCGATGTCGGTCACCGTTGATCCGCGCCAGCACGACGCGGTGCTGTTCGAGCGCGACGGCCTGGCCACCGACACCCTGACGGCGCGACTGCACGACGCCGGCATCCGGACCGGGGTGCTCAGCCCGGCCGGTCTGCCCGGCGCCGCAGTGTTCGTCGAGGCGGCCGACGGGCTGGCGGTGCGGCCCGACCGGTGCGCGGTCGTCGCGGCAACTCCTGCCGGCGTGGCGGCCGCCCGAGCCGGCGGGTTCGGTTTGGTGATCGCCGTCGAGTTCGGCCGCGGCAACACTGCCGAACTGCGTGACCGCGGCGCCGACGCGGTGCTCACCGAGCCGGATCAGGTCGGCGTGCGCACCGGCTACCAACGGATGGCGCAGCTGCCCGACGCCGTGGCGGCCCTCGAGGTGGTGACCGCGCGACATCCCGCGGTGTTCTTCGATTTCGACGGAACGCTTTCCGACATCGTCGACAACCCGGACGCGGCGCAGCTGAGCGAGGGCGCGGCCGCCGCGTTGACGGCATTGACCGCGCGGTGTCCGGTCGCGGTGCTCAGCGGACGCGACCTCGCCGACGTGCGCGACCGGATCGGTGTGGCCGGCATGTGGTATGCGGGCAGTCACGGCTTCGAGCTGACCGGACCCGACGGAGCGCACCACCAGAACGAGGCGGCGGCGGCGAGCATCCCGCTGCTCGAACAGGCGGTGGCCGAGCTGCGCGGCCAGCTTCGTCACATCGCCGGTGTCGTAGTGGAACACAAGCGGTTTGGCGTTGCCGTGCACTACCGCAACGTGGCACGGGACCGGGTGGGTGAGGTGACCGCAGCGGTGCGGATGGCCGGTCAGCGCAGCGCACTGCGGGTGACCACGGGTCGTGAAGTCATCGAACTCCGCCCAAACGTGAACTGGGACAAGGGGAAAACGTTACGCTGGCTGCTCGACCATATCCGCGGCCCTTCGGGGCCGCCGCTGCTGCCGGTCTATCTGGGCGACGACATCACCGACGAGGACGCGTTCGAGGCGGTGCGTGACGACGGTGTGGGAATCGTGGTCCGGCACGGCGACGACGGTGACCGCGCGACCGCAGCGCGCTTCGCGTTGGACAACCCCGATCGGGTGCGCGAATTCACTGCGCGGCTGGCGCGCCGGCTAGCCCGCTGATTCAGGGTTTTGACGGAGTGGGCGGGCCGACGGCGCGATAGTGACGACCAACATCTACGACCTGCAGGCCACCGCCGTCGGGGTCGGTTCGGGCAAGCTGTCGTCGCCGGAGTCGTACCCGGCGATGGTTTCCACCAACCTGCGCGGGCACCCGACGGCGGCGCCGCCGTCGAGGCGTACCTGCCCGTCGAAGAAGCTCGCGATCGCTGTCGCGGTCACCTACCAGCCCGAGGTGTTTGACGACCGCGGCGAGCACCGCAACGAGGCCGAAACGCTGTTCCGGCGCATCGGTGCCGTGCTCGCCCCGGACGACGTGCCGCCGGTGCCAACGGCCTGCTGGTGGTCGCGCTCATAAGCTCGTCGGGATCATGTGCTTGTCACCAGGTCTGCAGCACAGCCAGGTAGATGTGACTAACGAGGCGTGTGGGTCGACCCTATTCAGCCCGGCCGCACCGAACGTGAAGCCGTTGCGACCACCCCGTGCACCAAGGCCGGATTTTTTTCCAAGGGCTTCACGTTCGGTGACCTGACCCCGGTGCACGGCACCCCGACGAACTTACGAGCGAGACCCCTAGCGCCTGTCAGCCCTGGTATTCCGCGACGCCGTCCTCGAGCACCAGCCGGGTGTCGGCGCCGTCAGCGCCGTCCGCGCCGGAAGCCTCGGTGCGGAAGACCGCCCGGCCGGGCTCGGTGCGCCAGATCAACGTCGTCAGCATCTCGCCGGGAAAGACCGGCTTGGTGAACCGCGCGGAGATCGCGGTGATCTTGGTGGCGTCGCCGTCGCCGAGTTCGCCGACCAGCGCGCGGCCCGACACCCCGTACGTGCACAGCCCGTGCATGATCGGTCTGGGGAAACCGGCCAACTCGCGGGCGAACCAGGGGTCGCTGTGCAACGGATTGCGGTCGCCGGAGAGCCGGTAGATCAGCGGCTGGTCCTCCCGGGTAGGCAACACGATGCGGGCGTCGGGCTCCCGGTCGGGCACCTCGGGTGCGGCCGGACGCTCCCCGGGCACGCCGCCGAAACCGCCGGCGCCGCGGATCACCAGCGTGGCCATCGTCTCGGCGACCAGCGTGCCCGAGTCCGGGTCGGTGCCGCGGGCGCGCAGCATGACGATCGCGTTCTTGCCCTCGCCCTTGTCTTGGATGTCGGCCACCTCGGACACCACCGACAGCTTTCCCGCGGCCGGGAGCGGCGCGTGCAGCCGAATGGCCTGCGAGCCGTGTAACAGCAGGGCCGCGTTGAAGGTTCCGATTTTGCCCGCCGCCGCGAACGCCGGGCAGCAGATGACCGCGTAGGTGGGCAGCACCTGCTGGGTGATGCCGTGGCTGTTCTCGGTGGTGAACGCCAGGTCCGCGGTCCCGGCGCCGACGCCCAGCGCGTAGAGCAGGGTGTCGCGGTCGGTCCACTTGAACAGCATCGGCTCCGCGGTCGCGCCGATGGCGTGCGGGTCGATCGCCATGCGGGTCTCCTCTCGATCGGGTTCGGCGTCTCCGACACCGGTCACGGCTACCTTACGGACGCCACGCTGGTACGCAGCTGGGAATCCGCCTCCTCGGCCATCGTCGCAGGTCTTCGGCTAATGCCGAGCAGGCGTGTCGTCTGCGCGGCGATTCAGGCTCACGGTGTGGGTGCCGGGGTTGTGAGCAGGACGGGTGGTTCTGGCGGGAGCTGACCCGGCGGGAGGTCGATGACCTTCTGCAGCAGGAAGCACTCGCCGGTGATGAGAAGCCCGGCGGTTGTTATTTGGATCAGCCGGAACTCGTACCCGTCGCCCTGCACGTCGAACTCGCGTTTGGCCGATTCGTTGAACAATGACGACTCGTCGGTAGCGCCATACTTGGTAG
>NZ_JAVKSH010000036.1:27430-31201 GCF_039583805.1 Mycobacterium sp. | reverse complement strand
CCCTCGTCATCGAACATGTGTTCGAGTATAGCCCAACCCGCCGACACGGCCAACAGCGCGTGCCCCGCCGGCACCGGTTCGGTGGCGCCGGTCCCACCGCCATGGCGCATCAACCAGTACGCTCGAAGCGTGCAGCGACGAATCATGGGCATCGAGACCGAATTCGGTGTCACCTGCACGTTTCACGGTCACCGCCGGCTGTCCCCGGACGAGGTGGCGCGCTACCTGTTCCGCAGGGTGGTGTCCTGGGGGCGCAGCTCCAACGTCTTCCTGCGCAACGGGGCCCGGCTCTACCTCGACGTGGGCAGCCACCCCGAGTACGCCACCGCCGAGTGCGACAGCCTCGAGCAGCTGGTCACCCATGACCGCGCGGGTGAGCGGGTGCTCGAAGATCTACTCGTCGACGCCGAGCAGCGGCTGGCCGACGAAGGCATCGGCGGCGACATCTACCTGTTCAAGAACAACACCGACTCGGCGGGCAACTCCTACGGCTGCCACGAGAACTACCTCATCGTGCGGGCCGGGGAGTTCTCCCGGATCGCCGACGTGCTGCTGCCGTTCCTGGTCACCCGCCAGCTGATCTGCGGGGCCGGCAAGGTGCTGCAGACCCCCAAGGCCGCCACGTTCTGCCTGTCCCAGCGCGCCGAACACATCTGGGAGGGCGTGTCCAGCGCGACCACCCGGTCACGTCCGATCATCAACACCCGCGACGAACCGCACGCCGACGCCGAGAAGTACCGGCGGCTGCACGTCATCGTCGGCGACTCCAACATGAGCGAGACCACCACCATGCTCAAGGTCGGCACGGCCGCGCTGGTGCTGGAGATGATCGAAGCCGGGGTCGCCTTCCGCGACTTCTCCCTGGACAACCCCATCCGCGCCATCCGCGAGGTCAGCCACGACGTCACCGGCCGGCGTCCGGTGCGGCTGGCCGGCGGCCGGCAGGCCAGCGGGCTGGACATCCAGCGGGAGTACTACACGCGCGCCGTCGAGCACCTGCAGGTCCGCGAACCCAACGCGCAGATCGAGCAGGTCGTCGACCTGTGGGGGCGCCAGCTCGACGCCGTCGAAAGCCAGGACTTCGCCAAGGTCGACACCGAGATCGACTGGGTGATCAAACGCAAGCTGTTCCAGCGTTACCAGGATCGCTACGCCATGGAGCTTGCCGACCCCAAGATCGCCCAGCTGGACCTGGCCTACCACGACATCAAGCGCGGCCGCGGCGTGTTCGACCTGTTGCAGCGCAAGGGGCTGGCGGCGCGGTTCATCACCGACGAGGACATCAACGAGGCCGTCGACACCCCACCGCAGACCACCCGCGCCCGGCTGCGTGGCGAGTTCATCAGCGCCGCCCAGGCCGCCGGTCGTGACTTCACCGTCGACTGGGTGCACCTGAAACTCAACGACCAAGCCCAGCGCACCGTGCTGTGCAAAGACCCATTCCGGGCGGTCGACGAGCGGGTCAAGCGGCTGATCGCCAGCATGTAGCTTCTAGGGCGTGGCGACCTCGAAAGTCGAGCGGTTGATGAACCTCGTCATCGCGCTGCTGTCGACCCGCGGCTATCTCACCGCCGACAAGATCCGCTCCAGCGTGGCCGGTTACGCCGAGAGTCCCAACGACGACGCGTTCTCGCGGATGTTCGAGCGCGATAAAAACGAGTTGCGTGACCTGGGGATCCCGCTGGAGACCGGGAAGGTGTCGGTGTTCGACCCGGTGGAGGGCTATCGCATCAACCGCGACGTCTACGCGCTCCCACCCGTCGAGTTGACCGGCGACGAGGCGGCCGCGGTGGCCGTCGCCACCCAGCTGTGGGAGTCGCCGGAGCTGACGACCGCCGCCCAGGGCGCGCTGCTCAAGCTGCGGGCCGCCGGGGTGGACGTCGACCCCGACGCACCGGTGACTATCGCCTCGCCGGCCGGGCCCGCGGGTCTGCGGGGCTCGGAGCACGTGCTCGGGGCACTGCTGTCGGCTGTCGACTCCGGGCGGGCCGTGCAGTTTGCGCACCGGGCCTCGCGCAGCGAGCCCTACACCGTGCGCACCGTCGAGCCGTGGGGTGTGGTTACCGAGAAGGGCCGCTGGTATCTCGTCGGCCATGACCGCGACCGGGGCACCACCCGGGTGTTCCGGCTGTCCCGGATCGGGGACGGCGTGACACCGATCGGACCGGCGGGGGCGGTCGCACCGCCCGACGGCGTCGACCTGCGCGGGCTGGTTGCGCAGGCGGTGGCCGACGCGCCCAGCGGCGTGCGGGCCCGGGTGTGGGTGGCCGACGGGCGGGCCACCGGGCTGCGGCGGGCCGGCACGTCCCTGGGGCTGCGGCAGCTGGCCGGCCGCGAGGGCGAGGTCCTCGAACTCGATGTCGGCACCACCGACCGGCTGACGCGGGAGATCACCGGCTACGGCGCCGACGCCGTCGTGCTCGAACCCGCATCGCTGCGCGACGACGTACTGGCCCGGCTGGCGGCCCAGGCCGCGGACGGCAGCCGATGACGCCGGTCTCCGAGCGGTTGGTGCGGCTGCTCAACATGGTGCCCTACTTCCAGGCCAATCCCCGGGTCACCCGGGCCCGGGCCGCCGCCGATCTCGGCGTCTCACCCGAGCAGCTGGACACGGACCTGGACCAGCTGTGGTGTTGCGGTCTTCCCGGATACGGGCCCGGTGACCTGATCGACTTCGACTTCTCCGGCGACACCGTCGCGGTGACCTTCTCCGCCGGGGTGGACAAGCCGCTGCGGCTGACCTCGCCGGAGGCCACCGTGGTGCTGACGGCGCTGCGGGCGCTGGCGGACATCCCCGGACTGGTCGACCCGCAGGCGGCGCGCAGCGCGATCGCCAAGATCGAAGCGGCCGTCGGCGCCGCCGGGCAGCCGCGGCCCGCCGCCGCCGGCACCCCCGCCGAGAACCGGGCGGCGGCCGTCGTGCGGACCGCGGTGCGCGACCGTCGCGCACTGGCCATCGACTACTACGCCGCCTCGCGCGACACGCTGTCGCGGCGGGTCGTCGACCCGATCCGGGTGGTGCTGGTCGGCGACCACAGCTACCTGGAAGCGTGGTCGCGGGAGGCCGAGGGGGTGCGGCTGTTCCGGTTCGACCGCATCGTCGACGCCCGGGTGCTCGACGAGCCGGCCGCGCCGCCGGAACCCGCCGCCCAGGCGCCGCCGGACATGTCGCTGTTCGACGCCGACCCGTCACTGCCGTCGGCGACGCTGCGGTTGACCCCGTCGGCGTCGTGGATGTTCGAGTACTACCCGATGCGGCTGCTGCGCGAGTTGCCCGACGGGTGCTGCGAGGCGGCGATGACCTACGCCTCCGACGAGTGGATGACGCGGCTGATCCTCGGCTTCGGGTCGGAGGTGCGGGTGCTGGCGCCGGACACGCTTGCGCAGCGGGTCCGCGGCGCCGCGACCGCGGCGCTGGAGGCCTACCGGGCTGCGGCGCGGTAGCATCGGATGGACGTCTGGAGGTAACCAAAGTGGGCAGTCTCAGTCCGTGGCACTGGGCGATCCTGATCGTCGTCGTGGTCGTGCTGTTCGGGGCGAAGCGGCTCCCGGACGCGGCACGCTCGTTGGGCAAGTCGCTGCGCATCTTCAAGTCCGAGGTCCGTGAACTGCAGAACGAGAGCAGGCCGGCAACGCCGCCGGCGGCGCCCGCCACACCCGTGCAGTCCGACCGGGTCGACCCGCCGGCGGCCGACGGGCGCCCGGTCTAGTCCGGGACCCCCGACGCGCTGATCGTGCGCCCCATGACTTTGTGCACCGAGTGACTCTGCA
>NZ_JAVKSH010000036.1:23271-27330 GCF_039583805.1 Mycobacterium sp. | reverse complement strand
ACCGAGTGACTATGCAGACCGAGTGACTATGCAGACCGAGTGACTATGCAGACCGAGTAACTGTGCGCACCAACGGAATTCTGCGGCGGCTCGACCCCCGCTCGCGTCACAGCCGCACCAATCCCTACGCGACGATGTCGCTGGTCGCGCACCTGACCGAGTTGCGCACCCGACTGCTGGTCTCGCTGGCCACGATCGCGCTCACCACCGTTCTGGGATTCGTGTGGTATTCGCATGCGCTGTTCGGGTGGGAAAGCCTCGGCGAATGGCTGCGCCACCCCTACTGCGCCCTGCCGTCGTCGGCGCGCGCGGACATCAGCGCCGACGGGCAGTGTCGGCTGCTGGCCACCGCGCCGTTCGACCAGTTCCTGTTGCGACTCAAGGTCGGACTGACCGCGGGGGTGGTGCTGGCCTGCCCGATGTGGCTCTACCAGCTGTGGGCGTTCATCACGCCCGGGCTGTACCGCAGGGAGCGCCGCTTCGCGGTGGCGTTCGTCATCCCGGCGGCGGTGCTGTTCGTCGCCGGCGCGGTGCTGGCCTACCTGGTGCTGTCGAAGGCACTGCGGTTCCTGCTGACGGTCGGCAGCGACGTACAGGTCACCGCGTTGTCCGGCGAGAAGTATTTCGGTTTCCTGATCAACCTGCTGCTGGTGTTCGGTATCAGCTTCGAGTTTCCGCTGCTGATCGTCATGCTGAACCTGGCCGGGGTGCTCGGTTACGCCCAGCTGCGGTCGTGGCGGCGCGGCCTGATCTTCGCGGTGTTCTGCTTCGCGGCGATCTTCACGCCGGGCTCCGACCCGTTCTCGATGATCGCGCTCGGGTGCGCGCTGACCCTGCTGCTCGAAATGGCCATCCAGATCGCCCGGCTGCATGACAAACGAAAAGCCAAGCGCGACGCCATGATCTCCGATGACCAGGCGTCCACCATCGAGGCGCCGTCGTCGATACCCGAACCGTCGCGGGTTGCCGCGCCCCATGACGACGTCACCTGACGGGCACCGCGGCGGCGAGCTCGCCCGGTTCACCGCGGAGCTGCCCTTCGCGCCGGACGGGTTTCAGCTACAGGCCTGCGCCGCCCTGGAACGCGGCCACGGGGTGCTGGTCTGCGCGCCGACCGGGGCCGGCAAGACGGTCGTGGGCGAATTCGCGGTGCACCTGGCGCTGGCGTCGGGCGGCAAGTGCTTCTACACCACGCCGCTGAAGGCGCTGAGCAACCAGAAGCACACCGACTTCTCCGCCCGCTACGGCAAAGACCGGATCGGTCTGCTCACCGGCGACCTGTCGGTGAACTCCGGCGCCCCGGTGGTGGTGATGACCACCGAAGTGCTGCGCAACATGCTCTACGCGGATTCGCCTGCACTGCAGGGGCTTTGCTATGTGGTGATGGACGAGGTGCATTTCCTGGCCGACCGGATGCGGGGCGCGGTGTGGGAGGAGGTGATCCTGCATCTGCCCGAGGAGGTGCGGCTGGTCAGCCTGTCGGCGACGGTCAGCAACGCCGAGGAGTTCGGTGGATGGATCCAGACCGTGCGCGGCGACACCGCGGTCGTCGTCGACGAGCACCGCCCGGTGCCGCTGTGGCAGCACATGCTGGTGGGCAAACGCCTCTTCGACCTGTTCGACTACCGGGCGGATGGCGCCGGGGACAAGTCGCCGGTGGATCCGAATCTGTTGCGCCACATTGCAAATCGCCGTGAGGCAGACCGGCTCGCCGACTGGCGAGGCCCCCGCCGGCAGGCGGGCAGGGGAAGGCCCGGTCGGCCCGGCGGGCACCGGCTGCCGTCGCGGCCGGACGTCGTCGCAACCCTGGACCGCGAGGGACTGCTGCCGGCGATCACGTTCGTGTTCTCCCGCGTCGGGTGCGACGCCGCCGTCACCCAGTGCCTGCGCTCGCCGTTGCGGCTGACCACCGAGGAGGACCGGGCGCGCATCGCCGAGGTGATCGACCACCGGTGCGGGGACCTGGCCGACGACGACCTCGACGTGCTCGGCTACTACGAGTGGCGCGAGGGATTGCTGCGCGGCCTGGCCGCCCACCATGCCGGGCTGCTGCCGGTGTTCCGGCACACCGTCGAGGAGCTGTTCACCGCGGGCCTGGTCAAGGCGGTGTTCGCCACCGAGACGCTGGCGCTGGGTATCAACATGCCGGCGCGCACCGTCGTGTTGGAGCGGCTGGTGAAGTTCAACGGCGAGCAGCATCTGCCGCTGACACCGGGGGAGTACACGCAGCTCACCGGGCGGGCGGGCCGGCGCGGCATCGACGTCGAGGGCCATGCGGTGGTGATCTGGCACCCCGGCGACGACACCAGCGACCCGGCCTCGGTGGCCGGCCTGGCCTCCAACCGCACGTTCCCGCTGCGCAGCTCGTTCGCGCCGGCGTACAACATGACGATCAACCTGGTGGCGCGGATGGGGCCCGAACAGGCGCACCGCCTGCTGGAGCAGTCCTTCGCCCAGTATCAGGCCGACCGGTCGGTGGTCGGGCTGACCCGCGGGGTCGAGCGGGGCGAACGGATGTTGGAGAAGATCGCCGCCGAGCTGGGCGGCGAGGACGCGCCGATGCTGGACTACGCCCGGCTGCGCGAGCAGATCACGCAACGGGAACGCGCGCAGGCCCGCGCGTCGCGGCTGCAGCGGCGGCAGGCCGCCACCGACGCGCTGGCCGCGCTGCGCCGCGGCGACATCATCACAATCACCCACGGCCGTCGCGGCGGGCTGGCGGTGGTGCTGGAATCCGACCGCGACAGCTCCGACCCTCGGCCGCTGGTGCTCACCGAAAACCGTTGGGCGGGAAGGATTTCGTCGGCCGACTATTCCGGTGCCGCGACGCCGGTCGGGTCGATGACCCTGCCCAAACGGGTCGAGCACCGCCAGCCGCGGGTGCGCCGCGACCTGGCCTCGGCGTTGCGGACGGCGGCCGCGGGGCTGGTGATCCCCGACACCGGCGGCCGGCGGCGCGACGGCGCCGACGTCGATCCCGAACTGGTGTCGCTGCGAGCGCAACTGCGCCGCCACGCCGCGCACCGGGCGCCCGACCGTGAGGCCCGGGTCCGGGTCGCCGAGCGCTACCTGCGCATCGAACGCGAGAACGCGGCGCTGCGGCAGAAGGTGGCGGCGGCCACCAATTCGCTGGCCCGCACCTTCGACAGGATCGTCGGGCTGCTGGCCGAGCGCGGCTTCATCCGGGTCACCGACGGGAATCCCGAGGTCACCGACGACGGACGGTTGCTGGCCCGGATCTACAGCGAAAGCGACCTGCTGGTGGCCGAATGCCTGCGCACCGGCGCGTGGACCGGGCTCGAACCGGCCGACCTGGCCGCGGTGGCCTCGGCGGTGCTCTACGAGTCGCGCGGCGGCGACGGGCGGGGGCCGCCGCGCGCCGCGGAGGTGCCCAGCGCCGCGCTGCGGCGGGCGCTGCACCGCACCGAACAGCTGGCCGGGACGCTGCGCGCCGACGAGCAGCGGCACCGCATCGGTCCCAGCCGCGAGCCCGACGACGGCTTCGTGCCCGCGATCTACCGCTGGGCCCGCACCGGGGACCTGGCCGCCGCGTTGGCCGCCGCGGACACCGGCGGCGCGCCGCCCTCGGCGGGAGATTTCGTGCGGTGGTGCCGGCAAGTGCTCGACCTGCTCGACCAGGTCCGCAACGCGGCGACGCAGCCAGCGCTGCGGGCGGCGGCCAACCACGCGATCGACGCGGTTCGGCGCGGCGTCGTCGCAGTTGACGCCGGGTAAGCTTGCCCACGTCTCCGGTTTTACACCCGCCGACACCGGACCGAGAGGACTCTCAATGAGCGGACCGCAGGGATCTGACCCCACGCAGCCGTGGCAGCCGCCGCAGGACGAGAACCGGCAGGGCGGCGACCAGCCGGCCGGGCAGGCATCGCCGTGGCAGCAGCCGGCCGGGGAGCAGTCAGCCTGGCAGCAGCCGACGTGGCAGGCGCCGGCCGACCAGGCGGCGTGGCAGCCGCCGGCCTACGGCCCCACCGACTACGCGCCCTACCAACAGCCCGGGCAGTTCTATCCGCAGGCGCCCGCCTACCCTCAGCCGGACCAGTA
>NZ_JAVKSH010000036.1:10735-23171 GCF_039583805.1 Mycobacterium sp. | reverse complement strand
CAGTATGGTCAGCCCGGCCAGTACGGGCCGCCCGCCGAGCCCTCGAAGCGATCCCGGGCGGTGATCGTCGCGGTGGTCGGCGGATTCGCCGCGATCGTCGCCGCGGCCGTACTGGTGCTCGGATTCTGGGCGCCCGGCTGGTTCGTGACCACCAAGCTGGACGTCAACAAGGCGCAGGAAGGCGTCCAGCACATCCTCTCCGACGAGACCAACGGGTACGGCGCGAAGAACGTCAAGGACGTCACCTGCAACCACGGCGAAAACCCGACCGTGAAGAAGGGCCGCTCCTTCGACTGCAACGTCAGCATCGACGGCGCCAAGCGCCAGGTGACCGTCACCTTCCAGGACAACAAGGGCACCTACGAGGTCGGCCGGCCCAAGTAGGCCGATCCGTCATCGGGCCAGCGCGTCGAGCGCCTGCTGCAGCCGCCCGATCGACGACCCGACGCCCAGCCGGGCCGCCAGGTCGGCGGTGCGTGTCGGGTCGGCGGCCACCAGCGGCAGCGCGTCGCTCGGCGTCGACAGCTCGACCGGCGCGTCGGTGACGACCCGCACCACCGGTCCGGCGGCCGCCACGTAGTCCGCGGCGGCCCGCAATGTGGCCCGAAGACCGGCGGCCAGCGACGATGTCGGGTCGTCGACGGCGGCCAGGATCCCCGCCAGCGAACCGTGCCGCGCCAGCAGCGCGGCGGCGGTCTTCTCGCCGATGCCCGGCACGCCGGGCAGCCCGTCGGACGGATCGCCGCGCAGCAGTGCCAGCTCCGCGTATGCGGCGCCCGCCCGGTCGGCGGGCACGCCGTAACGCTCGGCGACCTGCGCCGGACCCATCAGGGTGGCCCTGGTCAGGCCGCGACCGAGGTAGAGCACCCGCACCGGGACCGGGTCGTCGGTCACCAGCTGCAGCAGGTCGCGGTCGCCGCTGACCACCACCACCGGGTCGCGGCGCTCGGCGGCGGCCAGGGTGCCGATCACGTCGTCGGCTTCGAAGCCCTCCGCGCCGGCGGTGCAGATGCCGAACGCGTCGAGGATCTCCTCGATCATCTCCACCTGCGGCGACAACTCGTCGGGTATCTCCTCGACATCCGTTGTGCTGCTATGGGTTTGCTGCTCCACGCGATGAGCCTTGTAGGACGGGATGGCGTCCACCCGGAACTGCGGGCGCCAGTCCCAGTCCAGGCACACCACCAACCGGGCGGGCCGGTGCCGGCCGATTAGCAGCGCCACCGAATCCAGGAAGCCGCGCACGGCGTTGACCGGCCGGCCGTCGGGCGCGGTGATCGACGCCGGCACCCCATAGAAGGAGCGGAACCACATGCTGGCGCCGTCGAGCAGCAGTAGAGGCATGCTCTCATTGTCCGCGAGAGTGCGGTTAGCGACGCGGCGTCTTGGGAAATGGGTCGGTAGTTACACTTTGGCGGTCAGCTAGCCTGGCATGCGTGAGATCCGCCCGGTTCGACGCCGACGTCTACGCCCGCCGGATGTCCGCGGCGGCGGCCGCCGCAGCGCAGGCCCGCCTGTCCGGTCTGGTCATCACCCCCGGGCATGACCTGCAGTACCTGATCGGGTCGCGGGCGCAGACCTTCGAGCGGCTCACCGCGCTGGTGGTGCCGGCCCGCGGCGAGGCGACCGTGGTGGTGCCGCGGCTGGAGCTGGCCGCGCTGCGCGAATCGGCCGTCGCCGATCTCGGCCTGGCCGTGGCCGATTGGGTCGACGGCGACGACCCCTACCGGCTGGTGGCCGCGGCGCTCGGTGGCGCCCCGGCGGCGACCGCGGTCGCCGATGCCATGCCGGCGCTGCACCTGGTGCCGCTGACCGGCGTGCTCGGGGTGCCGCCGGTGCTGGCCACCGGCGTGCTGCGCGGGCTGCGAATGGTCAAGGACCCCAACGAGATCGACGCGCTGCGCAAGGCCGGCGCGGCGATAGACCGGGTGCATGCCCGGGTGCCGCAGTTTCTGGCGCCGGGCCGGACCGAGGCCGACGTCGCCGCAGATATCGCCGAAGCGATTGTCGCCGAGGGGCATTCGGAGGTGGCTTTCGTCATCGTCGGGTCGGGGCCGCACGGCGCCGACCCGCATCACGGGTGCTCGGACCGGGAGCTGCAGGCCGGCGACATCGTCGTCGTCGACATCGGCGGCGCCTACGCGCCCGGCTACCACTCCGACTCGACCCGCACCTACAGTATCGGTGAGCCGAACGAGCAAGTGGCGCAACAGTATTCAATCCTGCAGCGGGCGCAACGCGCAGCGGTCGACGCGGTGCGTCCGGGTGTCACCGCCGAGCAGGTGGACGCGGCCGCCCGTGACGTGCTGACCGCGGCGGGTCTGGGCGAGTACTTCGTGCACCGCACCGGGCACGGCATCGGGCTGTCGGTGCACGAGGAGCCCTACATCGTCGCGGGCAACGACCTGCCGCTGAGCCCGGGGATGGCGTTCTCCGTCGAGCCCGGCATCTACTTTCCCGGCCAGTGGGGCGCCCGCATCGAGGACATCGTCGTGGTCACCGCGGACGGCGCCGCCGCGGTCAACAACTCCGCACACGACCTGATCGTCGTGCCGACCGGGTGATCCGCGGCCCCGAGAAGACTAGGCTCAGGCGATGACCAATCACGACCGTGCGGCCGCTCGCCGCGAGATCGCCGACGCCCTGATGAACGCGCTCGAACGCCGGCACGAGGTGCTGGATGCCATCGTCGAGGCCGGCGACCGCCCCGCTGCTGTCGACGCGATCGTCGCGTTGCTGGGCACCTCGCGCCGGGGCGGCGAGGCGGTGATGGGGATGTCGTTCGACCAGCTCACCGAGGATTCGCGCAAACAGATCGCCGCCGAGCTCGACGACCTGAACGCCCAGTTGACCTTCACCCTCAAGGAGCGCCCGGCAAGCTCCGGCGACAACCTGGTCCTTCGCCCGTTCGCCGGCCACGCCGACCGCGACATCTTCGCCGAGCGCACCGCGAACATGGGCGCCACGGGCGACGGGACGGGGGCGGCCGTCGGCGACCTCGACGACGAGATCCGGGCGGCGCTGCGACGGATCGACGCCGAGGAGGCCGCCTGGTTCGTCGCCGTCGACGGCACCCAGAAGGTCGGCATTGTGTTCGGCGAGCTGGTCGGCCACGAGGTTCACGTCCGGATCTGGATTCACCCCGAATGCCGGCACAAGGGCTACGGCACCGCCGCGCTGGCCAAGTCGCGACCGGAGATGGCCGCCTACTTCCCCGCGGTGCCGCTGGTGATCCGCGCGCCCGGCGCCCAGCCGACCTCGGCGTGATCGCGCGGCGGTCTACCCGGCGCTGCGGTCCAGCAGGTCCGACGACCCGAGCACCCGCTCGATCTGCACCTCGATGACCACCCGGCGCGGGTTGGGCCGCGGGGTGCGATAACGCTGGGCGTAGCGCAGTTCGGCGTCGCGGACGGCGTCGACGTCGCTGTTCACCGCGGCGCGGCCCTCCAGCGACAGCCACCGCGCGCCGTCGACCTGGCTGAGCACCGCAACCCCGCTGCGCTGCGCGTTGACCGCCTTCTGTGAACCCCCCGTGGTGATGACCCGGGCGATGTGCGTCTTGGGGTCGAAGGTGAACCCGACCGCCACCACGTGCGGCGAATTGTCGGCCCGCAGCGTGGTCAACATGGCCAGATGACGTTCGGACAGGAATGCCAGCGCGTCGTCGGTCAGCCGGGTGGTGGTGTTGGCCATTACCGCTCACGCTATAACAGGCGATAATCGCAGCCGTGGAGGACACGGGCTCGGTGCTGATTTTCGGTGGCCGCAGCGAGATCGGCACCGAGCTGGCGCGGCGGCTGGCGCCGGGAGCGACGGTGGTGCTGGCGGCGCGCGGGGCCGACCGGCTCGGCGCGCAGGCCGCGTCGATTCGCGCCGCCGGGGCGGCGGCGGTGCACACCGTCGAGTTCGACGCCGACGATCTGGCCTCGCACGGCCCGCTGGTCGCGTCGATGGTCGCCGGGCACGGGCCCGTCGGCACCGCGGTGCTCGCGTTCGGCGTCCTCGGCGACGCGGTCCGCGCCGAGACCGACGCCGCCCATGCCGTGGCCGTCGTGCACACCGACTACGTCGCCCAGGTCAGCCTGCTGACCCACCTGGTGGCCGCCATGCGCGCGGCCGGCCGCGGATCGCTGGTGGTGTTCTCGTCGGTGGCCGGGGTGCGGGTGCGCCGGGCCAACTACGTGTACGGCTCGGCGAAGGCCGGCCTGGACGGTTTCGCCGGCGGGCTGGCCGACGCGCTGCACGGCACCGGGGTGCGGGTGCTGATCGTGCGGCCGGGCTTTGTCGTCGGGCGGATGACGCAGGGTATGACGCCGGCCCCGCTGTCCGGCACGCCCGCGCAGGTGGCCGCCGCGACCGCGCGGGCGCTGGCCAGGGGCCGGCGCACCGTGTGGGTGCCGTGGGCGCTGCGGCCGCTGTTCTTTTGCCTGCGGCTATTGCCGCAGTTCGTCTGGCGGCGGATGCCGCGATGATTCGCGCCGGCGACGATGCAGAGCAAAGCGATGAGGTGGGGGCACCACCCGCTTGCGGGGGAGAGCGGCGCAATTGATAGTCGTGGTCGGTATCGGCGCCGACGGCATGGCCGGGCTGTCGGCCACCGCGGTCGGCGAATTGCGCAGCGCCACGGTTGTTTACGGCTCGCTCCGGCAGTTGGACCTGCTCGACGAGACGGTGCCGGCGCAGCGGCGGGTGTGGCCGTCGCCGCTGCTGCCGGTGCTGCCCGGCCTGTTCGACGTGGAGCCCGACGTGCACGTGCTGGCCAGTGGGGATCCGCTGCTGCACGGCATCGGCGGCACGCTGATCCGGCTGTTCGGGCAGCGGCGGGTGCGGGTGCTGCCGCACGTGTCGGCGGTGACGCTGGCCTGCGCGCGGATCGGCTGGAGCACTGCCGACACCGAGGTGATCAGCCTGGTCAACGCACCGCCGCACACCGCGATACGTCGCGGCGGCCGGGCGATCGTGTTGTCCCGCGACGGCGCCACGCCGTCGGCGCTGGCCGGGCTGCTCACCGAACACGGTCGCGGCGACTCGGCGTTCAGCGTGCTCGAGCAGCTCGGCGGGCCGGCCGAGCGGTGCCGGCACGGCACCGCCCGCGGCTGGGCGGCCGGCCCGCCGGGGGACGTCGACGGCCTCAACGTGATCGCGGTGCGTTACCTGCCCGACGACCGCGTCGCGGCGCCGCTGCCCGACGACGTCTTCGCCCACGACGGCCAGATCAGCAAGCAGGCCATCCGCGCGGTGACGCTGGCGGCGCTGGCGCCGAGGCCCGGGGAGCGGCTGTGGGATGTGGGGTCGGGCTCGGGCAGTATCGCCGTCGAGTGGGCCCGCAGCGCCCGGGGGTGCAGCGCGGTCGCGTTCGAGCGCGACGCGGCGCGCCGCGGCCGCATCACCCGTAACGCTGCCGCGTTCGGCGCGGACGTGGAGGTGCGCGGGGCGGCGCCGGATGCCTTCGACGGCGCTGCGGCGCCGGCGGCGATCTTCCTCGGCGGCGGGCTGACGCAGCCCGGTCTGCTCGACGCCTGCCTGCAGCTGCTGCCCAGCGGCGGGCGCCTGGTTGCCAATGCCGTCACGGTGGAGTCGGAAGCTGTTCTGGCACAAGCGCGTTCACGGCTGGGCGGACACCTGGCACGGTTTCAGCACTATCACGGGGAGCCGCTGGGCGGCTTCACCGGCTGGCGCCCGCAGCTGCCGGTCACCCAGTGGGAGCTGACGACGTGACGGTGTTCTTCATCGGCGCCGGACCGGGGGCGGCCGACCTGATCACGGTGCGCGGGCAGCGGCTGCTGCGCCGGTGCCCGGTGTGCCTGTACGCCGGGTCGATCATGCCGCCCGACCTGCTGGCGCTGTGCCCGCCCGGGGCGCGGGTGGTCGACACCGGTCGCCTGACCCTGGAGCAGATCATCACCGAGATCGCCGATGCCGATGCCGCCGGCCTGGACGTGGCGCGGCTGCAGTCCGGTGACCCGTCGCTCTACAGCGCGCTGGCCGAGCAGTGCCGCCGCCTCGATGTGCTGGGCATCGACTACCAGGTCGTCCCCGGCGTGCCGGCCTTCGCCGCCGCCGCCGCCGCGCTGGGGCGTGAACTCACCGTGCCGGGGGTGGCGCAGACGGTCACCCTGACACGGGTTTCCACGGTGTCGACGCCGATGCCGCCCGGCGAAGACCTGAGCACGCTCGCCCGATCCGGTGCCACCATGGTGCTGCATCTGGCGGCCGCGCAGATCGACGCGATCGTCGCGCAACTGCTAGCCGGCGGCTACCGGCCCGAAACACCCACGGCGGTCGTGGCTTTCGCGAGCCGGCCGCAGCAAAGGGTGCTGCGCGGCACGCTGGCCGGCATCGCGCAGCAGATGCAGGAAGCCGGCGTCACCAAAACCGCCGTCATCGTCGTCGGCGACGTGCTGGCCGCCGAGGGGTTCGCCGACAGCTACCTGTACTCGGCGGCCCGGCGAAGGACGCCCGGATGAGAGTGCTGGTACTCGGCGGCACCGCCGAGGCGCGCGCACTGGCCGCATGCCTGCACGGGCGTGTCGACGTGATCAGCTCGCTGGCCGGGCGGGTGCCCGACCCGGCGCTGCCAGTGGGCGCGGTGCGCATCGGCGGGTTCGGCGGCGTCGACGGGCTGCGACGGTGGTTGCGCGACGAACACGTCGACGCCGTCGTCGACGCCACCCACCCGTTCGCCGCCACCATCACCGCGCACGCCGCGTCGGCGTGCGATGAGCTCGGGCTGCCGCTGGTGGTGCTGGCCCGCCCGGCGTGGGACCCCGGCGACGCCATGGTGGTCGCCTCGGATACGCGGGCCGCGGAAGTCGTTGCCCGACAGAAGTGTTCGCGGGTGTTCCTGACAACCGGTCGCTCCGGTACGGCGGCCTTCGCCGGCAGCGACGCGTGGTTTCTGATCCGCGCCGTCACCGCACCCGATCACGCTTTGCTGCCGCGCCGCCACCGGCTGCTGCTCTCCCGCGGGCCGTACGCCTACGACGGGGAGCACGCACTGCTGCGCGAGCACCGCATCGACGTGCTGGTCACCAAGAACAGCGGCGGCGAGATGGCCCGGGCCAAGCTGGATGCGGCTGCGGCCCTGGGTGTTCCGGTCGTGATGGTGGAGCGCCCGCCGCTGCCGGCCGGGGTGAGCACAGTGCGCACCGTCGACGCGGCGTACGCCTGGGTCCGATCGCAGCGCAATGCCAGAGCGGACTCATGAGGCGTGACCGTTACAACTGCCGGCCTGCACCTGGCGGTGTGCCGACGGTTCGGTGCGGCCGTCGCGTCAGCCGAGGGCAGGTGGGATTGCCCGTCACCGTGTGCGGGCTGGGATGCCAGGGCGGTGCTCGAGCACGTGATCGGCTTCCACGACGTGTTGCTGTTGCGGCCGTTGGGATGCAAGCCGGATCGTCCCCGCGACGATCCGCGGCGGCGCTGGGAGCTCACCGTCCAGCGGCTGGGTGAGGCATTCTCGCGGGAGGACCTGTTCGAGCGTGTCCTCGAAGTGCCGGCCGTCGGGAACGATCCCGCGGCACACGTCGACGCGCGCGCCCTGGTGCCCGCACTGACCCGGGACGTGCTGGTGCACACCTGGGATCTGGCCCGCGCCGTCGGGGCCGACGACCGGCTGGATCCGGGCTGGCGGGCTCGTCGTCAACGCCGGTAGACGTCGCTGCGACGAGCGACGTGGACGACCTCGATCCGCGCGCTGTGGTCGTCGATCGTGGTAGCCGAGAATGTCCTCCGCCGATCGCGTGTCGAGCACCGGCAGGGTTGCGCACCGTTGGCGGATGGCCGCCAGTTCCTCGCCCAACGGTTCGGCACGGGTACGCCCGGTTTCGCGGGCGAGCCGCCCTCCACGGACAGCGAGTTCTCTGGCGAGGCGATCGGCCTCGGGATCAGCAGATCGATTCTAAACACTGCGGTTCACGCCGCGGCGGCCCCGCGCCACGGTCACCCCGGGTAGCGGCGCGGCGTGAACACCCGATCGCCAGAATCGGCGGCGTACCACTGGGTTTGTGACGAGCCGACGATCAGCAGGCAGCGCATGTCCACCTCGGCCGGGTCCAGGTCGGCCAGCCGCACCACCGTGACGCGCTCGCCCGGACCGGACACGTCGCGGCCGACCACCACCGGTGTACCCGGATCACGGTGGGCCAGCAGCAGATCCCGCATCGCGGCGACCTGCCAGGTGCGGGTTTTCGACGCCGGGTTGTAGATCGTCAGCACCAGGTCCGCGGCAGCCGCGGCGGAGAGCCGCGCCGCGATCACGGCCCACGGCTTGAGCCGGTCGGACAGCGAGATCACCGCGTAGTCGTGGCCCAGTGGGGCGCCGACCCGGCTGGCGACGGCCTGCGCCGCCGTCATCCCCGGAATCACCCGCACCGCAACGCTCGGCCACTGCTTGGCTTCCTCGAGCACGGCGGTGGCCATCGCGAACACCCCCGGATCGCCCGAGGACACCACCGCCACCGCGCGGCCCTGCTCGGCCAGCTCGCAGGCCAGCCGGGCACGCGCGGCTTCGTCGGTGTTGTCGCTAGGGTGCCGGACCACGCCGTCGCGGGCCGGAACCCGGTCCAGGTACGGCCCGTAGCCGATCAGGTCGGTGGCGGCGGCCAGTTCGCGGCGGCTTTGCGGAGTCATCCAGTCGGTGTGCCCGGGGCCAAGACCGACGACCGCGACAGCGCCGGGCCCCGGTCGGCCGCGCCGGCCGCCGGGCACCATTGCCAGCGAGAAGTACGGAACAGCGCCGGGGTCGACGTCGGCGGCGGGCAGCACCCGCTGTCCGGCCGTGCTGGCCCGCTCCACATACACCGCGTCGTCGAGCTGGCCGGCCATCGAAAGGGCTTCCCGCACAGCGGGATAGGACCGACCCAGCTTGAGCACGACGGCGGCGTCGGCGTCGGAAAGCCGCCGGGCCAGCTCGGCGACCGGCAGCGTGCCCGGCAGCACCGACAGCACCTCGTCGCCGGCCACCAACGGTGTGGCGATCGCCGCCGACGCCGCACTGACCGACGTCACGCCCGGCACGATCACCGCGTCGAAACGCCGCGTCAACCGGGTATGCAGATGCATGTAGGAGCTGTAGAACAGCGGATCGCCCTCGGCCAGCAGCGCCACGTCGCGCCCGGCGTCCAGATGCGCGGCAATGCGCGCGGTGGCGTCGGCGTAGAAATCCTCCAGCGCGCCGCCGTAGCCGCCGGGGTGGTCGGTGGACTCGGTGGTGACCGGGTAGACCAGGTGCTCCTCGATCTGCCCGGGCCGCAGATACGACGCGGCGATGCCGCGGGCGATGCTGTGCCCGTGGCGGGCGCTGTGATAAGCCACCACAGCGGCGTCGCCGATCACGCGGGCGGCCTTGACCGTCACCAGTTCCGGGTCGCCGGGCCCCAGCCCGACACCGAACAGGGTGCCGCGCAGAGTCATGCGACACTCGCCGCGACGGCGTTGACGGCGGCGGCGGCCATCGCGCTCCCGCCGCGCCGGCCGGTGACCACCAGGTAGGCCATTCCGCGCGGCCGGTCGATCAGCTCCTGCTTGGATTGCGCCGAGCCGACGAAGCCGACCGGCCCGCCCAGCACCGCGGCCGGCGCCGGCACGCCGTCGTCGACCAGCTCAAGCAGCCGGAACAGCGCGGTGGGCGCGTTGCCGATCGCCACGACCGCACCCGCCAGCCGGTCCGCCCACAGCTCCACCCCGGCCGCCGAGCGGGTGGTGTGCCGACGGGCGGCGAGCTCGCCGGCCCGCGGATCGGCCACCAGCGACACGACCTCGTTGTCCAGCGGCTGTGTCCGGGTGATCCCGGCCGCCACCATCGACGAGTCGCACAGCACCGGGGCGCCGCCGGCCAGCGCGGCCCCGGCCCGGCTCACCACGTCGTCGGTGTAGGCGACGTGCTCGGCCAGGTCGACCTGCCCGCAGGTGTGGATCAGCCGCACCACCACCTGCGCGACGCCGGGCGGGAACCGGGCCAGGTCCGCCTCGGCGCGGATGGTCGCGAACGACTGCCGGTAGATCTCGGCGGCGTCGCGCAGGTAGTCCAGCACCCGCTCACCTTAAGCGGGTGCGCGCAGCACCCGGTAGCCCTCTGCGCCGGCGACCAGCACCTCACCCAGCAGCGGGCTGCCGCAGGCCCGTTCGCAGCCCACGAAGTGCCGGTGGCCTGCAGCGCCGGCATCCCCGGCGCGGGCCGCGGCCGCCGCGTCGGCGCGCACGTCGGCGGCCGAATGCGCGCAGCCGGGGCTGCCCGTGCAGGCGCTGACCGAAAGCCACGGCGAGTCCGCGTCGAACACCAGGCCCAGCGGCGCCAGCTCCCGCACCGCCGCGTCGGCGGTCTGCTCGTCGAGGTCGCACACCAGCACCGAGCGCCACGGTGTGACGACCAGCGGCGCCCCGATGGCCGCCAGCCGCTCGGCGACCCGGGCCGGCAGGACGCCCAGCGGCGGCACGGCGCCCAGCGCAGTCCGGCCGTCGTCCTGGGAGATCCAGCCCACCGGCGGCGTGCTCACCGGGGGGAACGCGCCGCCCGGTTCGACACCCGGCAGCAACACGGCTAAATCGTCCAATTCGGTTATCCGCCAGGCGTTTCCGCGAAGTGCGACAAACTTCGCCGCAAGCTCGACCAGCGCCGGCACGACGTCGGGGCGCGCCAGCCGGACGCCGGTGTCGCGCCGCGCCACCACCAACGCGGCGCCGCCGTCGACAACATGCACGCCGACGTCGGCGCCCAGCCCGGCCACGTCACCGCGGCCGTCGTCGACGCCGAACCAGAACCGGCCCGGCAGCGACGCCAGCGCCGGCTCCGCGCACATCGCGGCATCCAGCTCGCTGACCCACCCGCGCACGTCGGCACGCCCGCCGGCCCGGCCGGACAGCGGCGAGGCGACGATGTTGCGCACCCGCTCGTGCGTCGCCGACGGCAGCAGACCGGCCTGCGCCAGCGCGTCGGCGAGCGCCGTCGCCGCTTCGCCGCTTCGGATCCCGCGGATCTGCACGTTGCCGCGCGCGGTCAGCTCCAGGGTGCCGGACCCGAATGCGGCCGAAACCCGGGCCAGCGTCGCCAACTGCGCGGCGCTGAGCATTCCGCCGGGCAGCCGCACCCGGGCCATCCCGCCGTCGGCGGCCTGATGCACGTGCAGCGCGCCGGGGCAGGCGTCATGAGTACGGGTCCGCGCCACCCCTCCACGCTACGGCCAGCGGTGTCGGGCGAGCGGCGCCGGGCCCGCCGGCTGCGCGGCCGGCGTGCGGTAAGAATGACGAGTGCCCGAGCCGACCGTGCTGCTGCTGTCGACGTCCGACACCGACCTGATCACCGCCCGCGCCAGCGGCAAGAACTACCGGTGGGCCAACCCCGCGCGGCTGCTGCCCGGCGAGCTGCCGGAGCTGCTCGGTGGCGCCGACATCGTGGTGGCGCGCATCCTGGGCGGCTACCGGGCCTGGCAGGACGGCATCGACGCGGTCCTGGCCAGCGGCGCCCCAGCGGTCGTGGTCAGCGGCGAGCAGTCACCGGACGCCGACCTGACCGAGCGGTCCACGGTGCCGGCCGGCATCGCGCTGCAGACCCACATCTACCTGGCCGAGGGCGGTGTGGAAAATCTGCGTCACCTGCACGCGTTCCTGTCCGACACCGTGCTGATGACCGGCTTCGGGTTCAGCCCGCCGGTGAGCACGCCGAGCTGGGGGCTGCTGGACCGGGTTTCCGCCGGCACCGGCGGCCCGACGATCGCGGTGCTGTACTACCGCGCTCAGCACCTGGCCGGCAACACCGCGTACGTGGCCGCGCTGTGCGACGCGATCGACGCCGCCGGCGGGCGAGCCCTGCCGGTGTACTGCGCGTCGCTGCGCGCCGCCGAGCCGTCGATGCTGGACACGCTCTCACACGCCGACGCCATGGTGGTCACCGTGCTGGCCGCCGGGGGAGTCAAGCCCGCAACCGCGTCGGCCGGGGGTCTCGACGACTCCTGGAGCGTCGAACACCTTGCCGCGCTTGATATCCCGATCTTGCAGGGGCTGTGCCTGACCAGTTCGCGCGACGTGTGGCGCGACAACGACAACGGCCTGAGCCCGCTCGACGTCGCCAGCCAGGTGGCGGTACCCGAGTTCGACGGGCGGATCATCACGGTTCCGTTCTCGTTCAAGGAGATTGACGACGAGGGGCTGATCTCCTACGTGCCCGACCCGGAGCGTTGCGCGCGGGTCGCGGGCCTGGCGGTCCGGCATGCGCAGCTGCGCCGCATACCGGCGGCGGACAAGCGGGTGGCCGTGGTGTTCTCCGCCTACCCGACCAAGCACGCGCGGATCGGCAACGCGGTCGGGCTGGACACCCCGGCCAGCGCCGTGCGGCTGTTGCGGGCGATGCGGGCGCACGGCTACCGGATCGGTGAGCTGCCCGGCGTCGACGCCCAAGACGGTGACGCCCAAGACGGTGACGCCCAAGACGGTGACGCCC
>NZ_JAVKSH010000036.1:0-10635 GCF_039583805.1 Mycobacterium sp. | reverse complement strand
CCCAGCTGGCCGGCAACCCGATCCGGGTGTCCGCCAAGGACTACCGGGCATGGTTCGCCACCCTGCCCGCCGACTTCACCGCCGCCATCCAGCAGCACTGGGGCCCGCCGCCCGGGGAGTTGTTCGTGGACCGCAGCAACGACCCGGACGGTGACATCGTCATCGCCGCAATGCAAGCCGGCAACGTGGTGGTGATGGTGCAGCCGCCGCGCGGGTTCGGCGAGAACCCGGTGGCCATCTACCACGACCCGGATCTGCCGCCCAGCCACCACTACCTGGCCTGCTATCACTGGCTGGGCTCGGAACTGCCGCAAGGCTTCGGCGCCCACGCCGTCGTGCATCTGGGCAAACACGGCAACCTGGAATGGCTGCCGGGTAAGACGCTGGGCCTTTCGGCGGCCTGCGCGTCCGACGTCGCGCTGGGCGACCTGCCGCTGGTCTACCCGTTTCTGGTCAACGATCCCGGCGAGGGCACCCAGGCCAAGCGGCGCGCGCACGCCGTGCTGGTCGACCACCTCATCCCGCCGATGGCCCGTGCCGAAACCTACGGCGACATCGCCCGATTGGAGCAGCTGCTCGACGAACACGCCGCCATCGCCGCACTGGACCCGGCGAAGCTACCCGCGATCCGCCAGCAGATCTGGACGCTGATGCGGGCCGCCAAGATGGACCACGACCTTGGCCTACACCACCTCACCGAGCGGCCCGAAGACCACTCGTTCGACGAGATGCTGCTGCACGTCGACGGCTGGCTGTGCGAGATCAAAGACGTTCAGATCCGCGACGGTTTGCACATCCTCGGCGAAAAACCCTCGGGAGAAGCAGAACTCGACCTGGTGCTGGCGATCCTGCGAGCCCGTCAGCTGTTCGGCGGCGAACACGCGGTGCCCGGCCTGCGGCAGGCGCTGGGTCTTGCCGAGGACGGCAGCGACGAACGCTCGTCGGTGGACGCGGTCGAAGCCCAGGCGCGGGACCTGGTCGCGGCTTTGCAGAAAAGCGGTTGGGATCCCGGCACCGTCGACCTGGTGACCGATGACCCCGGCGTGGCGGCGGTGCTGCGATTCGCCGCCACCGAGGTGGTCCCGCGGCTGGCCGGCACCAGCACCGAGGTCGACGTGGTGTTGCGGGCGTTGGACGGCCGGTTCGTCGCGGCCGGGCCGTCGGGCTCGCCGCTGCGCGGCCTGGTCAACGTGCTGCCCACCGGGCGCAACTTCTACTCCGTCGACCCCAAGGCGGTGCCGTCGAAGCTGGCGTGGGAAACCGGTGTGGCCATGGCGGATTCGTTGCTGGCCCGCTACCGCGACGACTACGGCGATTGGCCGGCGTCGGTAGGGCTGTCGGTATGGGGCACATCGGCGATGCGCACCGCCGGCGACGACATCGCCGAAGTGCTTGCGCTGCTGGGGGTTCGGCCGGTCTGGGACGAGGCGTCGCGGCGGGTCGTCGGCTTGGCGCCGATCCCGCCGACCGAGCTGGGCCGGCCCCGCATCGACGTGACCGTGCGCATCTCCGGGTTCTTCCGGGACGCATTTCCGCATGCGGTGACCATGCTCGACGATGCGGTGCAGCTGGTCGCCGGTCTCGACGAACCGGAAACAGACAACTACGTGCGCGCCCACGCCCAGGCCGACCTGGCTGCGCATGGTGACCGACGACGTTCCACCACAAGGATTTTCGGGTCCAAACCCGGCACCTACGGGGCCGGCCTGCTGCAGCTCGTCGACAGCCGCAACTGGCGCGACGACGCCGACCTTGCCCAGGTGTACACCGCCTGGGGCGGCTACGCTTACGGGCGCGGCCTGGACGGCGCGCCGGCGGTCGACGACATGAACCGGGCCTACCGGCGCATCGCCGTCGCCGCGAAGAACACCGACACCCGCGAACACGACATCGCCGACTCCGATGACTACTTCCAGTATCACGGCGGCATGGTGGCCACGGTACGAGCCCTCACGGGTCAGTCCCCGGCCGCCTACATCGGCGACAACACCCGGCCCGACGCGGTCCGCACCCGCACGCTGTCGGAGGAGACCACCCGGGTGTTCCGGTCCCGCGTGGTCAACCCGCGTTGGATGACCGCGATGCGCCGGCACGGCTACAAGGGCGCGTTCGAGATGGCCGCAACCGTCGACTACCTGTTCGGCTACGACGCCACCGCAAAAGTGATGGCCGACTGGATGTATGAGCACCTGACCGAGTCCTACCTGCTGGATCCGCAGAACCGCGCGTTTCTGGCCGAGTCCAATCCGTGGGCGCTGCACGGGATGGCCGAGCGGCTGCTGGAGGCCGTGGGCCGGGGCATGTGGGCCGAACCGCAACCGGGCACCGTCGAGGGTCTGCGGCAGGTGCTGCTGGAAACCGAAGGCGACCTGGAAGACTGACAGCTGTTAGGTTCGAAGGCGTGGCTCCGACATTCAACGACCTCGCGACATCGCAGTATCTGCTGCTGACCACCTTCACCAAGGACGGCAGGCCCAAGCCGACACCCATCTGGGCGGCCCCCGACGGCGACCGGCTGCTGGTCATCACCGAGGCGAAATCCTGGAAGGTCAAGCGCATCCGCAACACCGGCCGCGTCACCCTGGCCGCGTGCGACATGCGGGGCCGCCCGACAAGCGAGGCCGTCGAGGCCCGGGCGGCCGTGCTCGACAAGGCGCACAACGCCGCCGTCTTCGACGCCATCAACAAGCGGTACGGACTGATCGGCCGGCTGTTCACCATGTTCAGCAAGCTGCGCGGCGGCATGCACAACAACGTCGGGCTGGAGCTGCGGCCCGCCGGCTGACCGAACCGCCGACTCAGGCGGGGCGTCGCAGATGTTCGCCGAAGAACGCGAACACCCGCGCCCAGGCGTCCTCGGTGGCGGCCTGGTTGTAGCCGAACCCGGTGACGCGCAGCAGTGGCTGGGCGGGCAGCTTGTTGGCGAAGCTGTGGCCGGCCCGTGGATACACCTTGACGTCATGGGGAATTCCCTTGCGGTCGAGCACCCGCAGCAGTCTGGCGGGCGCGCCGACGCCCATCGGGTCGCGTGCGCCGAAGCTGGCCACGATCGGGCAGGCCCCCTCCAGCGTCTCGCTGAGATGGCGCGGCAACGGGGCGCCGTAGAACGGGGCGGACGCACCGAATCCCTTGGGCGACATGACCAGAGCGAACTGGCCGCCCATGCAGAAGCCGGCGATGCCGACGCGGCCGGTGCAGTCCGGCATCGACGCCAGGTGGTCGCGGGCCGCCAGGATGTCGTCGAGCGCGCGGCCGCGCTGGGTCAGCAGGTTGCGCATCACCGTGGTGACGCAGCGTGCCCGCCCGCCCCGCGCGTAGAGGTTCGGGGTCAGCGCCAGGTACCCGGCCGTGGCGATGTGGGCGTTCGTGTCCTCCTTGTCCGGGCGGTAGCCGAAGAGGTCGTGGATCACCACCACACCCGGCCAGGGGCCGGACCCCTCGGGGACGTCGAGCAACGCGTCGATGGGACCGGCGGGGGCGTCGATCTGGATTGTCGTCACGTCGGTCATCTAACCGCGCCGCAACTCCCGCGCCGTCGCCGGACCGGGCAGCCGTAGGTTTGCGGTGTGGCTCCGATCTCCACCACCTTGCTGCTGGGCGGCCGCATCCACAGCCCGACCCACCCGGACGCCACCGCGATGGCGATGCGCGACGGCGTGGTCGCCTGGCTGGGCAGCGACGACGTCGGCCGCGGGCAGTTCCCGGACGCCGAGGTGGTCGATCTCGCCGGCGGATTCGTGGCGCCCGGGTTCGTCGACAGCCACATCCACGTCACCGCCACCGGGCTGACCCTGGCCGGGCTGGACCTGCGGGCTGCCGCCTCCCGCCGGCAGTGCGTGCGCCTGGTCGCCGACTACGCGGCCGCGCACCCGGTCGGGCCGGTATTCGGCCACGGGTGGGACGAATCCTGCTGGCCGGACGCCACCCCGCCGAGCACCGACGAGCTGGACGCGGTGCTCGGCGACCGGCCCGCCTACCTGACCCGGATCGACCTGCACTCGGCGCTGGCGTCGAGCGGCCTGCGGCGCCGCGTCCCGACTCCGGCCGCGGCCGCCGGCGTCGCCGGCCAGCGGCCGCTGACCGGCGACGCCCACCACCTGGTGCGCGCCGCCGCCCACGACCTGCTGACCGGGGACCAGCGCGCCGCAGCCCGGGCCGCGGCGCTGGACGCCGCCGCCGCGGCCGGCGTCGTCGCGGTCCACGAATGCGCCGGGCCGGACATCGGCGGCCCCGGCGACTGGCAGGACCTGCGGGGCCTGGACCACGGGGTCGAGGTAATCGGCTACTGGGGCCAGGCCGTCACCACCCCGGCGCAGGCCCGCGCCCTGCTGGACGCGACCGGCGCCGCCGGGCTGGCCGGCGACCTGTGCGTCGACGGCTCGCTCGGCTCGCACAGCGCCTGGCTGCGCGAGCCCTACGCCGACGCGCCCGGCCACGTCGGCAGCTGCCATCTCGACCGCGACGCGGTCGCGGCGCATCTGCGGGCGTGCACCGCGGCGGGTGTGACGGCCGGTTTCCACGTCATCGGAGACGCCGCGGTGACGGCCGCGGTCGACGCGTTCGAGCAGGTCGTCGACGAGCTGGGGGTCGCCGCGGTCGCCCGGTGCGGGCACCGCCTGGAGCACCTGGAGATGGTGAGCGCCGACCAGGCGGCCAAGCTGGGCGCCTGGGGCGTCATCGCCAGCGTGCAGCCGACTTTCGACGCGCTGTGGGGCGGCGAGGACGGGCTGTACGCGCGCCGGCTGGGCGTCGAGCGGGGACGCGGGCTCAACCCGCTGGCGCTGCTGGCGTCGCACGGCGTGCCGCTGGCGTTCGGCTCCGACGCGCCGGTCACCGGCATCGACCCGTGGGGGAGTGTGCGCGCCGCCGCCAACCACCGCACGCCGGGCAGCGCGCTGGCGATGCGGGCGGCGTTCGCGGCCGCCACCCGCGGCGGCTGGCGGGCCGCGGGGGTGCGCGACGGCGTGACCGGAACGCTGGCGCCCGGCGCGCCGGCGTCCTACGCGGTCTGGGATGTCGGCGAACTGGCCGTCGACGCGCCCCGCGACGCCGTCCAGCGCTGGTCGACCGATCCGCGGTCGCGGGTGCCGCCGTTGCCGCGGCTGGGTCCGGCCGACCCGGCGCCGCGCTGCCGGCGCACCGTTCACCGCGGGGTGGTCATCCATGGGTAGCGGCGCCGCACCGGTGACCGCCGCCGGCGCGCGGGCGCTGCCGGCGCGGGCGTCGCGGCTGGCCGGCGCGATCGCCGGCGGGGCGCTGCTCTATGCCAGCTTCCCGCCGCACGGCTGGTGGTGGGCCGCGATCGCGGCGTTCGCGCTGCTGTCCTGGGTGCTGACCCGTCCCGCCGTGACACCGGCCGGCGGGCTGGGCTACGGCGGGCTGTTCGGGCTGGCGTTCTACCTGCCGCTGCTGCCGTGGGTCGGCGCGGTCATCGGCGCGTGGATCGCGATCGTGCTGGCCGTGGTGTGCGCGGTGTTCCCGGCGGTGTTCGGGCTGCTGGCCGTCGCGGTGCGCCGGCTGCCCGGCTGGCCGGTGTGCTTCGCGGTGCTGTGGGCGGCCCAGGAGTGGCTGAAGGCGAGCGTCCCCTTCGGCGGGTTCCCGTGGGGGGCGGTGGCCATCGGGCACACCGGCGGACCGCTGCTGCCGTTGCTGCGGCTCGGTGGGGTACCGCTGTTGTCGACGGCGATCGTGCTGACCGGCTGCAGCGCGGCGGCGATCGGCGCCGCGATCGGGTCGCGACACGGCCGCGACACGTGGTGGCGGGCGCTGGTGCTGCCGTGCGGCTGCATCGGCCTGGTGGTGGCCGCCGCGGCCGCGACCTGGCCGCAGGTGCGCCAGTCGGCGACCCCCGCGGCGGAACAAGCTGCCGTGACGGTGGCGGTGGTGCAGGGCAACGTGCCCCGGCTGGGGTTCGGCTTCAACGCCCAACGCCGGGCGGTGCTCGACAACCATGTCGACGAGACGCTGCGGCTGGCCGGCGACGTGCGCGCCGGGATTGCGCCGCAGCCGCGGTTCGTGATCTGGCCGGAGAACTCCTCGGATATCGACCCGCTACTCAACTCCGACGCCGCGCAACAGATTTCGATGGCCGCCCGGGCGGTCGACGCGCCGATACTGGTCGGGGCGGTGCTCGACGTGACCGGACGGCTGCCCGACGACCCGGCCTACACGAACACGGTGATCGTGTGGAACCCGGGTACCGGTCCGGCTGACCGCCACGACAAGCAGATTGTGCAGCAGTTCGGCGAGACCCTGCCCTGGCGCGGGTTCTTCCGCCACTTCTCCGGGTTCGCCGACCTGGCAGGCCACATCGTTCCCGGCAGGAGCACCGGCGTGGTGCGCGCCGCCGGTGTGCCCGTGGGCATCGCCACCTGCTGGGAGGTGATTTTCGACCGGGCACCGCGGGAGTCGGTCCGCAACGGCGCGCAGCTGCTGGCGGTGCCCACCAACAACGCGACCTTCACCGAGACGATGAGTGAGCAGCAGCTGGCGTTCGCCAGGGTGCGCGCGGTGGAACACGACCGTTACGTCGTGGTGGCCGGCACCACCGGGATCAGCGCGGTGATCGCCCCCGACGGCGTCGAGCTGGCCCGCACCGACTTCTTCGCGCCGGCCTACCTGGACGACCGGGTGGGGCTCGTCACGACGCTGACACCGGCCACCCGGTGGGGCGCGACCGTGCAGTGGGTGCTTCTCGGATCCGCCGGCGCGGTGCTGCTCGCCGCGGCGCTGCACTCCCGGTGGTCGCGGCGTGCACGCCGGTGAGCGTGCGTCGGCGTGCCGGCGACCCTGGCGCGGGATCGGCACGAGCGTTGAGAGAATCGCCGGCATGAGCGAGAGCGAGACCGCCGCGGTGGGCGACGCGACCGCGGGCGCACTCGCGAACACAATGCTGCGGCTGGGCAGGGCGACGCTGCCCCGCCTGCCCCGTCTGACCGGTGCAGTCACCGCCGGCGTGCTGCTGTGCGCCAGCTTCCCGCGGGTCAACTGGTGGTGGGCCGCGGTGGTGGCTTTTGCGCTGCTGGCGTGGGTGCTGACGCGTCCGGCCACCACACCGGCGGGCGGCCTGGGCTACGGCGTGCTGTTCGGGTTGGCGTTCTACCTGCCGCTGCTGGCGTGGCTGCCCGCGCATGCGGGCGCGCTGGCGTGGATCGCGCTGGCGATCGCGTGCGCGGTGTTTCCCGGCGTCTTCGGCCTGGCTGCGGTGGTGGTGCGACGACTGCCCGGCTGGCCGGTTTGGTTCGCGGTGCTCTGGACGGCGCAGGAGTGGTTGACGTCGACCGTTCCGTTCGGCGGCTTCCCCTGGGGCGTGGTGGCCGCCGGACAGACCGCCGGGCCGCTGCTGCCGTTGGCCCGGCTCGGCGGTGCGTCCCTGCTGTCGGCGGCTGTCGTGCTGCTGGGCTGCTCCGTGACGGCGATCGCGGGGGAGATCGTGCGGTGGATGCGGCGCCCGGTCCGGGGCGACGCCGTCGGTACGGAGATTGGGGACGGGCCACCTCCGGCCGTCGTGCTGCCGGGCATCTGCATCTGCCTGGTGCTGGTCGCCACCGTCGTCGTCTGGTCACCGGTGCGGCGCGCGGGAACCGGGTCGGGCAGCGAGCCGCCTGTCACCGCGGCGGCCGTGCAGGCCGCCGCGCCCCGCGACGCGCCGCGCCCGGCGGTGCTGCCCGCCCTGGTGCGGGAGACGGTCCGGCTGGCCGACGACGTCCGCGCCGGTGGCGTGCCGCAGCCGCAGTTCGTCGTCTGGCCGCAGGATTCGACGGGCGTCGACCCGCTGCGCGATCCCGACGTCGCGCGGCAGATCTCCACCGCCGCCGAGGCGATCGGCGTGCCGATCCTGGTGGGCGCGCCGGTGCAGGCGCCGGGGCACACTCCGCGCGATCCCGTCGCCACCAGCGCGGTGATCGTGTGGAACCCGGGCACCGGGCCTGCCGACCGGCACGACGAGCGGATCGTGCAGCCGTTCGGCGAGACCCTGCCGTGGCGCGGGTTCTTGGGGCGCCTCACGGCTCTCGCCGAGCGGGCCGGCCACGTCGTGCCGGGCCGGGGCGCCGGCGTCGTCGATACCGCCGGCATCCGGGTCGGCATCGCCACCTGCTGGGAGGTGCTGTTCGACCGCGCGCTGCGCGATTCGGTGCGCAACGGGGCGCAGGTGCTGGCCGTGCCGGCCAACGACGCCGGCGTCGACCGGGCGATGAGCGAGCAGCGGCTGGCTTTCGTCAGGTTGCGCGCGGTGGAGCACGACCGCTACGTGGTGGTCGCCGGCAACGCCGGGGCCAGCGCGGTGATCGCGCCGGACGGCCGCGAGCTGGCCCGGGCCGGGTTCGGTGCGCCGGCCCATCTGGACACGCAGGTGCGACTCACAACGGCGGTCACCCCGGCCACCCGCGGGGCTGCGCTCGTTCAGGGGGCACTGGTCGTGCTGGCGGCCGCCGTCGTGCTCGCGGGAATGCGGCACAATGGGTGGTTCGCCCGTCCGGGTCGTCGGCGGTCCCGGTTGCCGGACGAGTCAGAAGCGCCGTCCGGCGGATGCGACGACGAGGACGACACGCCCCTGGAGGGCGGCCTGACATCCAGCCCGTTCGGGGCCGGACAGAGGAGCCGTATGACCACCGGACAACCGGCATCCCCGGCTGCGGGCGAGCGTCCCGGCCAGCCCACCCTGGTGATCGTCCCCACGTTCAACGAGCGGGAGAACCTGCCGCTCATCGTGGCGCGGCTGCACCGGGCTCGCCCCGACGTGCACGTGCTGGTGGTGGACGACAGCAGCCCCGACGGCACCGGCGAACTGGCCGACGAGCTGGCTGAAGCCGATCCCGGCCGCATCCACGTGATGCACCGGACCACCAAGGACGGCCTGGGCGCCGCCTACCTCGCCGGCTTCGCCTGGGGGCTGGACCGGGGCTACGCGACGCTGGTCGAAATGGATGCCGACGGCAGCCACGCTCCCGAGCAGTTGCACCGGCTGTTGGACGCCGTCGACGCAGGAGCGGACCTGGCCATCGGATCGCGCTACGTCGACGGCGGGACGGTGCGCAACTGGCCGTGGCGGCGGGTGGCGCTGTCGAAGATCGCCAACACCTATTCACGGCTGATGCTCGGTCTGGGTGTGCACGACATCACCGCCGGGTATCGCGCCTACCGGCGCGACGTGCTGGAGCAGATCGACCTGCAGGCCGTCGACTCCAAGGGTTACTGCTTCCAGATCGACTTGACCTGGCGGGCCGTCAGCAACGGCTTCACCGTCGTCGAAGTGCCCATCACCTTCACCGAACGGGAGCTGGGCGTGTCGAAAATGAGCGGATCCAACATCCGCGAAGCTCTGGTCAAGGTCGCGCAGTGGGGCGTCCGCGGACGGCTGCACCGCGGCCGTGCCGTCCCGCTCAGCTCCCGCGACGGCGTGACTTGATCAGCTCGAGGCGTTCCTTGAGCAGTTCCTCAAGCTCGTCGACCGAGCGGCGCTCCAACAGCATGTCCCAGTGCGTGCGCGGCGGCTTGACCTTCTTCGGCTCGGGCAGGTCACCCTCCATCAGGGTGCCCTCCATACCGTTACGGCACTGCCAGGTGCCGGGGATCTCCGCGTCGTCGGCGAACGGAACCTCGAACTCCTCGCCGTTCTCGGTGCGGTACCGCGCGATCCGGCGCGGCGCCAGGTCATGGTTGCGGTCGGTCTCGTAGCTCACTGCTCCGAGACGGCTGCCTCTCAGGACACGATCAGCCATCAGCCACCACTCCTCATCGACGTCCTCACAGGTCTCTGCGAGATTTCCCGGGCTGACAACGCCGCAGCCGGTCGGCCGGGTTCCCGCGACGCGACCTCTCATGATACCGGGATCGCCGGAGTTGCCGATTACAGTCAGGCTCGTGCTCCGTCGCGTGCGATCACAGCCGTGCCTGTGGTGCGGCCGCCAGGTCGGCGACGCCCCGCTGGGCCGCCGCCGCCGGTATTGCCGGCAGTCGTGCCGGCAGCGTGCCTACGAGCAGCGGGCCGCGGTCACCCCGGCGAAGGGCTCCTCGTTGCCGTCCGACGCCGTGGTGCTCACCGCCGACCAGGCCGCCGAGCTGTGCGATCGCGTCTACCAGGTGCGCTGTGCGGCCGAAGACGTCGCGACGGCGCTCGGCGAGGGAGCCGGGACCGCCGAGCTGCGCGAACTGTGCGATGCCCTGGTGCGGGTCGCCCGGGCCGCCGACGGCTGGCGGTAGCCGGGCCCCATCGAACCCACCACGCGCCGGACCGCCGCGACGGCGGTACAGTCGCGCCATGGATCACGGGGTTGCGCCTGGGCTGGGCGTGAATCCAGCCCGCCGGGGGTGCGGGCGAGTCGGTGCGCGGCGCCACTTCCCCGGGTAGGAAACCCCCGGCGAGAAAACCGGAGTATCGGACGTTATTGAGCACCCTGCGGACGTTGGCCGTGCGCGCCAACAGCGAACAGCGCCGTTAAGCGAGGGATAACGACATGGTTGACCAACTCCAGCATGCGACCGATGCGCTGCGCAAAGCGCTGGTCCAGGTGGAGCGGTTGAAGCGCAAGAACCGTGAGCTACTGGAGCGGTCCGGCGAACCGATCGCGATCGTGGGTATGGCGTGCCGGTTCCCGGGTGGGGTGGAAAGCCCCGAGGACCTGTGGGACATGG
>NZ_JAVKSH010000035.1:12792-31256 GCF_039583805.1 Mycobacterium sp. | reverse complement strand
CTGGCCTGCGGACCCGTCACACTCCAACTCCCATACCACACAGGAGGTCATCCACATTCATGGCAGTAGAGCCAAAATTGTCACACCCTCGCCGCGGGTGATGATCGGCGGTGTGATGCCCGGGCCGTGCTTGGTGAAGTGCAGCCAGAGGTGGTCGGTCATGTGGAACGTTGCCGCGCAAAGCTTTTCAGTTGGGCAGACAGTGCGTCAGCCTGTAACAGCGTGGGCGCCAGATCCGGGTCTTTCATCCGGGCCTGAAAAACCAGCCCGATCGTGATGTCGTGGTCGGGGCGGTACTCGATCGTGATACCGTCGCCCGCGCGGACCTGGCCCGTGGACAGCACACGGAAATACGCGCCGGGCACTCCGGCGTCGGTGAACGTCTTGATCCAGTGCGGCCGGTCCAGGAAGCACGCGAACGTCCGGCACGGGGTGCGCGGGGCGGAGACTTCGAGGAGCAACATCCCGGTCCCGATACGCCATCGCTCGCCGATCCGGGTCTGGGTCAGGTCGACACCGACGGTGGTGAGGTTCTCGCCGAACATCCCGTTGTCCAGCGTGACACCGAGTTGCGCTTCCCAGGTGTCGAGATCCTCGCGGGCATAGGCGTAGACCGCCTGATCGGGTCCGCCATGCAACTTGGGATTGCCGATGGTGTCACCGATCAGGCCACTGGAGTCGCTCTGCGCGTGCCCGGGTGGGCGGACCAGGACGGCGTCGTCGACGGGCTGCTTGTCGATCCCGGTCAGCGGGGACTGCCCGCGCGGATCGGGATTGACCCGGGGCCGTGCCACATTGACCGACAAGACGTGCACCCGCTCACAATAGCGGCGAGGCGGCCACCGAACGTGAAACTACTGCCACGCTCGATGCCCAACGTGAAACTACTGTCACGCTCGGTCCGGCGCCAGCGCTAGGGCCAGCGCTAGGGCCAGCGCCAGCGGCGGCCGCGGCGCCGGCTCAGCGGGCGAATAGCAGCGCGCGCTTGACCTCTTGGATAGCCTTGGTCACCTCGATGCCGCGTGGGCAGGCCTCGGTGCAGTTGAACGTGGTGCGACACCGCCACACGCCGTCGACCTCGTTGAGGATGTCAAGGCGCTCGGCGGCAGCCTCGTCGCGGCTGTCGAAGATGAAGCGGTGCGCGTTGACGATCGCCGCCGGACCGACGTAGCTGCCCTCAACCCAGAACACCGGGCAGCTGGCGGTGCAACAGGCACACAGGATGCACTTGGTGGTGTCGTCGTAGCGGGCGCGGTCGGCCTGGCTCTGGATGCGTTCGCGGGTCGGCTCGTTGCCGCTGGTGACCAGGTACGGCTTGACCGCCCGGTAGGCGTCGAAGAACGGCTCCATGTCGACGACGAGGTCCTTTTCCACCGGCAGCCCGCGGATCGGCTCGATGGTGATCCTCACCTGCTTGCCGGGCTTCTCGACGATGTTGTGCGGCAACAGGTCACGCATCAGCACCTTGCAGGCCAGCCGGTTGTGCCCGTTGATCCGCATGGCGTCCGAGCCGCACACCCCGTGCGCGCAGGACCGCCGGAACGTCAGCGTGCCGTCGAGGTAGCTCTTGACGTAGATCAACAGGTTGAGTAAGCGGTCGCTGGGCAGGCACGGCACCCGGAAGCTCTGCCAGCCGCCCGAATCGGCGTATTGGTCCGGGTTTTCCGGGTTGAACCGGGCGATTCGCAAGGTCACCATCGCCGCGCCGGCGGGGATCGGTGGCAGTGGCGGATCCCCGGCCTGCGCGGTGTCGACAGCCTCCTGCGAGCTCATCAGTACTTCCGTTCCTTGGGCTCGTAGCGGGTCTGCACCACCGGCTTGAAGTCCAGCCGGATGTCGCTGAGCAACTCGCGGCCCTGCTTGTGGGCCATGGTGTGGCGCATGTAGTTGACGTCGTCGCGGTTGGGGTAGTCCTCGCGGGCGTGCCCGCCGCGGGACTCCTTGCGGTTGAGTGCGCCGACCACGGTGACCTCGGCCAGCTCCAGCAGAAAGCCCAGCTCGATCGCTTCCAGCAGGTCGCTGTTGAATCGCTTTCCCTTGTCGTGCACGGTGATCCGGGAGTAGCGCTCTTTGAGGGTGTGGATGTCCTTCAGCGCCTGCTTGAGCGTCTCCTCGGTGCGGAACACCGCGGCGTTGTTGTCCATCGACTGCTGCAACGCGCCGCGGAGGTCGGCGACACGCTCGTTGCCGTGCTCGGATGCGATGTCGGCCACCCAGCCGACCACCATCGCGGCCGGCTCGGGCGGCAGCGGCACGAAGTCGTGTCCGGCCGCGTAGTTGGCCGCGGCGATGCCGGCCCGGCGGCCGAACACGTTGATGTCCAGCAGCGAGTTGGTGCCCAGCCGGTTGGCCCCGTGCACCGACACGCATGCGCATTCGCCGGCCGCATACAGACCCGGCACGGTGGTGGTGTTGTCGCGCAGCACTTGCCCGGTGACCGTGGTGGGGATGCCGCCCATCAGGTAGTGACAGGTCGGGTACACCGGCACCAGTTCGGTGACCGGGTCCACGCCGAGGTAGGTGCGGGCGAACTCGGTGATGTCGGGCAGCTTGGCGGCCAGCACGTCCGCACCCAGATGGCGGACGTCAATGTAGACGTAGTCCTTGTTGGGGCCGGCGCCGCGGCCCTCCAGCACCTCACGCACCATCGAGCGGGCGACGATATCGCGGGGCGCCAGGTCGACGATCGTCGGGGCGTAGCGCTCCATGAACCGCTCGCCCTCGCCGTTGAGCAGCCGGCCACCCTCACCGCGCACCGCCTCGGAGATCAGGATGCCCAAACCGGCCAGACCGGTCGGGTGGAACTGGTGAAACTCCATGTCCTCCAACGGAAGGCCTTTGCGAAAAACGATGCCGATGCCGTCGCCGGTCAGGGTGTGCGCGTTGGAGGTGGTCTTGTACATCCGGCCCGACCCGCCGGTCGCGATCACCACGGCCTTGGCGTGGAAGACGTGGATGTCGCCCGTCGCCAACTCGTAGGCCACCACCCCGGACGTCACCGGGCCGCCGGACGTCTCGGTGAGCACCAGATCCAGCACGTAGAACTCGTTGAAGAACTCGACGTCGTGTTTGACGCAGTTCTGGTAGAGCGTCTGCAAGATCATGTGGCCGGTGCGGTCGGCCGCGTAACACGCCCGCCGCACCGGGGCCTTGCCGTGGTCGCGGGTGTGCCCGCCGAAGCGGCGCTGGTCGATGCGGCCCTCGGGGGTGCGGTTGAACGGCATCCCCATCTTCTCCAGGTCCAGCACCGCGTCGATGGCCTCCTTGCACATGATCTCGACGGCGTCCTGGTCGGCCAGGTAGTCGCCGCCCTTGACGGTGTCGAAGGTGTGCCACTCCCAGTTGTCGTCCTCGACGTTGGCCAGCGCCGCACACATGCCGCCCTGTGCGGCGCCGGTGTGGCTGCGGGTGGGGTAGAGCTTGGTCAGCACCGCGGTGCGCACCCGCGGCCCGGCCTCCACGGCCGCCCGCATCCCGGCGCCGCCGGCGCCGACGATCACCACGTCGTATCGGTGTTCGGCGATCATGACCGCCGCCGACGATGCAGTGGGGGCACCCCCAGCCGAGCAGCGGCGAGGGGGACGAAGGGATGAGGAGGAGGCGGCGTAATCATGACAGGTTCGGGTCGAAGGTCAGCAGCACGTAGGTGCCCAGCACCAGCGTGAACGTCATCGACACCGCCAGCAGGGTGTTCAGCCAGAACCGGGTGGAATCCTTGCGGCTGTAGTCGCCGATGATGGTGCGTAGGCCGTTGCCGCCGTGCAGCTGCGCCAGCCACAGCAACAACAGGTCCCAGGTCTGCCAGAACGGCGAATGCCAGCGCTGCGCCACGTAGTTGAAGTCGATGCGGTACACCCCGTCCTGCACCATCAGCATCACGAACAGGTGCCCGAGCGCGAGAAATACCAGCACGACACCGGATATCCGCATGAATAGCCAGGCGTACTTCTCGAAGTTGGGCATACCCGAGTGCCCGCGGGGCGCCCGCGGGTTGTCCAACCCGGCTGGGCGGTCGTGGCTGCGCTGGCGCACCGGGGCGGCCTGGCCGCGGCCGAGTTGAAGGTCGGGCGCGGTCACAGGAACCGCTCCGCCATGTGCAGGCCGATCACGACGGCCGCCGGAACCATCACCAGCAGCCAGATGGCGGCGACGCCCCAGAGCATCTGGCGCTGGTAGCGCGGACCCTGGGCCCAGAAGTCGATCAGGATGACCCGCAGTCCGTTGAGCGCGTGGTAGAGCACCGCGACCACCAGCCCGAGTTCCATCAGGCCGACGATCGGTGTCTTGTATTCCTGCAGGATCTCGTTGTACGCCTGCGGGCTCACCCGGACCAGCGCGGTGTCCAACACGTGCACGAACAGGAAGAAGAAGATCGTCGCCCCGGTGATGCGGTGCAACACCCAGGACCACATTCCGGGATCGCCCCGGTACAGGGTCCGGCGCGGCGGCCGCGGACGCGATGTTGCGTCTCGCGGTGCCGACGCGGCCGGACCCGCGGATGTCGTCGTCATCAGAACCTCCAACGTGTCCTTGTCTTGGACTCTAAACCCATGGGCCCTGTCGTATGCGCCGCTCCGGGGGAGCCGGCTCCGGCGGTAGGGTCGAGTTGTGCCTCCGTCCGCGCGGTCCCGGGTCCGCCCGATGCTCCGCGTCCCCGTCCGGTGACCCGGCCGTGTCCGCTGCGATTGACTGGAATATGTTGCGGGAGAAAGCGATCCACGTAGCCGAGCAGGCATATGCACCCTACTCGGGATTGCGGGTGGGGGCTGCGGCCCTGGTCGATGACCACCGCGTGGTCACCGGCTGCAATGTGGAAAATGTCTCATTCGGCTTGGGGCTGTGTGCCGAGTGCGGGGTGGTCTCAGCCCTGCGTGCGACCGGCGGAGGCAGGCTGCTCGCACTGGTCTGCGTCGACGCCGACGGCGCCGCGCTGATGCCGTGCGGACGCTGCCGGCAGGTGCTTGCGGAGCATGGCGGGCCGGAGCTGTTGGTCGACCACCCGGACGGGCCGCGTCGGCTGGGCGATCTGCTACCCGACGCCTTCGGCCCCGACGACCTGCCCCGCTAGTGATCTTCGACGCGCCGACGGTCATCGCGACCAAACGCGACGGTGGCCGGCTGCCCGACGCGGCGATCGACTGGGTGGTCGACGCGTACACGCGCGGCCGGGTGGCCGAGGAGCAGATGTCGGCGCTGTTGATGGCGATTTGCCTGCGCGGCATGGACCACGGCGAAACCGCGCGGTGGACGTCGGCGATGGTGGCGTCGGGGGAACAGTGGGACTTCGGCGACCTGGGGCTGCCGACGGTGGACAAGCATTCCACCGGTGGCGTGGGCGACAAGGTGACCCTGCCGCTGGTGGCGGTGGTCGCCGCCTGCGGCGCGGCGGTTCCACAGGCGTCCGGCCGCGGGCTCGGTCACACCGGCGGCACGCTGGACAAGCTGGAGTCCATCGTGGGGTTCACCGCTGCACTGTCCCGTCAGCAGGTGCGTCAACAGCTGTGCGATGTCGGCGCGGCGATCTTCGCGGCGGGCGCCCTGGCGCCGGCCGACGCCAGGCTGTACGCGCTGCGCGACATCACCGGCACGGTCGAGTCGCCGCCGCTGATCGCCGGTTCGGTGATGGGCAAGAAGCTCGCCGAGGGAACCGGTGCGCTGGTACTCGACGTGAAGGTCGGCTCCGGGGCGCTGCTGCGCTCGCAGGAGCGGTGCCGGGAGCTGGCCGAAACCATGGTGGCGCTGGGCGCCGAACACGGCCTGCCCACCCGGGCGCTGCTCACCGACATGAACGCCCCGCTCGGCTGCGCCACCGGCAATGCGCTCGAGGTGGCCGAGGCGCTGGACGTGCTGGCCGGTGGCGGGCCCGACGACGTGGTGGCGCTGACGGTGGCGCTGGCCGCCGAGATGCTCGAGCTCGCCGGTCTCGACGGCCGCGACCCCGCGCAGGCCCTGCGCGACGGCACCGCGATGGACCGGTTCCGCGCGCTGATCGCCGCGCAGGGCGGCGACCTGTCGGCGCCGTTGCCGATGGGCCGGTGTCGCGAGACCGTCACCGCGCCCCGGGGCGGCACAATAGGCGACATCGACGCGAGGGCGGTGGGGATGGCGGTGTGGCGGCTCGGCGCGGGCAGGACCCGCCCGGGTCAGCCGGTGCAGGCCGGGGCGGGCCTGCGCATCCACCGCCGGCCCGGCGATCCGGTGGCCGCCGGTGAGGCAGTGTTCTCGCTCTACACCGACACCCCGGACCGTGTCGGTGCGGCGATGGCCGAACTGGACGGCGGCTGGAGCGTCGCGGACACCCCGCCCGGCCCGCGGCCTCTGATCATCGATCGGATCACCTGATGACGCGCGCCGGCGACGATACAGAGCGAAGCGATGAGGAGGAGCGGCGCCGATGACCCTGCCGCTGACCCTGGATGCGATCACGCAGGCGCCCAAGGCGCTGCTGCACGATCACCTCGACGGCGGGCTGCGTCCGGCCACGGTCCTGGACATCGCCGGCCAGATCGGCTACGAGGGGCTGCCCTGCACCGACGCCGCCGAGCTGGCCCGCTGGTTTCACAACGCCTCCTACAGCGGCTCCCTGGAGCGCTACCTCGAGCCGTTCGCGCACACCGTCGCGGTGATGCAGACACCCGAGGCGCTGCACCGGGTCGCGGTCGAGTGCGTGCAGGACCTGGCCGCCGACTCGGTGGTGTACGCCGAGGTGCGGTTCGCCCCCGAACTGCACATCGAGCGTGGCCTGTCGTTCGACGAGGTGGTCGACGCGGTGCTGGCCGGCTTCGCCGACGGCGAGCGGGCAGCGGCGGCGGCGGGCCGTGCCATCACCGTGCGCTGTCTGGTGACCGCGATGCGTCACGCCGCGCTGTCGCGGGAGATCGCCGAGCTGGCGATCCGCTTCCGGGACAAGGGTGTGGTCGGATTCGACATCGCCGGCGCAGAGGCCGGACACCCGCCGTCACGGCACCTGGATGCGTTCGAATACATGCGAGACCATAACGCGCGCTTCACGATTCACGCCGGTGAGGCGTTCGGGCTGCCGTCCATCCACGAGGCGATCGCGTTCTGCGGCGCCGATCGGCTCGGCCACGGGGTGCGGATCCTCGACGACGTCGCGGTGGACGACGACGGCTCGGTGCGGCTGGGCCGGCTGGCATCGATATTGCGGGACAAGCGGATTCCGCTTGAGCTGTGTCCCAGCTCCAACGTGCACTCCGGTGTGGTGGCCAGCATCGCCGAGCACCCGTTCGACCTGTTGGCCAGGGCCCGGTTCCGGGTCACCGTCAACACTGACAACCGGCTGATGAGCGACACCTCGATGAGCCGCGAAATGCACCGGCTGGTGCAGGCGTTCGGCTACGGCTGGAACGATCTGGCGCGGTTCACCATCAACGCGATGAAGTCGGCGTTCATCCCGTTCGACGAACGGCTGGCCGTCATCGACGAGGTCATCAAGCCGCGCTTCGCGGTGCTGGTCGGGTAGCCGTGCGCACGGTATTCGACTTCGCCGACGTCGTCGTGGAGCGTGACGGCGTGCGGGCGCTGGACCGGTTCAGCGCGGTCGTCCCGGCCGGCGGCGTGACGGTGGTGTTCGGCCCGTCGGGATCGGGCAAGTCGACGTTGCTGCGGCTGTGCAACCGACTGGAGGTGCCGACCAGTGGGCGGGTGTTGTTCTGCGGCGACGATGTCGCCGGTATCGATCCGTTGTGGCTGCGGCACCGGGTGGGCATGTGCTTCCAGCGTCCGACGCCGTTTCCCGGCACCGTCGCCGAGAACCTGCGGGCCGCGGGCCCGGATGCGTCGCACGCCCAGATGACCGAGATGCTGGAGCGGGTGGCGTTGACCGGGTCGTGGCTGCAGCGCGACGCGACCGCACTGTCCGGCGGGGAGGCGCAGCGAATGTGCCTGGCCCGCACGCTGATCGCGCGACCGCAGGTGCTGCTGCTGGACGAGCCGACCTCCGCCGTCGACGCCGACGCCGCGCAGGTGATCGAACAGGCTGTGCGTGAGCTGGCCGATTCGGACGGAATTCCCGCCCTGTGGGTCACCCACGACTGGGCGCAGGCCGAGCGGATCGCGGACTGGGTCGTGCGCATCGAACACGGCCGCTGCTTGAGTCTCGGACCGGTCGAGCCCGGGAACGGGGAGGTGACGCGATGAACGTCGGGTGGGTGGGTCTGGCGACGTCGTTGGCGTTGGTGGGGTTCGCGGCGGCGATCTCACTATGGCAGCGGCTGGGCCTGGAGCGCCAGGTGGTGTGGTCGGCGGTCCGTGCGCTGGTCCAGTTGCTGCTGGTGGGCGGCCTGCTGGTGGTGATGTTCGAGCCGGGCCGCTCGCTGTGGTGGTCGTGGGCGTGGGCGGCGGGCATGGTGGTCTACGCCGGCGATGTCGCCCGGCGGCGCGCCCCGGAGGTGCCGCGCCTGGCGCCGCTGGCCGTCGCCGCGTTCGGCGCCGCGGCGGTGGTCACGCTCGGCGTGTTGTTCGGCTTGCGGGTGTTTCCGCTGCAGCCGCGGACGCTGGTGCCGATCGCCGGGATGATGATCGGCAACTCGATGACGGCCACGGTCCTGGTGGCTCGGCGCCTTGTCGATGAGCTGCGCGACAAACGCGACGAGGTGGAAGCCCGACTGGCGCTGGGTCAGCCCTACCGTCAGGCGGCCGCGCCGTACCTGCGGACCGCGTTGCGATCGGCGCTGTCTCCGCAGATCGAGACCACCAAGGCCACCGGGCTCGTCTTCCTGCCCGGCGCGATGACCGGACTCATCCTCGCGGGCGTGTCACCGGTGCAGGCGGTGCTCGTGCAGGCGGTGGTGATGTTCCTCGTCCTGGGGTCGGTCGCGGTCACCACCGTGGTCGTCGCGCTCGGGCTGGTCCGGCGGGTGTTCACCCGCGACCACCGGCTGCTGCCGCTGCGTCACCGTCCGGAAACCGCCGCCCGCCGGAGCGGCCCGGTCTGAGCCCGGCGTCCGGCCCCGGCCCGTTTCCGGTCCCGCGGCGCCGCCGCCCCGGCTACATTGTCGCCATCGGGGACGGCGCCGCGACCGTGAGGAGCTGCAGCGGTGACCATGTCGGTGGCGGAACGCCGCGAGTGGGGCAGAGCCCGCCGCGCAGCCATGCCCAGATCGGCCCTGGCCGACGTCGTCGCGGAGGGCACCCGCGGCGACCCGATTTCGCTGCTGGAATCGCAGGCGGCGACCCGGATCCCCGAGCTCGTCGCCGTTCGGTACGGGCGGATGCTGGCGTCGCCGTTCGCGTTGTTTCGCGGCGCGGCGCTGATTATGGCCGCCGACTTGGCGGCCGGGCCCGACACCGGGCTGACCGCGCAGCTGTGCGGCGACGCGCATCTGTCTAACTTCGGCTTGTTCGCTTCTCCCGAGCGCAATCTCGTCTTCGACATCAACGACTTCGACGAGACGTTGCCGGGGCCGTGGGAATGGGATGTCAAACGGCTGGCCGCGAGCCTGGCGGTCGCCGGCCGGGTGAACGGCTTCTCGGCAACCCAACGGGAGCGGGCGGTTCGCACCTGCGTGGCCGCCTACCGTGACCGGATGAGAGACCTGGCCCAGATGCGGGAGCTCGACGTGTGGTACGACCACACGTCCATCGACCGGGCGCTGGAAACCAGCATCGATCCCAAGTACGGGCGTGCGGTCCGCCGCACCGTGGCCAGGTCACGCGGCCGCGACCACCTGCAGGCGTTGGCGAAGCTGACGCACGTGGTCGACGGCCATCGGCGGCTGATCAGCGACCCCCCGCTGCTGATCCCGATTGACGAGCTGGTCGGCGAGGGCGAGGCGCGCCGGCACGAGCAGCAGATGGGTGTCCTGCTGGCCGCCTACGAGGCGAGTCTGGACCCGGCCCGCCGTGCGCTGGTCCGCCGGTTCAGGTATGCGGCCATGGCACGCCAGGTCGTCGGCGTCGGCAGCGTGGGCACCCGCGTCTGGGTGGTGCTGTTGTGGGGCCGCGACCAGGACGATCCGCTGCTGATGCAGGTCGGGGCTGATGCAGGTCAAGGAAGCGCAACCGTCGGTCCTCGAGCCGTATCTGGCGCGCAGCAGGTACGCCAACGCAGGCAAGCGGGTTGTCATCGGGCAGCGGTTGATTCAGGCCAGCAGCGACATCCTGCTCGGTTGGCTGCGCGGAGTCGGCCCCGACGGGCACGAGGCCGACTACTACGTGCGCCAACTGCGCGACTGGAAGGGGTCGGCCCGCGTCGAGGCCTTGAGCCCGGGGATGCTGGCCGATTACGGGCAGGGCTGCGGGCACGTCCTGGCCCGTGCGCACGCACGAACCGGAGACCGCGTCGCGATCGCGGGCTACCTCGGCACAGGCGATGCGGCCGTCTCGGCGCTGACCCGCTTCGCCGAGGCGTACGCCGAGCGCAACGAACGCGACTACGCCGCGCTACGCGCGGCGGTGGCCGAGCACCGCATCGAGGCGCGGCCGGAGAAGTGACGCGGCGCGACGATCACGACGCCGGGGCGTCGGCCGGGTTCGGGCCGCGTCGCACGAACAACGCCAGCACCGCGCCGAGGGCCGCCGTGGCGGCCGCGACCGCCATCGAGGTGTGCAAACCGGTCATGAACGCCTCGTGGCTGCCGCGTGCCACCGCGGCGGCCAGCGGCGCCGGCGTGCCCGGCACCGTCGGTGCGACGCCTTGAGCCACCAGCTCCTTGGCGGGACCGAACGTCGCGGCGACGGGCGCCGGAATGCCCGCGGCGGTGAGCTGGTCGACGAGCACCGACCCGACCCGGCTGGACACCACCGAGCCCAGTATCGTGGTGCCCAGCACCCCGCCCAGCTGCACCGCGGTGCTCTGCACGCCGCCGGCCACCCCGGCGTCGTCGACGCCGGCGTTGCCGATGATGGCGTCGGAGCTGGCCGTCAGCACCAGGCCGATGCCCGCCCCCAGCAACACGAACGCGGGCCACAGCGCGTGGTAGCCGGAGTCGGCGTGCAGGGCCGTCAGCGAGAACAGCCCGGCCGCCACCGCGCCCAGCCCGACGACCATGGCCGGTCGCGGCCCGAACTTGTCGGTGACGACTCCGCTCAGCGGGGCGGTCACCATCAGCATCAGGCTCAACGGCAGCGTGCGGACACCGGTGACCGCGGGTGAGAAGCCCTGCACGTTCTGCAGGTACAGCGACAGGAAGAACACCGCGCCGAACAGCGCGAAGAAGTCGATGACGACGACCGCGGTGCCGATCGACAGCGTCCGGTTGGCGAACAGCCGCATCGGCAGCAGCGGGTCGCGGGTGCGCAGCTCGATCACCACGAACGCGGCCACCGCCAGCGCGCCGGCGGCGATCACGGTCAGCGTCCGGCCCGCCAGCCAGCCCCAGTTCTGCGCCTTGATCAGACCGAACACGACCAAGAAGAGACCTCCGGACAGGGTGGCGATGCCGGGAACGTCGAGATGGTGCTCGCCGACGCTGCGGCTCTCGGTGATCGCGGCGCCGCCGATCAGCAGCGCGGCCACCGCGATCGGGGCGTTGATGTAGAAGACCGACTGCCAGGTGACGTGCTCGACGAGCAGCCCGCCGACGATCGGCCCGGCCGCAATGGACACCCCGGAGGCGGCGCCCCAGATGCCGACCGCCGCGTTGAGCTTGTCGGCCGGGAAGGTGCTGCGGATGATGGCCAGCGTGCTGGGCATCAGCAGCGCCCCGAACACGCCCTGCAGGGTGCGCAGGGTGATGACGCCGTCGACGGTGCCGATCAGCCCGATCCCCACCGAGGTGGCGGCGAAGCCCACCACCCCGATGAAGAACACCAGCCGGCGCCCGAAGCGGTCGCCCAGTTTTCCGCCGAAGATCAGCAGCGACGCCAGCGCCAGCATGTAGGCGTCGGTGATCCACTGCAGGTCCGACAGCGACGCCTTGAGGTCGGCGGCGATGCGCGGGTTGGCGATCGCCACCACCGACGCGTCCAGGCCGACCATGATCACGCCGATCGAGACGGCGAGCAGCGTCCACCACGGGTGTCCCCGCATCGCGGCTCGGCTGTCGGGTGCGCGATGACGGCCGGCTGTGGTCAGGTCCGGGGTCGGTTCCGGGGCTAGTTCCGGCGCCGTGATGATGGCGGTCATGTCTGTGTTCCGTTCCCTAAATGGAGGACTACTTTCACTTAACTGGGACGACGGTAGTGGCAAGTGGATGTTGTCTTCCACTTCAGTGGCTAATCTGGAGCTGTGATTTCACCCGCAGCGGAGCGTGACGAGGGAGCCAGACCACTGCGGGCTGACGCGCAGCTCAACCGCGATCGGATCCTCACCGCCGCCGCTGAGCTGTTCGCCGAACGCGGGCTGTCGGTGCCGCTGGAGGAGATCGCCAGCCGCGCCGCGGTCGGCGTCGCCACGCTCTACCGGCGCTTTCCGTCCCGCGCGGACCTGGCGGCCGCGGCATTCGAGCGCAGCATCTCGCGCTACACCGGCGCCGTCGACCGCGCGCTGACCGCCCCGCGCGCCTGGGACGGCTTCTGCGGGCTCATCGTCGAGCTGTGCGACCTGCAGGCCGCCGACGCCGGCCTGCGGGACCTGCTGACCACGGCGTTTCCCGCCAACAGCGTGATCGAACAGCGCGCCAACGAGGCCGTCGACAAGCTCAGGGTGCTCATCGAGCGCGCGCAGCAGGAGGGGCGCCTGCGCGCCGACGTGGTGGCCGCCGACGTCGTCGTGCTGTTGCTGGCCAACGCGGGAGTGTTGCGGGCCACCGGCGACGCGGCCCCGGACGCGTCGCGGCGCTTCGCGGGGTTGATGGTCGACGCCTTCCGTGCGCGGCCCGAGCAGCCGCTGCCGGCCGCGCCGCCCGAGCAGCAGTTACGCCGGTCGATCGCCATGCTGACCGGACAGCGCTGAGCGTGCTGTGTGCGCCTGAGCGCCGCGACCCGGCTTAACCCGCTGAGCGGGTGAGCCAACCTCGCCAACCTCATCCGCCCCGCCTGTCGCTGGGCGAGGGATTTAGTACCTGCTCCAACGTGATGGCGGATGCGATATCACTTCGCGGCAGCATGTCATGGTCAGCTCCTGGTGCTGATGTGACTCAACCTCGATCCACCGAAGTGGCGCTACTCGCGCCTCAGCCGCGACGCTCACGTCACAGTCGCCGCCGGCCTGCGGCGCTACTCGCGCCTCAGCCGCGACGCTCACGTCACAGTCGCCGCCGGCCTGCGGCGCTACTCGCGCCTCAGCCGCGACTCCACGAAGCGGTCCAGGGCCTCCCATTCGCGCACCGCCTCGATGTACGGCGCTGCGGGCCTGCTCGCCGCGCCGGGCTCCAGCACGGACGCCACCAGCCTGCCCAGCGGCCGTTCGGTCGCGAGCGCCTTGTCGACGCTGTTGTCCTCGGCATAGTCGCCGACGTCGCGGAGCAACTCGACGGCCAGCTCCAGCTGTTCGCGGTCCACCGCGTCGGGCCCGTCGGCCAGATCGTCGGCCAGCCCGGTCAGCACGTAGACGTTGTCCTCGGTGACGTCGGCCCGCAGCGACCCGTCGGTGGCGGCGGTGCGGATGTCGTCGTAGGTGCTCAGCTCCGACAGGTCGTGGTCGTGCTCGTCGGCCAGATACCGGGTCAGCGCCCGCTCCGAGCTGAAGACGCTGATCCGGCCGTTGCGGCCGAGGAAGATGGGCCGGTCGTCGAGATAGCAGCGCAGCGTGTAGAACGTCCCGGCGCCGGTCATGATCCGGATCGGGTCGATGCCGACCTTCAACCAGAAGTCCTCGTCGCCGCCCAGCACCGCGTCGTCGCCGTCGGTGCGGTGCTCGTCGGCGACGGCCTCGGCCGCATCGGCGTCCGCGGCTGGGTCCTCCTCGGCGACGTCGGCCTCGTCGGCGACGTCGGCGGCATCGGCGGCATCCTGGTCCTGCTCGGGTTCGTCGGGTGGCTCCGCCAGTTCGTCGGCGGCGCGCGCCGACGCCGCGGCGTCCACGTCGGGAGTGCTGACGACGCCGTCGACGGCGGCGAGCACGTCGTCCCAGCTACGCGCGATCACCTCGGCGATCCCGTGCCAGCGTTTGAGGCCGGCCCTGCCGGTGAAGTAGTCGACACCGCCGGCCACCGTGCCGAGGCTGGGGTTGCCGTTGAAGAACTTCAACACCGGCGCCAGCTCGCAGACCGAGCCGATCGAGGAGACCACGGCCAGCGTGTTCGCCAGCGCCGCGACCGACTCCTCGGTCGGTTTCTCGGCGACCAGCTCCTCCACCGCGATCAGGTCGAACTGCCGGTCCTCGGCGGGATCCAGGGTGTGCGCGCCGGCCTCGGCCAGCGCCTTCCAGCCCGGGTGATCGGCGAGGTCGTGGTCGGTTCTGGTGCGTACGAACGCGACCAGGTCGGCCACGGTCTCGAAGCAGTAGAGCTCCTCGCCCTCGCCCAGAAAGGCCTCCCATTCGTCGCCGGCGTCACGCCAGCGCGGCGCCCACACCGTGTAGCGGTCACCGGCGGTCAGGCTCAGGCGGAGGGGCACGAGGTCAGCAGCCATGCGGCACACAATAGCGACGCCCGGCGCGCGGGCCGCGCCCCGCCGTGGCTAGCCGGTCCAGATGTCGGTGATGGCCGGCGCCTGTGCCGCATAGCCCGTCTTGGGCAGCCCGTACATCTGCTCCAGCGTGGACAGCACGTTGTAGTGGCTGATCTGCTCGGCGTAGATCCCGGGCTTGACGTTGGCGCCGCAGAAGACGGTCGGGATCTGGTTGTGCGCGGAGTTGTCGTCCTCGTCCCAGGTCAGGATGAGCAGGCTGTTGTTGGCCGGCGCCCACTGCGCATACGGCGCGATGTACCGGCGCAGCCACTCGTCACCCCGCGCGATCGAGCCGTCGTGCATGTCGTTGTCGACGTCGGGAATCACGAACGAGACCGTCGGCAGGCTCGCGTAGCTCTGGGGCGGCGGAAACGCGGAGAACGGCACCGAGTAGGCGGGTGGGATGTTGGCGAAATTGACCCAGGGGGCGTGCTTGCGGGCGTACTTGCCCGCGGCGCAGACCGTCGAGCCGACCGCGGGCAGGCTTTCGGCGAAACCCATGAAGGTGCGCCCGGTTGCCTGCAGTTCGGAGCCGAGGTTGGCGATGTTGGCGCCGTCGACCGGGCAGACGTTGCCCTTCAGGCCGAAGGTGCTGCCGGCGAAGAGCGCCAGGTAGTTCGGCTCGCTCGGGTGCGTCTCGGCGAAAGACTGGCTCATCGACGCGCCACCCGCGGCCAGCGAGTTGATGTAGGGCGCCGACGCGTTGCCGATCACGTTGGCGTAGGAGCGGTTCTCTTCGACGACGACGACGACGTGTGCGAACGCGGGGACCGCTGCCGCCGCGAGGTTCACCGAGGGGTTTCTGCCCCCGAGATGTGGTGCCGGCCAGGACGTCACCGTGGCGAAGGCCGCCAACCCGCCGATCAGGCTGACCGCCCGGCGCCACCTACTTGTCCGCCGTTGTCGGCGTGGCATTCGATGGAGTATAGGAGCACGTCTGCGCGAGACGGGCTCTCGGCGCGGGCGTGTCGCGGAGCCGCCGATCCGGCCCGCCGCGAACCCGGTACCCCGCCGCGAACGCGGTACATTGTGACGGTTCCGGCCCGACGGGTGCGGGCACGGCGCAGAATCTGGCGATACCGCCGGTAACGGTATGCGCGGTGACGGGTGGAGAGTCGCGATGGCAGGTCCGAGGCTAGGGTCGCGGGGTGCCGTGCTGCGGGCGATCGTCGGGGTGCTGGCTGCGGCGTCGACGCTGACCGCGACGGTCGTGGTCGGGGTGCACACCGTTCGCGGAGAAAAGGCCGTCGGCGTGGCGCTGTTGTCCGCCGAAGACGACTACATCATGGGCGGCACGACTGAACCTAATCCTGGCGTCGTGCCCGGCTACATCCCCGGTGTCGAGCAGCTCTATCTCGACGAGGGAACACCCATCGCCGTCAACACGCCCGAGGAGTTCTGCCAGCCCGTCTGCTTTCCCGCCCCCGCCGACGATCCCAGCTCATGGACGAACCTGAACTTCGGCGACTCGCTGAAGGTGGGCCTCGCCGTGCTCAACAACGACATCAGCAGCCTGGCGGCGAGCAACGGCACCGCAACGGTGTTCGGCTATTCGCAGAGCGCCACCATCGCCACCCAGGAGATGGAAACCCTGCACGCCGCCGGCGTCAGCGACCCGAACCTGTCCTTCGTGGTGGTCGGTGACCCCAACAATCCGATCGGCGGCATCCTGGATCGCTTCCAATTCCCCGACGGCATCGGCAAATTCAGCGTGTCCCTCGAACCTCAGCACCTGCCGTTCATCAATGTGCCGCTGAGCATTCCGCCGACCCCCACCGACGCGTTCCCCGTCGACATCTACACCGCCGAATACGACGGCTACGCCGACTTCCCGCAGGACCCGACCAACGTACTGGGCGACGTCAGCGCGTTGATCGGTATCGGCACCGTGCACCCGCACTACCCGGATCCCGGCGACATCAACTTCGACCATCCGGTGGCAATCGGCACGATCGGCCAGGCCACCTTCTACGAGATTCCGCAGAACCTGCCGATCGTGCAGTGGCTGTACGACGGGGGCGGCGCCGGGCAGTTCTTCGGCGACGTGTTCTCGCCGTGGCTGAGGTTGATCACCGACTGGGGCTACGGCAACGCGGGCGACCCGGCGGTCGACGGGTACTACGCGATACCCGACGGCAGCCCCTACGAGCAGATGGTGGACAACGTGGTGGGCGAAGGCGTCCCGGGCGGCCCCTGGGCGGAGACCCCGCTTGGCACGCTCTGGGACGGCTCCGGCGTCGCCGGATTCTTCGAGAAGATGGACCCGCTGCAGCTGCTGGCCGGCGTCGACAACGCCGCGATCCAGAGCGTGGTCGGCCCCATCGTCGACGTGTTGCACGATATTTACGGTTCCGGCCCGCTGCCCGCCGTCCCCGCCGACATCATGAGCGGCCTCACCATCGCCTTACAGGCCGTCACCGGCTACGACGCGATCAACCTCGCGGACCAGGTTGTGCTCACCGGGTGGAACCTGCTGACCGGCCTACCGGCCGTGGCCGCCGTCATCGGCCCGGACGCCGTGCTGGACGGGCCGCTGATCCCCGGGACGCCGCTCATCGACCTCGTCGGCGACGCTTTCAACGTCTTCAACTTCTTCGGTGCCTGAGCCGGTCACGCCCGTGCACGTGCGTGTCCTCGAGCATCCGCTGGCCGCGGCCCGGCTGACGACGTTGCGCGACGAGCGCACCGCAAACGCGGCGTTTCGGGCCGCGCTGCGCGACCTGACGCTGATGCTGGTCTACGAGGCCACCCGCGACGCCCCGGGCGAGAGCGTCCGGGTTCGCACACCCCTGGCCGAGACGGCCGGGGTGCGGCTGGTCCGGCCGCCGCTGTTGGTGCCGGTGCTGCGGGCCGGGTTGGGCATGGTCGACCAGGCGCACGCACTGATACCGGAAGCCAAGGTGGGTTTCGTCGGGGTCGTTCGCGACGCGGTGACCCATCGGCCGATCCCGTATCTGGAGTCGCTGCCCGACGATCTGGGCGGCCAGCCGGTGCTGGTGCTCGACCCGATGCTGGCCACCGGGGGCTCGATGGCGCACACGGTCGAGTTGCTGCGCCGCCGCGGCGCCGACGACATCACGGCGCTGTGCGTGGTGGCCGCACCGGAAGGCCTTGCGGCGCTGGAGAAAGCCGCCCCGAACGTGCGGGTGTTCACGGTCGCCGTCGACGACCGGCTCGATGACGCGGCCTACATCGTGCCGGGCCTGGGCGACGCCGGGGACCGCCAGTTCGGGCCGCGCTGAGCTACCAGCCCCGCACAGTGACGGCCAGTCGCTCGCACAGCGCGGTTGCGCGTTCGCGGGCATCGTGCACATTGCCGGCCACGGCGCACCGGATTTCGAGGTAGCACTTGACTTTCGGCTCGGTACCCGACGGCCGCACCACCACCCGGGCCGAGGTCTGCCTGTCGCCGCCCGCGAAGATCAGCGCGTCGGTGCGGTCCGGCCCGCGGCGCTGCAGCAGATCCGTTGTCGTCACGGAGAATCCGGCCATCGAGGCGGGGGGATCAGCCCGCAGCCGGCGCATGAACGCGCTCGCGTCGGCGGTGTCGGCCACCGGTCGCGACACCGCGGCACCGACGTGCACGCCGTGCTGGTGGGCGAGGGCGTCCAACGCGTCGAGCACCGAAAGGCCATGGTGTTTCAGCGATGCCACCAGATCGCAGGTCAGCACCGCGGCGCTGATGCCGTCCTTGTCGCGGACCGCGGCCGGGTCGACGCAGTGCCCGATAGCCTCCTCATAGGCGTAGACCAGCGTGGCACCCGGACAGTTCGCGTCGGCACGCGCCAGCCATTTGAAACCGGTCAGGGTCTCGACGTGACGGGCGCCGTGGCGCGCGGCGATCGCCGCGAGCATCCGCGACGACACCACTGTGCTGGCCACGACCGGGCTGGCCACGACCGGGCTGGCCACGACCGGGCTGGCCACGACCGGGCTGGCCACGACCGGGC
>NZ_JAVKSH010000035.1:0-12692 GCF_039583805.1 Mycobacterium sp. | reverse complement strand
ACGACCGGGCTGGCCACGACCGGGCTGGCCACGACCGGGCTGGCCACGACCGGGCTGGCCACGACCGGGCTGGCCACCCCTGGGCTGGCTACGACTGGGCTGGCCACGACCGGGCTGGCCACGACCGGGCTGGCCACCAATGGGCTGGCCACCATCGCGGTGTTGGTGCCGCCGGTGTGCGCCAGGATGTAATCGCCCAGCAGCCAACCGGTTTCGTCACCGGAGAGCATCCGCCAGCCCGACGGTGTCGGGATGCCGACGGCGCAGCGGTCTGCGTCGGGATCCAACGCGAGCGCTACGTCGGCGCCGACATCCGCGGCCAGCGCCAGCAGCGCGTCGGTGGCGCCCGGCTCTTCGGGATTGGGGAACGCGACCGTCGGGAAGTCGGGGTCCGGCGCGAACTGCGCAGCGACCGTGTGCACGTCGTCGATGCCGGCGCGGCGCAGCGTTTCGACGGCGACGGCACCGCCCACCCCGTGCAGTGGGGTCAGCGCCACCCGCACCGGCCCCGACGAGCGCCGCACCGCGGCGGCCCGCTCGATGTAGCGCTCGACCACATCGGTGTCGTTGGGCTGCACCGGGCGCCGGTCGATCTGGTCGGCGAACGGGGCGGCGGCCATCGCTGCCTCGATGTCGCGGTCGGTGGGGGAGACGATCTGGAAGCCGCCGGGGGCGTACACCTTGTAGCCGTTGTCGGCCGGCGGGTTGTGCGACGCGGTGATCTGGATTCCGGCCGCAGCACCGGTGCGCCGGACCGCGAACGCCACCACCGGTGTGGGCACCGCATCCGGCAGCAGCAGAACCGAAAACCCCGCGGCAGCAAACACTTCAGCCGCAGCGGTCGCAAACGTGGCCGACCCGTGCCGAGCGTCGCGCCCGACGATCACGGTCGAACCGGCCAGCCCCCGGTGCTTGAGCACCCTCGCCACCGCCCAGCTCGCGCGCGACACCGTGGCCACGTTCATGGCGTCCGGCCCGCCGCGGACCGGCCCGCGCAGCCCCGCGGTGCCGAACCGCAACGGCCGGGCGAACCGCGCGGCGAGCTCGTCGACGCCGCACGCGGCCAGCTCGGCCGCCGTCACCGGGTCGGGGTCGTGGGCGATCCACTCCTGCGGCGTCACAGCCGGGCGATCACCTCGGCCAGCAGGGCGCCCATCCGGCTCGCCGCCGGCGCGCCGGCGGCGAGCACGTCGTCGTGGCGCAGCGGCTCACCGGTCACCCCGGCCGCCGGGTTCGTCACCAGGGACACCCCCAGCACCTCGGCGCCCGCCGCGCGGGCCGCGATCGTCTCGTGCACCGTCGACATACCCACCAGGTCGGCGCCGAGGACCCGCAGCATCCGCACTTCGGCGGGTGTCTCGTAGTGCGGCCCGGGCAGCCCGGCATAGACGCCCTCGGCCAGCGTCGGGTCGACCTCGCGGGCCAGTGCCCGCAGCCGCGGCGCGTACGCGTCGACCAGGTCGACGAACTGGGCCCCCACCAGCGGCGAGCGCCCGGTCAGGTTCAGGTGGTCGCTGATCAGCACCGGCTGGCCGACGTCGAAGCTCGGGTGCACGCCGCCGGCCGCGTTGGTGATCACGACGACGCGCGCACCGGCCGCGCACGCCGCACGGACCGGGTGCACCACGTGGCGCAGGGCGTGGCCCTCGTAGGCGTGCACCCGACCGGCCAGCACCAACACCCGGTGGGCGCCGACGGGAACCGACAACACCTGGCCGGTGTGCCCCGCCGCGGTCGGCGGGCTGAAGCCGGGTAGTTCGGCCATCGGCAGCACGGCCGTCGGGGAACCCAGCGCGGCGGCGGCGGGCGCCCAGCCCGAGCCGAGAACGACCGCGACATCGTGCGCGGTCGTTCCGCTGCCCTCGGCGATGCACCGCGCTGCCCGGTGCGCCACTGCGGCGGGATCGGGCGCGGCGTCGCTCACAGTGGGCGAGCCTAATCGGCCGCTCTCGCCGGTGAGATACTGCGATCATGCCCTCGACCCTCGACCTGCGCGGCGGGGTGCCGTGAGCCTTGCCGATCTCTGGCTGGCCGCCCACGGCGAAAACCTCGTCGAGTGGCGCCGACACCTGCACCGCTACCCGGAGCTGAGCCGCCAGGAGTACGCCACCACCCAGTTCGTCGCCGAGCGGCTCGCCGACGCCGGGCTCAACCCCAAGGTGCTGCCCGGGGGAACTGGGCTGACCTGTGATTTCGGCCCCGAGCACCGGCCGCGGATCGCGCTGCGGGCCGACATCGACGCGCTGCCGATGGCCGAGCGGACCGGGGCGCCGTACGCGTCGACGATGCCCAACGTCGCGCACGCCTGCGGCCACGACGCGCATGTCGCGATCCTGCTGGGTGCCGCGCAGGCACTGGCGGCAGTGCCGGAGCTGCCGGTCGCGGTGCGGCTGATCTTCCAGCCGGCCGAGGAGCTGATGCCCGGCGGCGCGCTCGACGCGATCGCCGCGGGCGTGCTGGCCGGGGTCATCCGGATCTTCGCGCTGCACTGCGACCCGCATCTTGCGGTCGGCAAGGTCGCGGTGAAACCGGGCCCGATCACGTCGGCCGCCGACACGCTGGAGATCACGTTGCACTCGCCCGGTGGTCACACCTCGCGGCCGCACCTGACCGCCGACCTGGTCTACGGGCTGGGCACGGTGATCACCGGGCTGCCCGGGGTGCTGTCGCGCCGCATCGACCCGCGCAACAGCACCGTGATGGTGTGGGGCGCGGTGAACGCGGGCGCGGCCGCCAATGCCATTCCGCAGACCGGCGTGCTGGCCGGCACGGTGCGCACCGCCAGCCGGGAAACCTGGCAGGGCCTCGAGGAGGTGGTGCGCCAGGCGGTGGCGGCGCTGTTGTCCCCGTTGGGTATCGAGCACACGCTGCACTATCGCCGCGGGGTGCCGCCGGTGGTCAACGAGGAAGTCTCGACACGGATTCTGACCCACGCCATCGACGAGCTCGGCCCGGATGTGCTCGCCGACACCCGGCAGTCCGGGGGCGGCGAGGACTTCTCCTGGTACCTGGAGGAGGTTCCCGGCGCGATGGCCCGCCTTGGGGTGTGGTCGGGTGCGGGTCCGCGGCTGGACCTGCACCAGCCCACCTTCGACCTCGACGAGCGGGCCCTGGCGATCGGTGTGCGGGTGATGGCCAACGTCGTCGAGCAGTGCGCTCAGATTTTGTAGCGAGCGTGCGGTTTCATCCGCGACGCGCCGACGTAGGCGGATGAAACCGCACCGTCGCCGACGACGGGTCGTTGCTATTCGCCGCGTCCCGGGCCGATGTTGCGGGCCGGGCGGGTGCGCAGTTCGTGCACGTACTCGCTTGGCGCACCGGCTATTTCGGCGGCGTCGGCCATCACGCCCAGGTAGCGTGCGGACGGCAGTCCGCCCTCCCAGGCGTCGACCACGTACAGCCACGCCAGCACGGGGTCGGTGGTGGTATCTGACGACAGCCGCTCGACCCGGCAGCGGATCTTCTTGTGGATCCCGAGCTCGGAGCCTTCCCACTGGTCGAGGTTTCGCTCGTCGGCGGGCGTCACGTCGTAGAGCACGACGAACACCTTTGTGCCCGGATCCTCCACGATGGTGGCCAGCGCACCTTCCCAGCCGATGTCCTCGCCGCCGAACGTCAGCCGCCAGCCGTGCAGCCAGCCGGTGCCGGCCATCGGCGAGTGCGGTGCTCGCTGGAGCATCTGCTCGGGGTGCATGTTCGACCCGTACGCGGCGTAGAGCGGCACGGGTGAAAGTTTAAACGGCGGCCGTTGCCGGGCGAACATCCGTCACAGTGGCTAGGTTGAGGCTGTGGCGACCCGCATCGTGATCGTCGGTGGAGGACCGGCCGGCTACGAGGCGGCGCTGGTGGCCGCCGCCCGCGACGCCCGGGTCACCGTCGTCGACTCCGACGGCATCGGCGGCGCGGCCGTGCTGGACGACTGTGTGCCGTCCAAGACGTTCATCGCGTCCACCGGGCTGCGCAGCGAACTGCGGCGGGCGCCGCTGCTGGGTTTCGACATCGACATCGACGACGCCAAGATCTCGCTGCCGGAGATTCACCAGCGGGTCAAGACGCTGGCCGCCGCACAGTCCGCCGACATCGCCGACCAGCTGCGCGGCGCGGGCGTCGAGCTGATCGCAGGACGCGGCGAGCTGGTCGATTCCGCCCCGGGGCTGGCGCGGCACCGGATCAAGGCGACCGCCGCCGACGGCACCAGCACCGTGCACGACGCCGACGTGGTGCTGATCGCCACCGGCGCCAGCCCGCGGGTGCTGCCGTCGGCGCAGCCCGACGGCGAGCGCGTCGTGACCTGGCGCCAGCTCTACGACCTGGACGCCCTGCCCGAGCACCTCGTCGTGGTGGGCTCCGGGGTGACGGGCGCCGAGTTCGTCAACGCCTACACCGAACTGGGTGTCGCGGTGACGGTGGTGGCCAGCCGCGACCGGGTGCTGCCCTACGAGGACGCCGACGCCGCGGCGGTGCTGGAGGATTCGTTCGCCGAACGCGGCGTCGAGCTGGTCAAGAACGCCCGTGCGGAATCGGTCGTCCGCATCGACGGCGGGGTCGTGGCGACGATGACCGACAGCCGCGTCGTTGAGGGCAGCCACGCGCTGATGACGATCGGGTCGATCCCGAACACCGCCGGTCTGGGCCTGGAGCGGGCGGGCATCGAGCTGGGCGCCGGCGGCTACCTCACCGTCGACCGGGTGTCGCGAACCTCGGTGGCCGGCATCTACGCCGCCGGCGACTGCACCGGGCTGATGCCACTGGCGTCGGTGGCCGCGATGCAGGGCCGGATCGCGATGTATCACGCGCTGGGCGAGGCGGTGAACCCGATCCGGCTGCGCACCGTCGCGGCGACCGTGTTCACCCGGCCCGAGATCGCCGCGGTCGGCGTGCCGCAGGCCTGGATCGACGACGGAAGGGTGGCGGCCCGGACCATCATGCTGCCGTTGCACACCAACGCGCGGGCCAAGATGTCCGGGGTGCGACGCGGATTCGTCAAGCTGTTCTGCCGGCCGGCCACCGGCGTGGTGATCGGCGGCGTGGTGGTCGCGCCGATCGCGTCGGAGTTGATCCTGCCGATCGCGGTGGCCGTGCAGAACCGCATCTCCGTCAACCAGCTGGGGCGGACGCTGGCGGTCTACCCGTCGCTGTCGGGTTCGGTCACCGAGGCGGCCCGGCGCTTGATGGCGCACGACGACCTGGACTGAGTGCAGCTCGGCGGCGCTCACGGAATCGTTCGGCTGGCGCACCGCAGGGGAACGTCGACTAGCCTTGAGCCCAGCCCTACCGACGAGTAACCGACAGGAGTTCAGTGTCGTGAGCGACCCGATCCGGCTACCGGGCAGCGGGCCGTTCTGGCCGGCTTCCGCTCTGGGACCCGAGCAACGCGCCGCCGCCTGGGAGCGGCTGGGCAACGATCAGTTCGACGTGGTGGTCGTCGGTGGCGGCGTGGTGGGTTCGGGGTGTGCGCTGGACGCGGCCACCCGCGGCCTGAAGGTGGCGATGGTCGAGGCGCGCGACTTCGCCTCGGGCACCTCCAGCCGGTCGTCGAAGATGTTCCACGGCGGGCTGCGCTACCTCGAACAACTGGAGTTCGGGCTGGTGCGCGAGGCGCTCGCCGAGCGGGAGCTGTCGTTGACGACGTTGGCGCCGCACCTGGTCAAGCCGCTGCCGTTTTTGTACCCACTGACCAGGCGGTGGTGGGAGCGGCCCTACGTGGCCGCCGGAATTTTCCTCTACGATCAGCTCGGCGGCGCGAAATCTGTTCCGGCGCAACACCATTTGACCCGTGCCGGCGCGCTGCGGCTGTGCCCGGGGCTGAAGCGCGGCGCGCTGATCGGCGGGATCCGCTACTACGACACGGTGGTCGACGACGCCCGGCACACCATGACGGTCGCGCGCACCGCCGCGCATTACGGCGCGGTGGTGCGGTCGTCGACCCAGGTGGTGGCGCTGCTGCGCGAGGGCGAGCGGGTGACCGGCGTGCAGGTGCGCGACTCCGAGGACGGCGCCGTCACCGACGTCCGGGGTCATGTCGTGGTCAACGCGACCGGGGTGTGGACCGACGAGATCCAGGCGTTGTCCAAGCAACGCGGCCGGTTCCAGGTGCGCGCCTCCAAGGGTGTGCACATCGTCGTGCCGCGGGACCGGATCGTCAGCGACGTGGCGATCATCCTGCGCACCGAGAAGTCGGTGATGTTCGTCATCCCGTGGGGCGGCCACTGGATCATCGGCACCACCGACACCGACTGGAAACTGGACCTCGCGCACCCGGCGGCCACCAAGGCCGACATCGACTACATCCTGGACACCGTCAACACCGTGCTGGTCACCCCGCTGACCCACGCCGACATCGACGGCGTGTACGCCGGGCTGCGGCCGCTGCTGGCCGGCGAGAGCGACGACACCTCCAAGCTGTCCCGCGAGCACGCGGTGGCAGTGCCCGCACCCGGCCTGGTTGCCATCGCCGGCGGCAAGTACACCACCTACCGGGTGATGGCTGCCGACGCGATTGACGCTGCGGCACAGTACATTCCGACGCGCGTGGCGCCGTCGATCACCGACAAGGTGCGGCTGCTGGGTGCCGACGGCTACTTCGCGCTGATCAACCAGACCGAACACGTCGGCGCGGTGTACGGGCTGCACCCGTACCGGGTTCGCCACCTGCTGGACCGTTACGGGTCGATGATGGACGAGGTGCTCGCCCGCGCGGCCGGCCGCCCAGATCTGCTCAACCCGATCACCGCCGCGCCGGGCTATCTCAGGGTGGAAGCGGTCTACGCGGCGGCCGCCGAGGGCGCGCTGCACTTGGAGGACATCCTGGCCCGGCGGATGCGGGTCTCCATCGAATACCCGCACCGCGGCGTCGACTGCGCCCGCGAGGTGGCCGAACTGGTCGTCCCGGTCCTGGGCTGGACCGACGACGACGTAGAGCGCGAAGTCGCCACCTACGCCGCCCGGGTGCAGGCCGAGATCGCATCCCAGACCCAGCCCGACGACGCGTCCGCGGATGCGCTGCGGGTCAGCGCGCCCGAGGCGCGCGCCGAGATCCTCGAGCCGGTCCCGCTCAGCTGAGGCCATCCCGCATGTCGCCGGGCGCAGCCCGGCGTTCAAAGAGCGCGTGTGCTTGGCTGTCGGTGTCGGACCTACCGGCTATGCTTGGCGCGGGTTCGCAGGGCAGGACATCGCCCGGGGCCGGAACCCGAGCAGTATCAACTCGCGAGGCCGCTGGCAAGGCAGGTTGTGGCGCCCGCAAGGGACAGAGCGAGTCGGCCCGAACCGCCTCCAGCGGGTGGCCTACGGCGGCGCGGCTTGCCGCGCCGAGACAGCCGGACGCTGCGCGGAATCCTCCGACTTCAGTCGGGGGAGATGTCAAGTGAGCGCGTCGCAGTCAGCGACCGCCCGGGCGGGCAAACAGGTCGGCCAGCGCATCCAGGGCGGCGGGCACCAGACGGTAATACGCCCATCTGCCGCGCTGGGCTCGTGCCAGCAGACCGGCGTCTACCAGGATTTTCAGGTGGTGCGACACCGTCGGCTGGGACAACCCGACCGGAGCGGTCAGCTCGCACACGCAGGCCTCGGCGCCCTCGTGGCCCGCGATCAGCGACACCAGCCGCAACCGGGTCGGCTCGCCGAGCGCCTTGAGCACGAAGGCGAGGCGCTGGGCAGCCGCCTCGTCCAGCACCGTGTCGGTGATGGGGCGGCAGCACCCGTCGAGATTTGCCGCGAGGGGCGATCCGCGGGATGTCGTCGGCGATGCGATCACGGCGGGCATAAATACAGTATCGCACACACAAATTGACAGTTACCGATGAATGATGCACGATTACTCCCATAGACATCTGTCGATGGAAGGGAACATCGGACCGCCGGGACGGCAGACCACGCACCGTGCGATCACCACCGTAGTCGACAGCCCACCGCGACCACCAGCACACCGGGAGAGACCTGTGAACCAGATGAACGACGAACTCGCATCGGCCGCGGCGCCGTCAGTGGCCGGCAAGCTGTCCACAGTGGACCGGTTCCTGCCGGTATGGATCGGTGTGGCCATGGTGGTCGGGCTGTTGCTGGGACGTTGGATCCCCGGACTGGCCGGCGGGCTCGACGCGGTGTCGATCCACGGCACGAGCCTGCCGATCGCCATCGGGCTGCTGTTGATGATGTACCCGGTGCTGGCCAAGGTCCGCTACCGCGAGATCGGGCTGATCACCGCCGATCGCCGCATGATCACCACGTCGCTGATCCTCAACTGGATCGTCGGTCCGGCGGTCATGTTCGCGCTCGCCTGGCTGCTGCTGCCGGACCTGCCCGCCTACCGCACCGGCGTCATCCTGGTCGGGCTGGCCCGCTGCATCGCCATGGTGCTCATCTGGAACGACCTGGCCTGCGGTGACCGGGAAATGGCCGCCGTGCTGGTTGCGCTCAACGCCGTTTTCCAGGTGCTGGCCTACGCCGCGCTGGGCGTGTTCTACCTCAACGTGCTGCCCGGCTGGCTGGGCCTGCCCACCCAAAGCCTGCACGTTTCCTTCGCCGCCATCGCGGTCACCACCGTGGTGTTCCTGGGCATTCCACTGGTCGGTGGATTTCTCACCAGAACCCTCGGCGAACGCGCCCGCGGCCAGCAGTGGTACGAGAGCAGGCTGCTGCCGCGCATCGCGCCCATCGCCTTATACGGGCTGCTGTTCACGGTGGTGGTGCTGTTCGCGCTGCAGGGCAAGACGATCACCTCCCAGCCACTCGACGTGGCCCGGATCGCGCTGCCGCTGCTGGCCTACTTCGCGTTGATGTGGATTGGCGGGTTCGCCGTCGCCCGGTGGCTGCACTTGTCCTACCCCCGCGCCGCGGCGCTGGCCTTCTCCGCCGCCAGCAACGACTTCGAGCTGGCGATCGCGGTCGCCATCGGCGTCTTCGGCGCCACCTCGGGCGAGGCGCTGGCCGGGGTCGTCGGCCCGCTGATCGAGGTGCCCGTGCTGCTCGGCCTGGTCTATGTGGCTCTGTGGCTGCGACGGCGGCTGGCCTGGCCGCAGGAGGACCGGGCACCGCGTCCGCGTGCAGCGCAGGCCGACCTGTCATTCGGGGACACGCCATGATGCCGCTGCCGGCGGCCGGTGTCACGACCGAATCCCCATCACCACAAGGAGACTGCTCATGGCCGCACGCCAGATCGTCGCGATTGGCGGCAGCGACGCCGGGATCAGCGCCGCACTGCGCGCCCGCGAACTCGATCCCACCACCGAGGTGACGGTCGTCGTCGCCGACGCCTACCCCAACTTCTCCATCTGCGGCATCCCCTACTACGTCTCCGGCGAAGTCACCCACTGGCGCAACCTCGCCCATCGCACCGCCGACGATCTCGCCGCCACCGGGATGCGGGTCCGCACCGACACCACCGCTACCCGCATCAACGTCGACGACCACATCCTCGACGTGCTCGATCCCCACGGCACTCGCGCGCACCTGCCCTACGACGCCCTGATCGTGGGCACCGGAGCCGTCAGCGTGCGCCCACCCATCCGCGGGCTCACCGGACCCGGGGCGCTCGGACCCGCCGAGGGGGTGGCTCTGCTGCACTCGATGGGCGACACCTTCGCCGTGATGGACTCGCTGCGACAGCGCAACCCCAAGACTGCGGTGATCATCGGCGCCGGCTACATCGGCCTGGAAATGGCCGAAGCGCTTACCCTGCGCGGCATCGCGGTCACCCAGATCGAAGCCCTGCCCGAAGTGCTGCCCACCGTCGACGCCCAACTCGGCGCCCTGGTGCGCGGCGAGCTGCAGCGTCACGGCGTCGAAGTCCTCACCGACACCACGGTCGACGCCGTCGCCCGCACCGACACCGGCGCCCTGACTGTCACGGCCACCCACGACGGCCAAATCCTGCGCCGCACTGTCGATTTCGTCCTCGTCGTCGTCGGAGTGCGGCCCGACACCGCACTGGCCGTCGACGCCGGAGCCGAGCTCGGCGTCAAGGGTGCCATCGCGGTCGACGACACCATGCGCACCAACCTGCCCGACGTTTTCGCCGCCGGCGACTGCGTGCACACCCATCACCGTCTTCTCGGCCTCACCTGGCTGCCGCTGGGCACCACCGCCCACAAACAGGGCCGGGTCGCCGGGGAGAACGCGCTCGGCCGCGACGCCCGCTTCGCCGGCAGTCTGGGCACCCAAGTCGTCAAAGTCTTCGATCTGGTTGCCGCCCGCACCGGTCTGCGTGACCACGAAGCCCGCGCCGCCGGCCGCGGCTGGAGCCCGGTCAGCAGCGCATCGCGCCCCGATGACCACAAGGCCTACTATCCGGGCGCCACCCCCATCCACATCCGCATCACCGGCGACCACAACACCGGCCTGCTGCTGGGAGCCCAATTGGTCGGACACCGCAGCGCCGAGATCGCCAAGCGCGTCGACACCTTCGCTGCGGCGATCTTCAACGCGATGACGGTCGACGCCATCAGCGACCTGGATCTGTCCTACACACCGCCACTCGGATCACCCTGGGACGCAACACAAATCGCCACCCAAGACTGGGTGCGCCAGCACCGCGCAACGACCGCCCAATCCCTACCCGTCTGACGCCCCGCGAGGAGAGGAGTCACCACCGATGACCCGTATCGAGATTTTCGAGCCCGCCCTGTGCTGCAACACCGGAGTGTGCGGCGACGATGTCGATCAGAACCTCGTCGTCTTCACCGCCGACATCGACTGGGTCCGCTCCCAGGGCGGCGACATCGCCCGCTTCAACCTCGCCAGCGAACCGCTCGCTTTCGCCGAGCGGGAGCCGGTCACGGCGTTCCTGCAACTCAGCGGCTCCGAGGGGCTGCCCCTCGTTCTCGTCGACGGCGTCACCGCCGCCACCGGCCGCTACCCCGATCGTGCCGAACTCGCCCGGTGGGCCGGCCTCGACGGCGACACCGCCGCCGCCCCCGCCGGGGTCCAGATGCTCGGACTCACCGACACCTCTGCCACCGGCGCGGCCGAATCCTGCTGCGGCGGCGCGGACACCGACTGCTGCTGAAAGGCCGAGTTGTGAAGTTCCTCGACGATGCGCCCCGCTTCCTGTTCTTCACCGGCAAGGGCGGGGTCGGGAAGACCTCGATCGCCTGCGCCGCCGCGCTTGCGCTGACCCGAGAGGGCAAGAAGGTCCTGCTCGTGAGCACCGATCCCGCCTCCAATGTGGGCCAGGTCTTCGGGCTGCCAGTCGGCAACACCGTCACCACGGTGCCCGCCGTGCCCGGACTCTCGGCGCTGGAAATCGACCCTGAACAGGCCGCGGCCGCATACCGGGAACGCATCATCGGACCCGTTCGCGGACTGCTGCCCGAGAAGGAACTGGCATCGATCACCGAACAGCTTTCCGGATCGTGCACCACCGAGATCGCCTCGTTCAACGAGTTCACCGACCTGCTCACCGGCGGCGAGACGACGGCGGGTTTCGACCACGTCCTGTTCGACACCGCGCCCACCGGCCACACCCTTCGGCTGCTGCAGCTGCCCGGGTCATGGACCGACTTCCTCGACGACGGTAAGGGCGACGCCTCCTGCCTGGGCCCGCTTGCCGGGCTGGAGAAGCAGCGCACCAGCTACGCCGGCGCCGTCGACGCCCTCGCCGACCCGAACCGCACCCGGCTGGTGCTCGTGGCCCGCCCGCAACGCTCCGCGCTGGCCGAAATCGCCCGCACCCGTGCGGAATTGGCTGATATCGGAGTGACCCACCAACACGTCGTCGTCAACGGGCTCCTACCGTGCGACGACCACGACGAGTTGGCGGCGGCGATACGCGAACGGGAGCAGGCCGCCCTCGCCGACCGCCCCGCCGAACTGCGGGCACTGCCCGTCGACGAGGTCGAACTCAAGGCCGCCAACGTCGTCGGCATCGAAGCCCTCGCAAGCCTTTTCACCGCAGCCGACCCGACCGCCGCACCGGCGCACGCGGATTCTTCGGGCGCGGTGCCGACCGCGCCGCTGGGCGCGCTGGTCGACGAACTCGCCACCGCGGATCGCGGGCTGATCATGTGCATGGGCAAAGGGGGGGTCGGCAAGACAACGATCGCCGCGGCGATTGCCGTCGCTCTCGCCGAACGCGGCCACCAGGTGCACCTGACCACCACCGACCCGGCCGCCCACCTCACCGAGACCCTCGACGGGGGCTTGGAGAACCTGACGGTCTCGCGCATCGACCCGGCCGAGGCCAGCGCCCAGTACCGCCACCACGTCCTGACGACCAAGGGTGCTGCCCTCGACGAGCAAGGCCGGGCGAACCTCGCCGAGGACCTGAAGTCCCCGTGCACCGAGGAAGTCGCTGTCTTTCAAGCCTTCTCCCGCGTCATCCACGAATCCCGCCGGCACTTCGTCGTCGTCGACACCGCCCCGACGGGTCACACTCTGCTGCTGCTCGACGCCACCGGCTCCTACCACCGCGAGATCGCCCGCCAGATGGGCGAGAACACCACCTTCACCACGCCGTTGATGAGGCTGCAGAACCCCGACCAAACCAAGATCGTGATCGTCACCCTTGCCGAAACGACACCGCGTCTGGAAGCCGAAGGACTTCACGCCGACTTGCAACGCGCAGGCATTCACCCCTGGGCCTGGGTGGTCAACAATTCCATCGCCGCGGCGGAACCAACTGCGGCTCTGCTGAAAGAACGTGCGGCCGCCGAACTCGTCGAGATCGAGAAAATCACACACGCGCACACCCGCCACGC
>NZ_JAVKSH010000034.1:0-31337 GCF_039583805.1 Mycobacterium sp. | reverse complement strand
TCAGCGGCTGTGATGAGGACGACCTGTATGCGGCGATGGACTGGGTGCTTGAACGCAAAGAAGGCATCGAAAAATCCTTGGCCGACCGGCATTTGGTCAACGGCACGCTGGTGCTCTATGACGTGTCCTCGGCGGCGTTTGAGGGCCGCACCTGCCCACTGGGGGCGATCGGGCACCCCCGTGACGGGGTGAAAGGCCGGCTGCAGATCGTCTACGGGCTGCTGTGCTCGCCCGCCGGGGTGCCGATCGCCATCGAGGTGTTCGAGGGCAACACCGCCGACCCGAACACCCTGGCCGCCCAGATCACCAAGCTCAAAACCCGGTTCGGGCTGTCCCGGGTGTGTCTGGTCGGGGATCGGGGCATGCTCACCCACGCCCGCATCCGCGACGAGGTGCGCCCCGCGCAGCTGGATTGGATCAGCGCGTTGCGCGCCCCGCAGATCAAGGCGTTGGTCGAGGAGGGCGCGCTGCAGCTGTCGCTGTTCGATACCCAGGACCTGTTCGAGATCACCTCCCCGGAGTTTCCCGGCGAGCGGCTGGTGTGCTGCCACAACCCCGCCCTGGCCGAGAAGCGGGCCCGCAAACGCCAGGATCTGTTGGCCGCCACCGAAAAAGAACTCACCCCCATCGCCGCCGCCACCGCCCGCGCCAAACGCCCGCTGCGCGGGCGGGACAAGATCGCGCTACGGGTGGGCAAAATCATCAACCACTACAAGATGGCCAAGCACTTCACCCTCGAGATCACCGACACATCCTTCACCTTCACCCGCAACACCGAGGCGATCGCCGCCGAGGCCGCCCTCGACGGCATCTACGCGCTGCGCACCAGCATGGACGAACACACCCTGGGCCGCGACGATGTCGTGTTGCGCTACAAGAGCCTCGCCGATGTCGAGCGGTTCTTCCGCACCCTCAACAGCGAACTGGACGTGCGGCCCATCCGGCATCGGCTGGCCGACCGGGTCCGCGCCCACATGTTCTTGCGCATGCTGTCCTACTACCTCATCTGGCACATGAAAGCCGCCCTGGCCCCAATCCTGTTCGTCGACAACGACAAACGCGCCGCGGCCGCCAAACGCGCCAACCCCGTCGCCGCCGCCCAACGCTCCGATGAAGCGCTGGCCAAGGCCGCGCGTAAACGCACCACCGAGGACACCCCGGTGCACAGCTTCACCAGCCTGCTCGCCGATTTGGCCACCCTGTGCGCCAACCAGATCCAGCCCGCCAACGACATGCCCGCATTCACCATGCCCACCAGCCCCACCCCACTACAGCGGCGGGCCTTCGCACTCCTCGACGTGTCCCACCGCCACGGCCTGGCGTAGTCAGTGCAACCACCCCACCAGAGCGCAAAACCCCAGCTCAACTCCCCAACCCGTCACCACACCAGGGGGAACTTCGGGCTAGCGGCGCTGGTGCAGGATCTGCCGACCTATGATTCTGCGGCCGTTCAACTTTCCCGCGTCGGCGTCGAGCGGCTGCTGGAGGTGTGCGGCGAATTGATAGGCGTGACACGCGCGCAACGCGCGGCGTTCGGGCCGATGCATCCGGGCCGCGCCGACGTGATCGGTGCCGGGGCGATCATCGTGCGGGAGTTGGAATTAGCGCTGCGCGAACGGGCCGGCATTGCGGAGCTGACCGTCAGCGAACACGACATTCTGGACGGCATTGTGATTCTGGACGGCATTGTGCTGTCGATCGCCGCCGCCGCCCGATGACACCATCGGTGGTCATAGACCGGGCGAAGCGCTATGGGGCCAGAGCCGCGAAGTCGTCGATAACCCCGGTGATCGCCTGGTCGACGAGCTCGAATTCGAAGCCGGCTACCAGCGTGAGCAGGCCGGTGTCCGCCGCAATCGGCAGACCGATGGCATCGAGCGGGTTGGAGAGGTGCTCCTGGACCAGGCTGATGTCGTAGGCGGGCAAGCTGGTCAGTACAGCATTGACGATGTCCGTTGTCTGTAACTGCAGGGCGCTCAGCGAGGCGCCGGCACTGGTGAACGCGTTGACGACGTCGGTGATCGTCGCTGCGGGATCACTGGCGGCGACCGACAATCCCGTCACCAGATCCGTCAGGCTCGCCAGCGGGGCCGGCGACGCCGTCGGCACCAACGACGACAAGGACAGGTCCGACATGTCGCTCCCGAAAGCGCTCACGCCCTGCTGCGCCCCGGCGGCCAACTCGTTGAGGACTGTTGCCGGGTTGACGTCGGGGAACAGCCCGATCGGGGTGGGCACATTCGCCGGTGTCGAATAGCCAAGGTTGTCGACGCCGTAGCCCAAGTTCACCAGCACCGTCAGGTCCGGCTGAATCAGGTCGACCAGCGGTTTCCCGACGACGGGAATACCCAGCAGCGGCTGCAGGAGCGGCAGATTGTCGTCGGGATACGGCAGCGCGCTCAGCGGGATCATGTAGTAATTGGTGAGGGTGTCCGCGCCGAGGCCCTCCGACCCCGGCAAGAGAAAGGCCTTGTCGAGCACGTCGGACGAAATGACGCTCGGGTCCAGGTAGAGGCCGTGGATGAAAATCGTTCCCGCCAAGGCGTTGAGGTCTGCCAGCACATCGATGGGGTATCGCGGGAAGTCGGCGTAGCCGTCGTATTCGATGGTGTAGATGTCGGTGGGTAAATCGTCGGCGGGGGTTGCGCCGTCGAACGAGAGGCCCAGGCTCGGCAGGCTCAAACCGTCGAAACGCTCAAGCAGCCCGCCGTTGGGGGCGCTGGGGTCGCCGACCAGCACGAACTGCAGGCCGTCGTCGGGCTCTGGCGTGCTGGACGGGTCCAACTGCTGCATGACCAGGCTGGAAACCGTGGAGCTCTGCGAGTAGCCGAACACGGTTGAGATGTCGCCGGCTGCCTGGTTGCTCGCGATGGCGTTTTCCACAATCAGCATGTCCTGGCCCATCGAGGTGTACAGGTCCGGAAAGCCCGCGAGGGGACCGGTCGTGGCGTTGGGGTCGTTGAGAGAAAAGGGCATGCTGAACACGGGATACTCCGGCGTGAACAGTCCGTCCGCGTAGGGGGCGGGGTAGGTGGTGTCGGGGAAATTGGGGTGGATGTAGAACTCGTCGGCGTGCTCCACATAGTCGGGCACGTTGAAGTTCGGCAGCGGTTGGCCGCTGCCGCCCATCACCAACCCGACGGTCGTCGGATCGGCGGGGTCCGGTGGAACATCCCCGGACGCGAGGGGCGGATTCGTCAGCGCGATCAGCGCCAGGAAACCGGCACTCGTCACCACTGCTGAGCTCAGCGAACGAATCGCACGACCTGACATTGTGACCTCCCGACCCGGGTGGAGCACTCAACGAATATGAGCTTGTGAATCATCGGTGCGGGCTGGCTGTTCCGGTGAACGCACCAAATCAGAATCACAGACAACGTTCGCCGCGGTCGCCAGACATGCCGAACATTGGACCGATCACTTAGTGTAGTCCGCGGCGACCGCCGCGCGTGACTGGATGACGTGACGACGCTAGCGGCGCTGGTGCAGGATCTGCCGACCTATGATTCTGCGGCCGTTCAACTTTCCCGCGTCGGCGTCGAGCAGCTGCTGGAGGTGTGCGGCGAATTGATAGGCGTGACACGCGCGCAACGCGCGGCGTTCGGGCCGATGCATCCGGGCCGCGCCGACGTGATCGGTGCCGGGGCGATCATCGTGCGGGAGTTGGAATTAGCGCTGCGCGAACGGGCCGGCATTGCGGAGCTGACCGTCAGCGAACACGACATTCTGGACGGCATTGTGATTCTGGACGGCATTGTGCTGTCGATCGCCGCCGCTGCCCAATGACACCATCGGTGGTCATAGACCGGGCGAAGCGCTATGGGGCCAGAGCGGCGAAGTCGTCGATGACTATGGTGACCGCCCCTTCAAGGACCGCCAATTCGAAACCGCCTGCAATTGTGAGCAAGGCGGTGTCCGCTGCGATGGGCAGGCCGATGGCATCCAAGGGGTTATTGAGATGGTCCAGGAACAGGCTGACGTCGTAGGCGGGCATGGTAGTCACCGCAGAATTGGCGATGTCCAATGTCTGCATCAGCAGGGCGCTCAGCGCGGCGCCGGCACTGGTGAACGCGTTGACGACGTCGGTGACCGTCGCTGCTGGATCACTGGCGGCGATCGACAATCCCGTCACAAGATCCGTCAGGCTCGTCAGCGAGGGCGGCGACGCCGCCGGTGACAACGACGACAACGACGACAACGAGAGGTGCGACATGTCGCCGCCGAAAGCGCTCATGCCCTGCTGCGCACCGGCGACCAACTCGTTCAGGACTGTTGCCGGGTTGACGTCCGGGAACAGCCCGAACTGGGTGGGCACATTCGCCGGAAGCGAATAGCCGAGGTTGTCGGCGCCGTAACCCAAGTTGATCAGCACCGTCAAGTCCGGCCCCAGCAGGTCGGCGAGCGGTTTTCCTATGACGGGGATACCCGACAGCAATGTCACCAGCGGTGCAGTCTCGTCGGTCATGTAGTAGTTGGTGAGGCTGTCCGGCGTGCCGAGGAGTTCCGATCCTGGCAACAGGATTGCGTCCTTGACCTGTTCAGGAGTCTGGATCAGATAGTCGCCGTGGATCGTCTCCAAACCCAGTACGGCGTTGACGTCCGCCAGGAAATCGATGGGATACTTCGGGAAGTCGGCGAAGCCGTCGTATTCGAGGGTGTAGATGTCGGTGGGGAAGTCGTTGGCGGGGGTTGCGCCGTCGAACGAGATCCCCAGACTCGGCACGTTCAAACCGTCGAAGCGCTCGGACAACCCGCCGTTGGGAGCGCTGGGATCACCGACCAGCACGAACTGCAGACCATCGTCTGGCATCGGGGTGCCGGACGGGTCGAGCTGCTGCATGACCAGGCTGGAAATCGAGGAACTCTGCGACCAGCCGAACACGGTTGATATGTCGTCGGCTGCCTTGTTACTCGCGATCGCGTTGTCCAGAATGAGCATGCCCTGGCCCACCGAGGTGCTCTGGTCCGGAAAGCCCGCGAGCGGACCGGTCGAGGCGTTGGGGTAGTTATCGGAGAACGGCATGCTGAGGACCGGATACTCGGGCGTGAACAGGCCGTTCACGTAGGGATCGGGGTAGGTGGTGCCGGGGAAATTGGGCTGGATGTAGAGGGAGTTGGCCGCTTGCACATAGTCGGATCCGGGGATCGGTACCCCACTGGGACCGATGACCAACCCGACGGTCGTCGGATCGGCGGGATCCGGTGGAACGTCTCCGGACGCAAGGGCCGGATGCGCCATCGCGGTCAGCGCCAAGAAGCCGGCACTAGTCACCACTGCTGAGTTCAGCGAGCGAATCGCACGACCTGACATTTCGACCTCCCGACCCGGGCAGAGCTCCAGGCAGTTATCAATAACCAAAGCATGCCCACTACCTCAGCTGGCGGAATGGTACTTCTCATCCTCTCCCTACGCAATCCTTAATTCTCCAGCTCCTTCTTCAGGTTGGCCAGCACCTGGGACTGGATCTTCTTCAACCCCAGCGGCGCGAACGTCTTCTCGAAGAATCCTTTGACCCCACCCGCGCCGGTCCATGTCGTCGTGACCGTGACGCTGCAACCGGGCCCCGCGGGAGCCACCGTCCAGGTGGTGACCATGGACGAGTTGGCATCTTTCTCGATGACGGTGTGACCGGCCATGTCGACGTCGGCCTGCACATCCCGAACCCGGGATTCGGTGGCCTGCAGCGTCCACCGGGCGACCGTCCCCTGCCCCTGGCCGCCCTGCAGCACCTGGTAGTCCCGGTATTGCGGGGGCAGGATTTTCGGGCGCACGGTCTGGTAGTCGGCGACCGCGGCCAGGACCGCCGCCGGCTGGGCATCGATCACGACCGCACTGGCTGCGCTGACCTGTCCCATGACCCACGACTCCTCTGCTGTCGAAGTGCTGACAGCGCGTGCCGCGCGATGCACGGGCCGCTGTCGGGGACTAGGGTATATGTGGTGCCTGTTCCTGCGGCCGCGGCAGCGGCGCATGCAGCCGGGGTGGAGCGGTTGCTGACGAGCTACCGATCCATCCCGGCGACCGCATCCGTCCGGCTGGCCAAGCCGACGTCGAATCTGTTCCGCGCCCGCGTGAAACGCGATGCGCCCGGCCTCGACACGTCGGGGCTGACGGGCGTCCTTGCCGTCGATCCGGAGGCCCGCACCGCCGACGTGGCCGGCATGTGCAGCTACGTGGACCTGGTGGCCGCGACCCTGCCCTACGGTCTGTCGCCCCTGGTGGTCCCGCAGCTGAAGACCATCACCCTGGGCGGTGCAGTCACCGGCTTGGGCATCGAGTCCGCGTCGTTCCGCAACGGCCTACCACATGAGTCGGTGCTGGAGATGGATATCCTCACCGGCGCAGGCGAACTGCTCACCGTGTCGCCGCAACAACACCCCGACCTGTACCGGTACTTTCCGAATTCCTACGGGACGCTGGGCTATTCGACCAGACTGCGGATCGATTTGGAACCCGTCAAACCGTTCGTGGCCTTGCGGCACGTGCGGTTCCACTCGCTGGACGCGATGGTGGCGGCGATGGACCGCATCGTCGAAACCCGCGGCCTCGACGGTGTGCCAGTCGACTATCTCGACGGTGTGGTGTTCAGTGCCGACGAGAGCTACTTGTGCGTCGGTGTGCGCACCACCACTGCCGGCCCGGTCAGCGACTACACCGGACGCGACATCTACTACCTCTCCATCCGGCACGAGACCGGTGTCAAGGAAGACCGGCTGACCATCCACGATTACTTCTGGCGCTGGGACACCGACTGGTTCTGGTGCTCACGCCCGTTCGGCGCGCAGAACCCGCGGGTCCGCCGTTGGTGGCCGCGGCGCTACCGGCGCAGCAGCGCCTACTCGAAGCTGGTGGCGCTAGACCAGCGGTTCGGCATCGCCGACCGGATCGACAAGCACAAGGGTCGCCCGCCGCGCGAGCGGGTGGTGCAAGACGTCGAGGTGCCGATCGAGCGCAGCACGGACTTCCTGGAATGGTTCCTCGACACCGTGCCGATCACGCCGATCTGGTTGTGCCCGTTGCGGTTGCGCGACCTCGACGGCTGGCCGCTGTATCCGCTTCGGCCTGGCCGCACCTACGTCAACGTCGGGTTCTGGTCCGCAGTGCCCGCCGGCGCGACCGAGGGGGCGACGAACCGGCGGATCGAGGTGAAAGTCGCAGAGCTCGACGGCCACAAGTCGCTCTACTCCGACTCCTACTACACCCGTGAGGAGTTCGACGAACTCTACGGCGGAGAGGCCTACACGACGGTCAAGAAAGCCTACGATCCGGATTCACGTCTCCTCGACCTCTACGCGAAGGCGGTGCAACGTCGATGACAACGATCAAAGAACCCGCGTCGGCCACCAACGGCAAGCTCACCCTGGCCGAGATCCTGGCACTGTGCGCACACGGCAAGCGGCAGCCGCTGAAGTTCACCGCCTACGACGGCAGCACCGCCGGTGCCGACGACGCCGCGCTGGGCCTGGATCTGCTGACCCCCCGCGGCGCCACCTATCTGGCCACCGCGCCCGGTGAGCTCGGCCTGGCCCGCGCCTACGTCGCCGGCGACCTGGCAGCGCGCGGCGTCCACCCCGGAGATCTGTACCCGTTGCTCGCCTCACTGGCCGACAGGATGGAATTCAAACGGCCGTCGCCAATGGTGTTGGCCGCCATGATTCGGTCGATCGGCATCGACCGGCTGATGCCGGTCGCGCCTCCGCCGCAGGAGGTGCAGCCCCGGTGGCGGCGAATCGCGGAGGGCCTGCGGCACAGCAAAATTCGCGACGCCGGGGCCATCCACCACCACTACGACGTCTCGAACACCTTCTACGAATATGTGCTCGGCCCGTCGATGACCTACACCTGCGCGGTATACCCCGAGCCCGACGCGACGCTGGAAGAGGCTCAGCAGAACAAGTACCGGCTGATCTTCGACAAGCTGCGCCTGCAGCCGGGTGACCGGCTGCTCGACGTCGGCTGCGGCTGGGGCGGCATGGTGCGTTACGCCGCCCGGCGCGGTGTCCGCGCGATCGGTGCCACGCTGTCGGCCGAACAGGCCGCCTGGGCCCGCCGGGCGATCGACGCCGAGGGGCTTTCCGAGCTGGCCGAAGTGCGGCACGCCGACTACCGCGACGTCAGCGACAGCGGATTCGACGCCGTCTCGTCGATCGGGCTGACCGAGCACATCGGGGTCAAGAACTACCCGTCCTACTTCGGCTTCCTCGCGCGTAAGCTGCGCACCGGCGGGCTGCTGCTCAATCACTGCATCACCCGCCGCGGCAACAAGTCGACCTTCCGTGCCGTCGGTTTCACCGACCGCTACGTGTTTCCCGACGGCGAGCTGACCGGCGCGGGACGCATCGTCACCGAAATCCAGGAAGCCGGGCTGGAGGTGGTGCACGAGGAAAACTTGCGGCATCACTACGCGATGACGTTGCGCGACTGGTGCCGCAACCTGGTCGCGCACTGGGACGAGGCGGTCGCCGAGGTCGGCCTGCCCGTCGCCAAGATCTGGGGTCTGTACATGGCGGCCTCGCGAGTCAGCTTCGAGCAGAACAAGCTTCAGCTGCATCACGTACTCGCCTGCAAGGCCGACGAGCGCGGCCGCGACAACCTGCCGCTGCGACCGTGGTGGCAGCCGTAGAAAAACCTCAGCCGTTGTCGATACGGCGAGCGCCCAGTTCGTTCTGCAGCAGTTCGAGGGCGGCCTCGTCGGGGTCCCGGCGCGGTGCCGACGGGTTGTCCTGCCCGGCTTCGGCCAACATGCTCTCCTCTTCGGCCCGCTGCGCAGGCTCGACGTCGGTCAGCGGCATCGCAGTGGCAGTCGCCGCCGGCCCGCCGGGTTCGCAGCGCACCCGCCAGTCCACGCCCAGAGCATCTTTGAGCGCCTCGGCGATGACGTCGGCGTTGCGCTGCTCGCTCAGCCGCTTGGCCAGCGGCGCGGATTCGTGGCTCAACACCAACGTGTTTCCCTCGACCGCGCGCACTGTGGCACCGGCCAGCATCACTTCGGTGGTGCGGCTGCGCTGACGCACCTTGTCGCGCACCGTCGGCCACAGGGTGCGGATGGCAGCCGCCCCGGGTTCGCCTGAGACCGCCTCGGGCGGGCTCTCGGACGCCGGATCCCCCTCGGGTTCAGGGGCTTTAGTCTGCGTGGCGTGCTGCCTGGGCGGGACGGGCTCGCCCGGAATGGACATGTCCAGCCGGGTTTCGATCCGCTCGACGCGCTGCTGCAGCGCCGACTCGGTGTCGCTGGCCGACGGCAGCAGCAACCGTGCGCAGATCACCTCCAGCAGCAGCCGCGGCGCGGTGGCGCCGCGCATCTCGCCGAGACCCGCGTGCACCACCTCGGCGTAGCGGGTCAGCGTCGCCGCCCCGATCCGAGTCACCTGGTCGCGCATCCGATCCAGCACATCCTCCGGGCCATCCACCACCCCGCGCGACGCGGCGTCCGGAACCGCTTGCAGGACAAGGAGGTCGCGGAAACGCTCCAGTAGGTCGACGGCGAATCGTCGTGGGTCGTGGCCGGCGTCGATGACCGACTCCACCGCACCGAACAACGCCGCGGCATCGTCGGCGGCCAGCGCGTCGACGGCCTGGTCGATCAGCGCGACGTCGGTGGCGCCGAGCAGCCCCAGAGCCCGCTGGTAGGTGACATGGTCACCGTCGGCACCGGCCAGCAGCTGGTCGAGCACGGAGAGGGTGTCGCGGGGTGAACCGCCGCCGGCCCGGATCACCAGCGGATACACCGCGTCGTCCACGACGACGTTCTCCCGCGCACAGATCCGCTCGATCAGCGCCCGCATGGTGCGCGGTGGCAGCAGCCGGAACGGGTAGTGGTGGGTGCGCGAGCGGATGGTCGCCAACACCTTGTCCGGTTCGGTGGTAGCGAACACGAAGATGAGATGCTCGGGCGGCTCCTCGACGATCTTGAGCAGCGCGTTGAACCCCGCGGTGGTCACCATGTGCGCCTCGTCGATGATGAAGACGCGGTAGCGCGACTGCGCGGGCGCGTAGAACGCGCGGTCGCGCAGCTCGCGGGTGTCGTCCACGCCGCCGTGGCTGGCGGCGTCGAGTTCGATGACGTCGATGCTGCCGGGCCCGTTGGGTGCCAGCGCCACGCAGGAGTCGCACACCCCGCACGGGGTGGCGGTGGGGCCCTGCTCGCAGTTGAGCGAGCGGGCCAGGATGCGAGCCGACGACGTCTTGCCGCAGCCGCGCGGCCCGGAGAACAGGTACGCGTGGTTGATCCGGCCCGCGGTCAGGGCGGTGCACAGCGGCTCGGTGACGTGCTCCTGGCCCACCACCTCGGCGAACGTCGCCGGTCGGTACTTGCGGTAGAGCGCCACGCTCAGCAGGCTACCGACGGCCACCGACAGGCGCTCACCTGAGCAGGGTCTCGGTCGCGGCCAGCAGCACGCAGGTGGCCAGGCCGTCGATCGCCTCGCGCAGGTCGGGTGTCGACGGGAACGTCGGCGCGATCCGGATGTTCTTGTCGTCGGGGTCTTTCCGGTGCGGGAACGACGCCCCCGCTTCGGTGAGCGCGATACCGGCGTCCTTGGCCAGGGCGACGGTGCGCCGCGCGGTGCCGGGCAACACGTCGAGGCTGACGAAGTAGCCGCCCCTGGGCTCGGTCCACGACGCGATCTTGGAATCACCGAGCCGCTTCTCGAGGACTTCGGCGACGAGCGCGAACTTCGGCGCCAGGATCTGCTGATGACGCAGCATCTGCCGGCGCACCCCGTCGGCGTCACGGAAAAACCGCAGATGCCGCAACTGGTTGACCTTGTCCGGGCCGATCGACTTTTTGCCGGCGTGCTGCAGATACCAGGCGATGTTGCCCAGCGACCCGCCGAGGAAGCTGACACCGGCGCCGGCGAAGGTGATCTTCGACGTCGATGCGAAGACATACGGCCGGTTGGGGTAGCCGGCGGTGGCGGCCAGACCCAGCACGTCGACCTGACGGGGAAAGTCCCGCGTGAGGGTGTGCACCGCATAGGCGTTGTCCCAGAACAGCCGGAAGTCGCTTGCCGCCGTGCGCATGTGGACAAGGCGGCGAACCGCTTCCCACGAGTACGTCACCCCGGTGGGGTTGGCGAAAACCGGCACCGCCCACAGCCCTTTGATCGCGGGGTCGGCGGCGACTAGTTCTTCGATCAGGTCGACGTCCGGGCCGTCCTCGCGCATCGGGACCGGGATCATGTCGATGCCCAGGCTTTCGGTGATGGCGAAATGCCGGTCGTAGCCGGGCACCGGGCACAGGAACGCGACGCGTGCCTCGTCCTTCCAGGGCCGGGACGAGTCCACCCCGCCATGCAGCATCGAGAAGACCACGACGTCGTGCATCAGTTCCAGGCTGGAGTTGTTGCCGGCGATCAGGTTGGGCACGCCGATGCCGAGCAGTTCGCCGAAGATGGCCCGCAACTGCGGCAATCCGTGTAACCCGCCGTAGTTGCGGGTGTCGGTGCCGTCGCCGTCGCGGTAGTCGTCGCCGGGCAGGCTCAGCAGCGCGTTGGACAGGTCGAGTTGTTCGGCTGCCGGCTTGCCGCGGGTGAGGTCGAGCGCCAGCTTCCGGGCCGCCAGCCCGGCGTAATCCCGCTGGTGGTGCGCGTGCCGGGCGGCGAGTTCGGCGCGGCCCAGGGAGTGAAACGACACCATCCGTCCTTTCACCGTCCCGAACTCTCACCGTCCCGAACTCTCACCGTCCCGAACTCTCACCGTCCCGAACTCTCACCGTCACTGCCGTGGGTGGTATCCCGGGGTCGGGCCCGCGGGTTCCGCCATGGGGGACCCCGCGCACCCGCCAGAGCCCGTTGACCCTTGCTGCCCTCCGGCCCTGGGGGAGTTCACAGGATAGACGCCGCGCGGGGTCCATGCAGAGTGTAGTCGCAGGCTGGATTGGATTGCCCGGCTACTCCTCAGGCCGTTCCCGCCTGCATCGTCGCCGGGCTGGCGGCGACCGGCGTCAGCTCGGCTACCATGACCGGCGGAGGATTCGCCTAGTGGCCTATGGCGCTCGCCTGGAACGCGGGTTGGGTTAACAGCCCTCGCGGGTTCAAATCCCGCATCCTCCGCGCTCGGTCCGCGGTGCGACCAGACCCGACGGTCAGGCTTGGTCGCCCGCGGACCACCACATCGAGGAGGGCGTATGGGCCGCACCGCCGCCGTGTTGTGGCACGCATCGCTCAGCCTCGCTGCCGGGGTCCTCTACTTCTTCTTCGTGTTGCCGCGCTGGCCCGAGTTGACGGGCGCCACCACCCACACCGTTGGGACGGCGCTGCGCATCGTGACGGCCGCACTGATCGCCCTGGCGGCGCTGCCGGTGGTGTTCACCTTGCTGGCGGCACGCAAGCTCGAACGCGGCGTTCCGCGGACAGCGCTGACGCTGCGGACCTTCTCGATCGTGGGACACGTGGTGGCGGGTGTGCTGATCGCCGGCACCGCGATCAGCGAGACCTGGCTGAGCCTGGACCGCGCCGGGCGGTGGCTGTTCGGGATCTACGGAGCGGCAGCGGCGATCGCGGTGCTGGCGGTGTGCGGGTTTTATCTCTCCTTCGTCGCCGAACTGCCGCCGCGCCCGCCCAAGCCGGCCACGTCCACGAAGCCCAGGCGGTGGCTGCGCCGCCGGAAGGGCGAGCTCGCCGACGAGGCCACCGAGGCCACCGAGGCCACCGAGATCACCGAAGCCGCCGGGCCTGCCGAAAGCCCTGAAGACACCCGGACCGAAGCGATCGACGAGCCTACCGGGCACCCGGAGACGCCGACGGTTGACGCCTCCGAGGCCGGCGACGACGGGCCGGAGCTGGAGATCGCGGCCGTCGGGGAACCCCGCGGGGGACTGCGCAATCGTCGACCCACCGGCAAGTCGTCGAGTCGGCACCGGCTCCCCCGCGGCGGGATCGTCGACGACGACACGTAGCCGAGCGCGATCCGTTTAGCCGGCGGGAATGTTCTGCAGCTTGGAGGCGAGTTCGGGGCAGTAGATGCTGATGGCGCTGCCCAGGAACTGGTAGGTCTGCACCTGGGTGGTGCCCCTCGGCAGGTTGTGGGCCAGGAATCGCGATGATGCCGCGGCGTCCGGGTCGACACCGTCACCCAGGCGCTTGCAGGCGATCTTGGCCAGGTACGGGTCGTAGTCGTGGGGGCCGTAGATGCCGTACCGCTGGATCTGGTTGTCGAAATCGGTGTCGGGATCGGCGTATGCCGGCGCCGCCAGACCGACCGCGACGACGATCGCGGCGAGCGGGGCCAGCCGGTGTACCGTCATGTCTTGCATCGTAGCGCTCATTATTCGACTCCTTGACACCTGCACCCCGACATCTGCACCGCGCCCGGGCCATCTGGCGGCGACCGGCGCTGGCTCGCCCATTCCGCTTAGACTAGCTAAGGTTGGAGCGAGCCGGGCCGACGGGCGGGTGGACATTTCCGCCGCGGCTATGGCGACATTACCTTAGACCAACTAATCTAAGTGGACAGTGTGGAGGACGGCTCAGTCGAGTCGACCGTCGGCGGCGGGCGGCGACCGTCTGCGGCCCGCTCGCGATCCGACGAAACCGCTCGCGATCCGACGGAAGGGGTGAGGCTGGGATGTTCGCCGCTGTCAAGCGCGTGTGGTTGCCCCTGCTCATCGTTGTGGTCGTCGCGGTCGGCGGGTTCACGGTGTTCCGGGTCCGTGGCTACTTCGGCGACCACGGCAGCGGCGAGGGCGCGTCAAACGTCTTCGAGGACACCAAACCCTTCCACCCCAAAGTGGTGGTCTACGACATCTTCGGCCCGACCGGGAGCGCGGCGGACATCAACTACCTGGACCTCAATGCGACACCGCAGCGCGTGGACGGTGCGCCGCTGCCGTGGTCGCTCAAGTTGTCGACCACCGACCCCGCGGTGAGCCCCAACATCGTGGCGCAGGGCCACAGCGACACCATCGGTTGCCGCATCACCGTCGACGGTGTGGTCAAAGACGAGAGGATCTCCAACGGCGTGAATGCCCAGACCTTCTGCCTGGTGAAGTCCGGATGACCGCGCTCACCGACGCCCCGACCGACGCCCAGCCGGTACCGCGCGAACCGACGCCCATCGCGCTGGTGCGCGCGCGGCTGCCGCGGTGGATCTTCCGGCTGGCGGTCCCGATCATCCTGGTGTGGCTGGCGATGACGGTCGTCCTGAACGTCGTCGTCCCCCAGCTGGACGCGGTCGGGAAGATGCGCTCGGTGTCGATGGCACCCAAAGACGCGCCGGCGATGGTCGCGATGAAGCGCGTGGGTCAGGTGTTCAAAGAATTCGACTCCGACAGCTCGGCCATGATCGTGCTGGAGGGGCAGCAACCGCTGGGCGACGACGCACACCACTACTACGACGAGCTGGTCGCCAAGCTCAGAGGCGACACCACACACGTCGAGCACATCCAGGACTTCTGGAGTGACCCGCTGACCGCGGCGGGTTCGCAGAGCCCCGACGGCAAGGCCGCCTACGTCCAGGTCTATCTCGCCGGCAACATGGGCGAGAGCCTGGCCAACGACTCGGTCGAGGCCGTCCAGAACATCATCAAGAGCATCCCGGCCCCCGCGGGGGTCAAGGCCTACGTGACCGGCGGCTCCGCGCTCGCCGCTGACCAGCACCTCGCCGGCGACCGCAGCCTGAAGACGATCACCACGCTCACCTTCCTGGTGATCATCGTGATGCTGCTGTTCGTCTACCGGTCGGTCGCGACGGTGTTGCTGGTGCTGGGGATGGTCTTCACGGAGCTGGCGGCGGCCCGGGGGGTGGTGGCGTTCCTGGGATATCACCACATCATCGGTTTGTCGACGTTCGCGGTCAATCTGCTGGTCATGCTCGCCATCGCGGCCGCGACGGACTACGCCATCTTCCTGTTCGGCCGCTACCAGGAAGCGCGCACCACCGGGGAGGACCGGGAGTCCGCCTTCTACACGATGTACCGCGGGACGGGCCACGTGATCCTGGGTTCGGGGCTGACGATCGCCGGCGCCACCTTCTGCCTGCGCTTCACCCGGCTGCCGTATTTCCAGTCGTTGGGTGTCCCGCTGGCGATCGGCATGGTCGTGGTGGTGTTCGCCGCGCTCACCCTCGGAGCGGCCGTCGTCGCGGTCGCGAGCCGTTTCGGGCTGCTGGAGCCCAAACGGGCGATGCGGATCCGGGGCTGGCGCAAGATCGGCGCGGTTGTGGTGCGCTGGCCGGGTCCCGTTCTGGTGGCGACGGTGGCGATCGCGCTGGTCGGCCTGCTCACCCTGCCCGGGTACCGCACCAGCTACAACGACCGCCGGTACATGCCGACCGACATCCCGGCGAACGTGGGATACCAGGCTGCCGACCGGCATTTCTCACAAGCCCGGATGAACCCCGAGCTGCTGCTCATCGAAACCGATCACGACATGCGCAATCCGGCCGATTTCCTGGTGATCAACAAGGTGGCCAAGGCCGTCTTCCAGGTGTCCGGTATCGGGCGTGTGCAGGCCATCACCCGGCCGTTGGGAACGCCGATCGAACACACGACGATCCCATTCGCGATGAGCATGCAGGGCACCACCCAGATCCTGAACATGAAGTACATGCAGGATCGCATGCAGGACATGCTGAAGATGGGCGACGAGATGCAGAAGACCATCGAGTCGATGACGGAGATGCTCAACCTGGTGCGGCAGATGTCCGAGACCACCCACCGCATGGTCACCAAGACGAAGGAAATCACGGCTGTGACTGATGAGCTGAGAGATGACATCGCGAATTTCGATGATTTCTGGCGGCCGATCCGCAGCTACTTCTATTGGGAGAAGCACTGCTTCGACATTCCCATCTGCTGGTCGCTGAGGTCTATTTTCAACGCGCTCGACGGTGTAGATCAGATTGACGAGAAGCTCGGCGATCTCAACAAAGAGCTGGATCATCTGGATACGCTGCTGCCGCAGATGCTCACCATCCTGCCGCCGATGATCGTCACCATGCAGACCATGAAGACCATGATGCTGACGATGCAGCAGACCATGGGCGGCCTGCAGGACCAGATGCAGGCGATGATGGACAACCAGTCGGCGATGGGCCACGCCTTCGACGCCTCGAAAAACGACGACTCGTTCTACATGCCGCCGGAGGCCTTCGACAACCCCGACTTCAAACGCGGTATGAAGATGTTCCTGTCTCCGGACGGGCATTCGGTCCGGATGATCATCTCGCACGAGGGCGATCCGATGTCGCCGGAGGGCATCTCACACATCGCGCCGATCAAGCACGCTGTGCACGAGGCCATCAAGGGCACGCCGCTGGAGGGCTCAAAGGTCTACCTCGGCGGCACCGCCGCCATGTACAAGGACATGTCGACCGGCTCCATGTACGACTTGGTCATCGCCGGAATCGCTTCGCTGTGCTTGATTTTCATCATCATGCTGATCATCACGCGAAGCGTGGTCGCAGCCGCCGTCATCGTCGGCACCGTGGTGCTGTCACTGGGCAGCGCCTTCGGGCTGTCCGTGCTGATCTGGCAGCACATCATCGGACTCGAGCTGCACTGGATGGTGCTGGCGATGTCGGTGATCATCTTGTTGGCGGTCGGCTCGGACTACAACCTGCTGCTGGTGGCGCGGTTCAAGGAGGAGATCCATGCCGGGCTGAAGACCGGCATCATCCGCGCCATGGGCGGCAGCGGCTCCGTCGTCACCTCGGCCGGCTTGGTTTTCGCGTTCACCATGATGTCGATGGTGATCAGCGACCTGCGGGTGATCGGGCAGGTCGGCACCACCATCGGTCTGGGTCTGCTCTTCGACACGTTGGTGGTGCGCTCGTTCATGACGCCGTCGATCGCAGCACTGCTCGGCCGATGGTTCTGGTGGCCGCAGCGGGTGCGCACCCGGCCGGCCCGCCAGCCGTCACCGCCCGACCCGCCCCGACCGGGGGTGGGCGAGCTGCTCGTGCAGGAGTCGCGCCGTAGTTGACCTGTCGTGGGTGATGCGGCGCCGATCAGCCCACGATGACGGCAACCGACAGTCGGCGAATCCTGCGCGCCGCAACCGGGGGCGTGGCGTGGTCACTGCCGGCGGACGCGGCAGTCACGCACCCTTGAGAAGGCAGAAGGTGAAAGCGTGCACTTCGTGCGAGATCTTCTCGGCTTTGACCTTGCCGTCCAGCAGAATTCGGCAGCCGATGCTGTCACTGTCGCCCTGTGCGACGACGTTGCCCACGACCGACATCTGGTTCGTCGTGATCTGCTCGGACCAGGGCAGGTGCACTCCATTGACCCGCTGCGGGTCCGAATTGACGTCGAAGTAGCTGATGTCGGCGACGGTGCCCGGGGGCCCGAAAACTTCGTAGGTCAACCGCTTGGGGTCGTAGGGTTTGCTCTCGTCGACCGCGGTGTCGGAGTAGGACGTGTGCTGCTGGGACCCGAAGACGCCGTGCAGCCGCCACACGGCGAACCCCCCGACAACCACGACGGCCGCCATCACCAGCGGTATCCACAGCCGCTTCAGAACCGCGAACACCACGGTTTCCCTTTACCCAGTTCCCTTGATCCAGCCGGCGCGGCCCGACGGATGTCCCAGGTGACCGTTGAGCCAACCGACACGAACCTCATTGACGGCCGCGGCGTCGCGTTCAGTCGACCCTGCTTCGGCCGACCCGCGCCCCGCCGGGGGCGTACCACAGCGCGCGCCTCTGACCGGTTGATGCCGGCGTCCTCATCGGAGGCCGTTCACCAGTCCCACACGGACATGTCCCCGGGGGGGTATTTTGCGCAATTCTCGGTTTCCTTGGCGACGACGCCCTTGTTGTTCCAGAAGATCTTCATGTGGTTGGGCCAGGCCACCCAGAGCGGGGCGGCGGGGAAGGGCGCGGTGTCGTAGAAATGCTGAGAATAGTCTCTGCGGTCCGCCGGCGACAACGAGTAGAACCAATGCGCCTTGTCCTGCGTAGCCTGCTGGACGTTCGGGTGGTTGCGGTAGTCGGTCATGTACCGCTCGTAGTACACCGGGGCGTAATCTCGGGCGGCGGCCAGTATCTGCTCGGGAGTGCAGGTGGTTTCGATCATTCTGCGCGGGATCGGGAAGTCTTCGGTGGAGTCGGCGCTCGCGACCGGGGTGACAACCGCTGCTGCGGCCCCGACAGCGAGCACCGCCACGCCCGCGCGGACCAGGGATCCCAGACGACAAACATGCATGTGGTCACTATAACGCTGCTGTAACGACGCGTGTACAGCGCGCATCGTTCGCCGCGCACTGCGGGGGCCCGGCCACCGAACCGCCGCCACGTGGCAACATTCACGTATGCAGCTAGCCAGCGTCGCCCGCATCGCAGGCGTTGCGCTCATCCTGGGTGTCACGCCGCTTTCCTGTTCGTCAGCCTCAGCTGATCCCTGTCCCGTCGACGAGGTGGTGTTCGCCCGCGGCACCGGCGAGCCGCCCGGGCTGGGCCTGGTCGGCCAGGCATTCGTCGACTCGCTGCAGTCGCACGTCCCGGGCCGATCCATCGCCGTCTACCCGGTGAACTATCCGGCGGCCAACGATTACGCCACCAGCGCGTCGGCCGGCGCCGACGACGTCAGCGCACACGTGCAGGACATCGTGGGGCGCTGCCCCAACACCAAGACGGTGCTGGGCGGATACTCGCAGGGCGCGAGCGTGATCGAGCTGGCCACCGACCGGATGCCCCCGCCGACCCCCGATCACGTCGCCGCAGTCGTGCTGTTCGGCCGTCCGGCCAGTGGTTTGTCAAGCACCCTGTGGGGCGGCCCGCTGCCCGAGATCAACCCGGCCTACAGCTCGGAAACCCGGGATTACTGCAACCCCGATGATTTGATCTGCTCCGACGGCGCGGACCTGGGCGCGCATCTGAATTACGTGCAGACCGGGGTCACGGACCAGGCTGCGGCGTTCGCCGCCAGCCGGCTGTAGCGCGGTGCTGTAACGAGGTGCTGTAACGAGGAAGGCACGATGACCAGCGACGAGGAGTCCGCGACAACGCTGGAAGATCTCAGGACCGACCTGGCGGGGCGATACACGTGGACGCCCAGCAGCGGGGCCTTGGTCGAGCGCGCGATCGTCGAGGCCGACGGGGCGGCCCTGGACCGTGACGGCTACGTCGTCTGGGAGAACTTGCTCGACCCCGAGCAGTGCCGGCAGATCCGCGACGTCGTCACCCCGTGGCTCGGGAACACCGGACGCAACACTTTCGAGGGGCGGCGCACCCAGCGCATCTACAGCCTGCTGAGCAGGACGCGGGTGTGCGACCGGCTGGTCGATCATCCGCGGGTGCTGGCGCAGCTGGACCGGTTGCTGATGCCCAACTGCCTGCTGTCGGCGTTGCAGGCCATCAACATCCAGCCCGGCGAATCCGCGCAGCTGGCTCATCATGACGACGGGTTCTACCCGATCCCACGTCCGCGGGCGCCGTTGGCGGCCGCGACGATCTGGGCGATCGACGACTTCACCGCCGACAACGGCGCGACGGTGCTCTACCCGGGCAGCCACCGCTGGGGCAGGCGCCGGCCCGGCCCCGACGATCACGCCCTGCCTGTGGTGATGCCCGCCGGCTCGTGCGTCTTCTTCGACGGCACCCTGTGGCATGGTGGCGGCGCCAACACGACGACCCGGGATCGTCTTGCGGTGACTGCGCAGTACTGCCAGCCGTGGCTGCGGCCGATGGAGGCGTTCACCCTCTCGGTGCCCCGCGACATCGCGCGTGCGGTCAGCGACGACATTCGCCGCATGATCGGCTACAGCATTCATCCGCCGTTCGTCGGCGCGGTCGACGGCCTGCACCCGCTGCGGCTGCTGGAAGAAACCTGACGCCGGCCCGGCGGTGTGCGCCGGTTCGGCTCGCCCGGGCCCTGTCGCCCACGTGGAATTGCCGCGATGGCGGTCCTGCCAGCGGCGATATACTCGCCGAGTGGCTCAGCTGACCACCGATACCGCGGTCCTGGTGCATGAGGCCGCCAACTTCGAGCGGATCGCCGGGGAGCTGAAAACCGTCATCGCGAAGGTCGAACAGACCGCGGGCGACCTGGACGGTCACTGGCAGGGCACGGCCGCGCAAGCCGCCCAGCGAGCAATTCGCCGGTTCCAACAGGCAGCCGACGCGCAGATCCGCGAACTCAACGCGATCTCGACGGACGTCCACACGGCGGGTGCGCGCTATGCCGCGACCGACGGCGAGCAAGCCGGTGGGCTCGCCTCGGCGATGGACATGAACGGCACCACCAGATCGGCATCAGGCGCGGGTCCGGCGACCGCGCCACCACCACAGAACGGGCAGGTTCATCCGGCTACTGCCAACGCTGACTACGGACATAGATCGCTGCTGGGCACGTGGAAACACGGCAACGGCGCACCCGCCGCGCAGAGTGTCGACTTCGAATAGGGCGCGGCCTTACACCCCGCCTCCGGCGCGTCGGCTGTGATCTTGGGCGGCATCGAGGCGCTGTGGGATGGGGTCGACAAGCTGAGCGAGTGTGAATGACCGTCTACGTGATCTCCCTCGCTGCTGTGGCAATCGGGCTGGCTATCGGTGCCGGGGCGATGACCGCTGCCCGCCGGAGTGCACAAACCCGCGGGCAATCGGTCCGTCGGCAGCGCATCGTCCTGGGGGGTACCTCGATCATCGTCGCGACAATCCTGCTAGTCGATGCAACCGGCACGGCGTCGCATAGGTACGTGAATCTCGCGCTCATCGCCCTGATGGTCGCTGGGTGGGTGTTTGATTGGGTGCGGGGCCGGCGGCGAAGCTCGTTGTGAGCGTCGGTACTCGCCGCACAGCCCCGACTACCTCGTCGACATAACCGCGATCCCGTTGGGCGCGAAGGTCGCCAGCTACGCGATGCTCGATCTGCTGGGCGCTACGTGAAAAGTTACGTCCAGGGATGTGGTGCCCCGTCTGGCGGGGTCGCCTTTATGTGGATACGAGAAGTTGCTTGCCCGTGTTGGGCGGTCCCGGGGCAGGGCTTGACAATGGTGTCAGCTCTCATCACACCGGGATGATGCCATCCAACCCAAGATCCACACCAAGAGCGTCGGCCAGTGCGATCACCACGTTGAACGAGCCGTCGGCGGCGTTGAAGTAGTCGGTGTTGCCGACCGTGTCCAGCGGGGTGAAGTTCGCCGCGTCGAGCCCCAGGTACGCCAGATGCTGCCAGCTGGACAAACTCGGGATGCCGAGGAACTGACTCGCCTGCGCCCAGTTGTCCCCGTCCACGGTGTACACATCGGTGGGAGAGAGGTCGTTGTCGGTGTTCACGCCCATCATCTCGGGGTAGCCAGCTAGTTGCAGCCAGAACTGGGTGAACGGTGCGTTGTCGAATCCCCCGGGAACCCCGTCACCGGGGTCCGCGGCGGGGTCGCCCACCAAAACCACGTGTATGTCGCTCGGGTCGATGCTGGCCACGGATTGCGCGTCCGCGTCGGCGGCCGACGGTGACAGTGCGGGGCTGTAGTCGCTGTTGATCAGCGAATCGAAGTTCCTGCCGCCGTCTGTGGTCAGCACGCTCTCCATCCACGTCGGGTCGTTCAGGTGCGAGTCCACCGCGGACAGGATCGTGGAGGACTGCGAGTAGCCGAACAGGTAAACCGGGTCGGAGGCTGAGATGCCGCCGTTCTGCTGTAGCTCGGCCAGCTTCTCGATCACATCCACCTCGCCCTGCGAGTAGCTGACTCCGCTGAACTGTTCCGGCGTGGTCAGCGCGACGGCGTCAGCCGTGCCGCCCGTGTACCTGTTGGGGTCGAGGTAGCTGGTGACCACCGTGTCGAAGTACGCCGTACCCGGGGTGGCAGTGCCGGTCGGACCCAGGATGAATGCCTGATCGACCAGCTGGTACGGGTCGTGGCGAGCGTGGGTCAGCGTCGATGACAGAGGTGCGACAGTGGCGGAAGCGGCGACGACAACCGCTGTGGCGAGTACCCGTTGCATGAGTGCGGACCGTACAGAGGGTGTTCGTGTTCGGCAACAGTTTTCGCGGGCATATTGATGACGAAGTTCACCCCATATCAGCGAACGCACAGCCTCACCGCCGCCTGTTTTTCCTGGTCAGATCGGTGTCGCGGGATGGCTGCACCCGTTTGGGTTCGCCCGGCATCTTCGGGTAGTTCGGCGGATACGGCAGATCCCCCAGGCCGCGCTGTTCGTCGGCGTCGGCCATCCCCAGCAGCGGCGCGATCGACTGCGCGACGTCGTCGATGCCGGCCCACGGGTCGGCGCGGCGGGCCACCAGATCAGGCACGGCGGCCATGGTGTAGTCGTCTGGGTCGGCGCCGGCCAGCTCCTCCCAGGTCAGCGGGGTGGACACGGTGGCGATCGGGGTCTTACGCACCGAGTACGCCGACGCCATGGTGCGGTCGCGGGCGTTCTGGTTGAAGTCGACGAAGATCCGCGCGCCCCGCTCCTCCTTCCACCACGAGGTGGTCACCGCGTCCGGCGCGCGGCGCTCCACCTCGCGGGCCAGCGCGATGCCGGCGCGGCGCACCGCGACGAAGTCCCAGTCGGTTCTGATCCGCAGGAACACGTGCACACCCCGGCCGCCGGAGGTCTTGGGGTAGCCGATGAGCCCGAGTTCGTCGAGCAGCGGCCGCAGCACGTCGACGGCGACCACGCGGGCCTGGTCGAACCCGGTGCCGGGCTGCGGGTCGAGGTCGATGCGCAGCTCGTCGGGGTGCTCGGTGTCGGGGCAGCGCACCGGCCACGGATGCAGCGTGACGGTGCCCATCTGCGCGGCCCACACGATGTCCGCCGGGTGGGTCACCCGCAGTGCGTCGGCGGTGCGGCCGGACGGGAACGTCACCCGGCAGGTCCGCAGGAAGTCGGGATGGCCGCGAGGTACCCGCTTCTGGTAGATCTCTTCGCCGTCGATGCCGTCGGGAAAGCGCTGCAGGTGCACGGGCCGGTCACGCAGACTGGCGAGCATCGGACCCGCGCCGACGGTGCGGTAGTACTCGACCAGCCGGCGTTTGGTGCCGGCCGAGCCGAGCCGCGGGAAGTACACCTTGTCCGGGTTGGTCAGCCGCACCGTGATGCCGCCGATGTCGAGTTCCTCTGCGGCCTCCTTTTTCGAGCCGGGCATTACGCGTCCAAAACGTCGTCGAGGTCGTAGCCCGGCGGCACGTCGAGCTGGTCGAATGTGCAGCCGGCCGGGTCGCGGTCGGGGCGCCAGCGCACGAATCGGACCGTGTGCCGGAACCGGTCGCCTTCCATCTGGTCGTAGGCCACCTCGGCCACCTTGTCCGGCCGGATCGGGATCCAGCGTCTGTCGGCGCCCGAGTTCCACCGGCTGGGCTCGCCGTCGCAGATCACGTCGGCGCCGGTGCGCAGCGGTTCCAGCTCGGCCAGCAACGCCCGCCGGTCCTTCGCGGTGAACGAAGCCGCGCCGCCCACCATCCGGAGGTGGTCGCCGCGGTAGAGCCCCAGCAGGATCGAGCCGATCCCCTCGCCGCTTTTGTGCATGCGGTAGCCGATCGCCACGCAGTCGGCGTCGCGGACGTGCTTGACCTTCAACATGTCTCGCTTGCCCGGCAGATAGGGCCCGTCGCGCCGCTTGGCGACGACTCCGTCGAGTCCGGCGCCCTCGAAGGTGACGAGCCAGCGCGCGCCGAGTTCGGGGTCGGTGGTCGTGGCGGTGACGTGACAGCGCTGCTGCGGCAGGACCAGCTCGTGCAGCGCCGCGCGGCGAACCCGGAACGGCTCGCCGAGCAGTGCCGCCGAACCGGCAGCCAACGCGTCGAAGCCGACGAAATGCGCCGGCGTCTGCTCCGCCAGCATGGTGACGCGCCTGGCAGCCGGGTGGATGCGTGCCGACAGCGACTCCCAGTCCAGCCGGGTGCGTCCGCCGACTTGCCGGGGGACGACGACTTCGCCGTCCAGCACGCAGCGCGGCACCGTCTCGGCGCGCAACGCCTCGACGAGCTCCGGGAAGTAGCGGCCTAACTGCTTGCCGTTGCGCGACTGCAGCACGATCTCGTCACCGTCGCGAAACACCAAGGCGCGGAAGCCATCCCACTTCGGCTCGTAGGACCACGCGTCGGCGTCTCCGGGCACGGCGCCGGCTGCTTTCGCCAGCATCGGTTCGATCGGCGGCCGCAGCGGAAGGCGCACACCTACATTTTGGCCCACGCGCGGGCGCGCCGGTGATCATCGAGCACCCGGCCGGACGAGTCGGGTGGCGACGGTGTTGCCGCCGGCTCGGCCGGGCCCTCTCACGACGCCCGCAGATCCAGCGTCAGGCGCGCAGGAAGTCCACGATGTGCCCGGCCAGCTCCGGGCCGGCGTCCTCCTGCAGGAAATGCCCGGCGTCGTGGATCACCGGGTGGTTGACACCCTGCGCGCCCCGCATCTGGCTGGCGAAGATGGGACCCATCGCGCCGGTTATCGGATCACCGTCGCTGAAGGCGACCAGCATCGGGGTCGGGCTGGCGCACAGCGTCGCCCAGGCCGACCGGTTGGCGGCCGACGCCGGGTCGTCCGGCGACGTCGGCACCAGAAGCGGCATGGCCCGCGGACCTGCGGAGTAGCTGTCGTCGGGGAACGGCGCGTCGTAGGCCGCGCGCACCTCGTCACTCATCGGGCGGCGGCAGCCCGACTGCACGAACCGGCCGACCTCGATCGAGGGCGCGCTGGTGATCGCCTCGCGGAACCGCCACCAGATCTCCGGCATCGAGATGTCGCCGGTGGGCAGCCCGGTGTTGGCGACGACGATCCGGGTGACGCGCTCGGGATGCTCGGCGGCCAGCCGCAGCCCGATCAGCCCGCCCCAGTCCTGCCCGAACAGCGTCACCCGCTGCAGGTCGAGGACGTCGAACGCCAGCGCGCGCATCCACTCGACATGTCGGGCATAGCTGTGGTCTTCGCGCCGGGTTGGCTTGTCGGAGCGGCCGAACCCCACCAGGTCCGGGCAGACGACGCGGTGACCCGCCGCGGTCAGCACCGGGATCATCGTGCGGTACAGAAACGACCAGGACGGCTCGCCGTGCAGCAGGAGAACCGGGTCGGCGTCGGCCGGGCCATCCTGCACCCAGGCCACCCGCAGCGTACCGCCCTCGCCGTCAGGAATATCGGAATAGCTTGGTGTATAGGGGAACTCGGGTAGATCGGTGAATCGGTCGTCGGGGGTTCGCAACGTCTGCATACCTGCAACGTACCGTGCCGCGCGCACCAGCCCCACAGCGGCCTTCGGCGCACGCTCAGACGCCGACAGCGCGTTCCAGGTCTTTCAGCGAGGTCTCCAGATGAGCGAGCAGCCGCTGCAGGTGCGGCACGCTGCGCCGGCATCCGACCAACCCGAAATCGAGGCTGCCGACGTTGTTGACCACCGTGATGTTCAACGCCTGCCCGTCCAGGGCGATCGAGAGCGGATAGTTGCCGTCGAGTCGGGCGCCGCCCCAGTACATCGGCTCTCTGGGACCCGGCACGTTGGAGATGACTATGTTGAACGGCGGCGACGTCGACGACACGAAACCGGGGACGGCGGACAGGCCCAGCGGCGCGATGAACAACGCCGACAGCACCAAGGCCTGCAGCCGCGGCAGTTCGGAGAACACTTTCTTGTTCTCCCGCATGGAGTCGCTGATCGCCTGGAGCCGGTGCGCCGCGTCGTCGACATCGGTGGCCAGGTTGCACAGGATGGCGCCGACCATGTTGCCGCCGCTGTCGGCCTCGTCCTCCCTGCGCAGGCTCACCGGCACCATCGCGACCAGTGGCGCGTCGGGCAGCGCATGCTGATCGGCCAGGTAGTAGCGCAGCGCGCCGGCGCACATCGCCAGCACGACATCGTTGACGGTCGCCCCGGTAGCCTGCTTGACGGCGCCGATACGGTCCAGCGACCAGGACTGCGCGGCGCATCGCCGGGCGCCGCCGATACGGACGTTGAGCATGGTGCGCGGCGCGGCGAAGGGCAACGTCAGCTGTTGTTCCAGCAACGCCGCACGTGCCAGCGACAGCGTCGAAGGGCCAAGCGCCGCAACCGATCCCACCATCTGGGTGAGCATCTGCCAGCGTGAGCGGCCGGTTGGGCGATGCCGGCGGGGCAGACTCCACAACGCCTGCAGCTCGGCGTCATTCGGGTCTGAGGACAGGGTGCGCTGCATGAGCTTCAGCGCCGACACACCGTCGATCAGGGAGTGGTGCATCTTGGTGTACAACGCGAACCTGCCGTCGTTGAGCCCCTCGATGAGGTGCGCCTCCCACAGCGGCCGGTGCCGGTCGAGCAGAGTGCCGTGCAGCAGCGAGGTCAGCTCCAGCAGATCGCGGACCCGCCCCGGCGAGGGCAGCGCCGAGCGCCGTACATGGTGATCGATGTCGATGTCGTCGGCGTCGTCGAAGACCCAGCCGATGTTGGCGATTCCGCCCAGCAGCTGCGCCGGACGCTTGCGGAACGTGGGCTGGAAGTCGCGCGCGGCGAGCAGCGCCTCGTAGGTCTGTCGGGCGAACTCCGGTCCGGCGCCCTCCGGCGGCTCGAACAGCTGCAACCCGCCGACGTGCATGGGATGCTCGCGGGACTCGCCCAGCAGGAATATCGAGTCGGTGGGTGTGACGAGCTGCATCAGCCCATTAAACCGCGCAGACAAACCACTTCGGCCGAAACCCGCGAGCCGGGTCGTGGCGAACACCCGAGGGAAGTTGGCGGTGGCGGAGGGATTTGAACCCTCGGAGGGAGGTTATCCCTCACACGCTTTCGAGGCGTGCTCCTTAGGCCGCTCGGACACGCCACCGCCGGTGAGCTTACCCAACACGCACCCGGTCAACCCAATCGCTGACGGGCGAAGAAGTCCTGCAGCAGGGCCGAGCACTCGTCGGCCAGCACGCCGCCCCGCACGCTCGGGCGGTGGTTGAGGCGGCGATCCCGCACCACGTCCCACAGCGAACCGACCGCGCCGGTCCTGGGCTCCCACGCTCCGAACACCAGCCGGTCGACCCGCGCCAGCACCAGGGCGCCCGCGCACATCGTGCACGGTTCTACCGTGACCGCCAGCGTCGTTCCTTCCAGCCGCCACCCGTCGCCGAGCACGGCGGCGGCCGCGCGCAGCGCCAGAATCTCCGCGTGCGCCGTCGGATCACCCAGCGCCTCGCGGGCATTGACCGCGCGGGCCAGCTCGGTCCCATCGGCCTCGGCTACCACCGCACCCACCGGAACGTCGCGCGGCCCCGCGGTGGCGGCGACCGCCAGCGCACGGCGGATCAGGTCGTCGTCGCCGGTCACCGCCCCAGCCGGTCGAGCACCGCCGACAACTCCTCGGCGAAACCCATCTCCCGCGCGATGCGGCCCAGCTGCTCGTCGGCGTAGAGGTCGGTTTCGTCGAGGATCACCCCCAGCACCGCCTCGGGCAGCCCGATGTCGGAGAGCAACCCGAGGTCCCCCTCCTCGAACGGGTCGGCGTCCTCGAGGTCTTCGAGGGCGATCTCGGCGTCGAGGTTCTCCAGCACTTCGGCGGCGATGTCGTAGTCGAGCGCCGCGGTGGCGTCGGAGAGCAGCAGCCGGGTTCCCGCCGGCGCCGGGCGCACGATCACGAAGAACTCGTCGTCGATATCGAGGAGGCCGAAAACCGCTCCGGCACTGCGTAACTCGCGCAGCTCGGTCTCGGCGTCAGCCAAGCTGGTCAAGGCCTGCGGGCGCATCGCAGCACAGCGCCAGGTGCCGTCTTCACGCACGACGGCAACACCGAACCCGTCCGGAGTGTCCGCTTTGGCGGAGGTCTGCTGCGCTGCCATGCGCGCAACGGTAGTCGGTGTGCACCGCCTTGAACAGCCGTTCGGCGCCGGACCGGGCCCGTCGGATGCCGCCGCACCCACCGATGTGCCAACCTTGACCAGTGGCGCGAACACCGGTGTGCCTACTGGGCCTGGGGCTGATCGGCGGGTCGATCATGCGGGCCGCCGCCGCGGCCGGCTATCGGGTGTTCGGCTACAACCGGTCGGTGGAAGGCGCGCATGCGGCCCGCGCGGACGGCTTCGACGCGACCACCGACCTGTCCGATGCGCTGACCCGCGCCGCCGGCGCCGGCGCGCTCATCGTGCTGGCCGTTCCCATGCCGGCGTTGCCGACGCTGCTGCGCCACATCCGGGAATCGGCCCCCGACTGTCCGCTGACCGACGTCACCAGCGTCAAAAGCGCGGTGCTGCGCGAGGTCACCGCCGCGGGCCTGCAGGCCCGGTTCGTCGGCGGCCATCCGATGACGGGCACCGCGCACTCGGGTTGGGCGGCCGGCGATCGGCGGTTGTTCGCCGGCGCGCCGTGGGTGCTCAGCGTGGACGACCACGTGGACCCCACGGTGTGGTCGACGGTGATGACGCTGGCGCTGGACTGCCGGGCGGTGGTGGTGCCGGCCCGCTCCGACGAGCACGACGCCGCCGCGGCCGCGATCTCGCACCTGCCGCATCTGCTTGCCGAGGCCCTGGCGGTCACAGCCTCCGAAGTTCCGCTGGCGTTCGCGCTGGCCGCGGGATCGTTCCGGGACGCCACCCGGGTGGCGGTCAGCGCTCCGGACCTGGTGCGGGCCATGTGCGAAGCCAACGCCGCTCAGCTGCTGCCGGCCGTCGACCGGGCCGTCGAACTGCTCGCAGACGCCCGGGACTCGCTCGCGCGCAACAACTCGGTGGCCGAGCTGGTCGAAGCCGGGCATGCCGCGCGGACCCGCTACGACAGCTTCTCGCGGCCGGAGATCGTCACGGTGTCCGTCGGCGCGGAGAACTGGCGCGCGGAGCTGGCCGCCGCGGGCCGGGCCGGCGGTGTGATCAGATCCGCTCTGCCAAGTCTGGGTAGTCGAGGATGAAACCGTCGGCGTCGACGGTGACGGTGGTGTCGGAAACCGGGCTTTGCACCGTGATCCCGTGCTGCGCGCCGGCGCTGCTGTAGCTGACGACCGCCGAGCTGACCGACATGTCGGGCAGGCTCACGTAGATCACCGGCACGATCACCGGCACCGAAATCGAGCAGGCCTGCTCGTACAAGCCGCAACGACGGATCGGCAGAGTGTTGAAGAACGGGCTGAACACCAAGTCGACGTCGAGTGCGCCGTCAAACGACGCACGCGATTCGCCGCCGTGGTCGGTGACCAGCCACATATTCTCCTCGTCGCGCGCGATGGCGAGCTGGCGTTCCCGGTCGGCGAGCGTCACCGTCATCCCGAACCGCTTGGTGGCGCCGGATTCGTCGGTCTGCAGGTCGTAGTAGGCGCCGAACGCCGGGTGCCCGGCGGTGGCCGCGGCCACGATGCGGCCGTTGGCCTTGATTCGGTTGCCGGACAACTGCACCCGCACCGATTCCATCCGTGCCGCGTCGGGTGAGCGCCAGGTCAACATCGCCGGCCACGTGGTGGGCGTCGCGTCAGGGGGTGCTGGTCTCACCGCTCTACCGTAAAGCGCGCCGCGCGGCGACGCTCGGCGGGTTGCTTTCTGCGCGGTTCGGCCACTTTATCCGGGCGAGAGGGCAAGATAGGGCCATGAGCAGCGAATCGCCCGCATCGCCAAACCAGCCGTTTCCGACACCGGACGGTGCGCCCGCGCACTCGCCGGTCACGTTCACCCGGGCGGGTGCCCTGTGGGCGGCGCTGACCGCCGGCTTCCTCATTCTGATCGTGTTGCTGATCTTCATCACCCAGAACACCGAGTCGGCGCAGTTCGCCTTTTTCGGCTGGCGCTGGACCCTGCCGCTGGGCGTGGCCATGCTGCTGGCGGCGGTGGCCGGCGGTTTGATCACCGTGTTCGTCGGCACCGCACGGATGTATCAGCTGCGCCGGGTGGCCAAGAAACACGCCCACGGTCGGTGAGCGGCCGCTACCCGCGCTGATTGCGCGGCAGCAGATCCCAGACATGTTCGGTGCCGTTCACCGCCGCCACCGTGGGCTGACCGGACCGGGAGAACAGCAGGCGGGTCACCGACGCGTAGTCGATGGGAAACGACAGCAGGCGTTTGGTGCCCAGGATCTCGTGCAGCACCACGTTGATCACCCCGCCGTGGCTGAACACCGCCACGCTGTCGTCCGGGTCCGCCGCCGCCACGACGTCGCTGATGCCGGCGCCGACCCGGGCGCGGAAACCGGCTTCGTCGACCGAGCTGGGCAGATGCCCCTCCGCCATCCGGGCCCACTCCTGCGGATTCTCCTCGCGGATCTGCTCGATGGGGACGTAGGCCGGCAGGTCCCGGTCGTACTCGGCGAAGCGGTCGTCGACGTCGACCGCAAGCGTGCGCGCCGCAGCGACCGGCTCCGCGGTCTGGATCGCGCGCCGCTGCGGGCTGCTGACCACCCGGGAGACGGGAAACCTCGCCAGCGCCGCGGGCAGGCGCGCAACCTGAGCCCGGCCCTGCGCCGACAGCTCGGGGTCGGACCCCTGGCCGTGGTCGCTGCGCAACGGCAGAGCATGCCGGACCAATAGCAGTTGCATCGTGGTGTCCTGTCGTCGGGTCCCCGGGAGCACACGGGACGGGATGGCCTGACCTTCATCACCGGATCTGTATCACCGACTCTGTATCACCGACCCTGCCGTTCAGGCGAGGGGCGGGCTTCCGTTGGACGCGACGGCCGCCAAGCCCTGACGGGGCTGACCCTCGACGCTGCGCCAGCGTAGTGCCTCCAGGGCCACCGCGACGTGCACGCTGGTCGCTTCCAGCGGTTGCGGCAACAGTTGATCGGCACGTACCAGTCTGCGCAACAACGTGTTTCGATGGATGAACAGGCGGGTGGCCGCCCGCGAGGCATTGCACTGTTCGTGGATGAAGGTGCGGACGGTCTGCTGGAGTTCGGTGTCCGCCGACTCGAAGTCGCCGAGCGTCCTTTTGACGAACCGGTCAGCACGTTCGGGGTCGGCGGTGATCAGCGCGATGAGTTCGACGTCGGCGAAGCTGACGACCCGCTGGGGGGCTTCGAGTCGCGCCACCAGGCGCTGAGTGGCGATGGCGTCCAGATGGCTGCGCCGGAAGCCCTCGATTCCCTCCGCGGTGGGCCCGACCGCGATCCGCACTCCCGGCAGTCGGCTCACCGCGGCGGCGACGCCGCCCAGGTCCGGTCCGTCGGGGCCGGGCAACCACACCCATCGAGTTGCGGCACCGGCCAACAGCGACAACGGCTGGCGGCCGTCAGCGGTGCGCGTCAACGCCTCGGCGGCGCGGTCGAGATCGGACAGGTCGGTGTTCGATGCGTCACCCCAGATCACCGCTGCGGTGTGGCTCTGCCCGAAACGGTAACCGAGTCGGTTCTCCGCGTGCCGCGGCTTGATCGGAGCCCCGTCGAGAACCAGTGCGACGATCTGCCGGCGTTCGGCGTGCGTACCGTTGGTCAGTTCGTCACGTTCGATCTGCATCTGCCGGTAGACGGTATGGGGGGCTGGGGCCTCGCTCACATGTGAACGTGGGTTGCCGACAGGAATCAGGTCCTGGCCGGTA
>NZ_JAVKSH010000033.1:29303-31417 GCF_039583805.1 Mycobacterium sp. | reverse complement strand
ATCAACCTCGCACGCTACGAGGACACCGTTAGCGTCGTCGGCCCAGTTGGGGCCGCCGTCAAGCGTGGAGCCGACCGCAAGACCCGGCCCAGCCGGGCAGGTGGCTGTGAAGCGCGGAAGGGACGCAGCCGAACGGCTGCCGAACAACCCCGGGACGAGGTGCAAGTCGCGTGACCACTAAAGATCACTCACTTGCAACGGCTGGGCGGTCACTGCAGGCCCGCACGTTCGACCGTCAGCAGGCTCTCCGTTCGATGTTCACTGCGGTAGGCGGCCGCGCCGCCGTTGAGCCCGAAAAGCCGTTTGCTCCACAGCAGCCAGATGACCACAACGACGTTGAACACGAGCGCCGTACATCGCAGCACCGTCAGTTTTTTGGTGATCTCGTAGACTTCCAGCGGCAGGAACGCACTGGTGGCGATCGCCGCGAAATACTCACCCCACCGCCGCATCAGCCACAGGCCGACAGCCTCGACCAGCTCGATCGCGGCGTAGGCGGCGAGGGCCACGGCGATCCAGAGCAACGTCGACGGCGACAGCGTGAAGGCACCGGCGATGGAGCGAACGATCCGCGACTCATCCGGGTTCCAGCCGAGCTGGTTGGCCAACGGCCGGATCAACGGAAGATCCTGTTCGAACGCCTGCTGCAACTGGGCGCGTGACCCGCGCACTTTCAGCACACCGACCGCCAGCAGTACGGCGACGGCCGATCGCACAGCACGTTCCACCGCGAGTGCCCGCATCAACGTCCGATCCCGCAGCAGACGGCCACGCGGAATCTCCGGTGCGGTGTCCGCCGGTCCGGTGCGCCGCGGCGGCCCGACCACGAACGTCTCACAGCGCAAACAGCGCCATGCCTCCCCGGCCGGGGTTTCGACCTTCAGCCTGTCTCGAAGCGCCGACTCCTCCGGGGCGAATGTCGCGTGTCCGCGCAATCCGCATGAGCGCAAGGCGAAGTCGACCATGACGCAACGCTAGACCCGACCCGCCTGCCGGGTTGGCAGGCACTGCCCGGTGCGCCGTCCGAGTGCAGACGCGCGAGCCGACGCTGTACCCTCACGCGATGCAGCAGCGATGGAAGCGGCGCGGCTTCTTCGGCGTCGCCGGGGCGGCGGGGCTGCTTGCGACCGGTGTGACCGGGGCGTGCGTGTCGCACAAGCCGGCCGCGGGCACCGGCGGCGGCGGGCCCGTGACGATCAAGCACGCGTTCGGTGAAACCACCGTCGCCGCGCCACCCACCCGGGTGGTCAGCGCCGGCTACACCGGGCAGGACGACCTGCTCGCGGTGGGCGTCGTGCCGGTCGCGGTCACCGACTGGTTCGGCGACCAGCCCTTCGCGGTGTGGCCGTGGGCTCAGCCCAAACTCGGTGACGCGAAACCTGTTGTGCTGAACCTGGACAACGGAATCCCGGTGGACCAGATCGCGGCCCTGAAACCCGACCTGATCGTGGCAACCAACGCCGGTGTGGACGCCGACACCTACCAGAAGCTGTCGGCGATCGCCCCGACGATCCCCCAGTCCGACGGCGAGGCGTTCTTCGAGCCGTGGAAGGACCAAGCCGCCGCGATCGGCGCGGCGGTCTTCCAGGCCGACCAGATGCAGTCGCTGGTCGACGGCGTCGAGCAGAAATTCACCACCGCCGCAGAGCAGAACCCGCAGTTCAAGGACAAGAGAGTGCTGATGCTGCAGGGCAGGCTCAGAAACGGCGACGTGGTGGCCACGACCGGCTGGCAAACCGAGTTCCTCACCAGGATGGGCCTGGTGATCCCGGACAGCACTGCGGCATTCGCGGTGGACAAGCAACGCGCGTTCATCCCGCGCGACACCATGCGGCCGGTGCTCGACAGCGCCGATGTGCTGATCTGGACAACCGAGAGCGACGACGAGCGTCAGGCACTGCTGGCCGAGCCCGATATCGCGGCGCGGGGCGCCCGCAACGTCTTCACCACCAAGGACCAGGCCGGCGCGATCGCGTTCGCGTCGCCGCTGAGCTACCCGCTGGTGGCCGATCAGCTGCCGCCGCTGGTCGACGGCGCCCTGGGCTGATCAGGCCTGGGCTGATCAGGCCTGGGGACGGCGGTTCTGAGTCTTTGCTAAGGCACCTCTGGCAGTG
>NZ_JAVKSH010000033.1:18508-29203 GCF_039583805.1 Mycobacterium sp. | reverse complement strand
CCTGGGCTGATCAGGCCTGGGCTGATCAGGCCTGGGGACGGCGGTTCTGAGTCTTTGCTAAGGCACCTCTGGCAGTGCTCGAAAACCACTCGCGACCGCCCGCACCCGCGGTTACCGTCGAGTAATGAGCGTGACGATGGACCTCCGGGAGACGAACACCGTTCTCGACTACGGGGATCAGGCGCTGCTGCTGCAGTTCGACAGCAGCGCCGACGTATTGGCGTGCACGGCCGCGCTGCGGGACGCCGCGCTGCCCGGCGTCCTCGACGTCGTCGCCGCCTCCCGCACCGTGCTGGTCAAGCTCGCCGGACCCCGCTACCAGAACGTCACACGGCGTCAGTTACAGACGTTGCGGGTCAACCCCGAGCCGACAGCGACCACACCGGCGGACGGGCACATCGACGTGGTGATCGACGTGGTCTACGACGGCGCGGACCTCGCCGAGGTCGCCGACCGTACCGGGCTGACCACCGCGCAGGTCGTCGACGCACACACGGCGCAGCCCTGGCGGGTCGGATTCGCGGGTTTCGCACCGGGTTTCGCCTACCTGGTCGGCGGCGATCCGCGGCTGGCGGTGCCGCGGCGAGCCGAGCCGCGGCCGTCGGTGCCGGCCGGCGCCGTTGCGCTGGCCGACGAGTTCAGCGGGATCTACCCACGCCGGTCGCCGGGCGGCTGGCAGTTGATCGGTCACACCGAGGCGGTGCTGTGGGACATCGACCGGCCGCAGCCGGCGCTCCTCACGCCGGGCATGTGGGTGCGGTTCCGAGCCGGGTAGGAGGCCGTCGTGACAACCCTGGAAATTCTGCGGACCGGGCCGCTGGCCCTTGTCGAGGACTTGGGCCGGGTCGGCGTGGCCCATCTCGGCGTCAGCCGGTCCGGGGCCGCGGACCGACGTTCCCATACACTGGCCAACCGGCTGGTGGCCAACCCCGCCGACCGTGCCACCATCGAGGTCACCTTCGGTGGCTTGTCGACCCGGGTCCACGGCGGCGGCGCCGACATCGCGGTGACAGGCGCCGACACCATCCCCACTGTCAATGGAATTCCATTTGGCACCAACAGTATTCACCACGTCAAAGACGGCGACGTGATAGCGCTGGGCACCCCGGTGTCGGGGTTGCGCAGCTATCTGGCGGTTCGCGGCGGCGTCGACGCGACGCCGGTGCTGGGCTCCCGCAGCTACGACGTGATGTCGGGGATCGGTCCGCTGCCGCTTCGGCCCGGCGACGTCCTGCCGGTCGGCGAGCACACCGCCGGCTACCCGGAACTCGAGCAGGCCCCGGTGGCGACGATCGCGCGGCATCTGGTGGAACTGCAGGTCGTGCCCGGGCCGCGCGACGACTGGCTCGTCGATCACGACGCCCTGGTGCACACCATCTGGATGGCCTCCGACCGCAGCGACAGGGTGGGCATGCGGTTGGAGGGACGCCCGCTGCGCCTCCGCTGGCCGGACCGGCAACTCCCCAGCGAAGGTGCAACCCGTGGCGCAATCCAGCTGCCGCCCAACGGTTTACCGGTGATCCTCGGCCCCGATCACCCGATTACCGGCGGGTATCCGGTGGTCGGCGTGATCGCCGACGACGACGTCGACAAGGTAGCCCAGGTGCGGCCCGGCCAGTATGTGCGCCTGCACTGGTCGCGCTCCGGCGCGGCACTGGCGTCTGCTTCGACTCCGGTGACGAGACGCCGGCCGACCTGGTAAACCGGCCGACCTGGTAAACCGGCAGTGTGCGCACCCAGGTCCACACCGCCCGCCTGGTACACACCGCGGATCTCGACGGCGAGACCCTCGCCAGCGCGCATCGCATGATCAGCGACGCGTTCGCCGGGGACTTCACCGACGCCGACTGGGACCACGCTTTGGGCGGGATGCACGCCCTGATCTGGCATCACGGCATGATCGTCGCGCACAGCGCGGTGGTGCAACGGCGGTTGATCTACCACGGCAGCGCGCTGCGGTGTGGCTACGTCGAAGCGGTGGCCGTGCGGGAGGACTGGCGCGGCCAGGGACTGGGGATCGCCGTTCTCGACGCGTGCGAGCAGGTGATCCACGGCGCCTACCAGATCGGTGCGCTGAGCTCGACGGCCCGCGGCCGTAGCCTGTTCGCGGTGCGCGGCTGGCTGGCGTGGCGGGGTCCGACCTCGGTGCTGGCGCCCACCGGGCCGTCGCGAACTCCCGACGACGACGGCTCGGTGTTCGTGCTTCCGGTCGGCATCAGCCTGGACAACACCGCCGCTTTGATGTGCGACTGGCGCGACGGCGACGTCTGGTAGTAGCAACCCGTCGGACCTGCCCTCTCAGAACGCGCACGGTGGTGCCCGTGCCTGGTTTCGATGCCTGGTTTCGATGCCCTGGTGGTCTCGCCGGGGAGTTGGGTCGGGGGTCGTCCGGCAGGACCGGTCAACCGCGGGTCACACAGGCCACATGGATCACCTGTCGCGCACCGTGAGGCGGTCACCACGACCCCGGTTCTCCGGTGCTGACCCACGAGGCAGGCGTGACCCGTGTGGGCCTCAGGGTCCGACCGTGTGCTCGCCCCACCCTCACCGAACGTGAAGCCATTGCGAAAATCAGCCCCGATTTTCGCCACAGTTTCACGTTCGGTGAGCACACCCGTCACCCCGGGGGACTTACCCAGGGCGACAACCCCCGACGAACGTGCCGGCGCGACCGTTCGGGTGCCGGGCAGCGGCCAGCGCTGCCGCACACGTGATGGTGATGCCGTCGCGGATCTATGGTGGCCGGCTCGCCGATCGGCCGGGTGGCAGCCGGATCACCATGACCGGCTATGTCGTCGGCGTCATCGGGCGGTTCATGCTGTCAGGACTCGGTAACCGGACCGTGTTCACTACGATCTCATCGATTGTCGCGGCACCTCGTCACACGCACACTTTCGAACGGGTAAGCGGCGGCGGCGTTCTGGGCTTTACCGGCTTGTCTGTCGTCGTTGTGGACACCGACCTCGGCCATCTGTGCCCGCCGTCCCCTTTTCAGCGTCCTGCCTGCCCGGGCCCCAAGCCGCGGCGAAGCCGCCGCACGTGGGACAAGCAACGCGTCGGCAATTGCGCGGTAACGCCGGGGCAATCCGCCCAGAATAAACAGTTCTTATGAGCCAACCGGGCTCGCCACCCCTCGCCGGCTACCGGGTCGCCGTCACGGCGTCTCACCGTGCGGACGAGCTGTCTGAGCTGCTGCGCCGGCAGGGCGCCACGGTCTGCGCTGCCGCGGCGATCCGCAAAATCGCTCTGCCCGACGATGATCAGCTGCGCCGTCACACCGAGGAGCTGATCGCCCGCCCGCCGGACATCCTGATCGCGACGACCGGCACGGGATTCCGGGGCTGGATCGCTGCCGCCCAAGGCTGGAGGCTGGCCAACGCGCTGATCGCGGCGCTGTCGGGTTCCCTGATCGTCTCACGTGGGCCCAAGGCGACCGGTGCGCTGCGCGCCGTCACGCTGCGTGAACGGTGGACACCGCAATCCGAATCCTCGCGTGAGGTTCTGCACTACCTCCTCAAAGCCGGCGTCGCCGGGCAGCGGATTGCCCTGCAGCTGCACGGCGCCACCGAGGAATGGGATCCCCTCCCCGAGTTCATCGACGAGCTGCGTTCTGCTGGAGCTGATCTCGTGCCTATCCGGGTGTACCGGTGGGCGCCGGCGCCGCCAGGAGAGTTCGACCGGCTGGTCGCCCACATCGCCCAACGCTACGTCGACGCAGTCAGCTTCACCTCGGCGCCAGCGGTGGCGGCGACACTGCAGCGCGCTCGCGACCTTGACATCGAAGGCCAACTGCTCGATGCGCTGCGCGCCGACGTCTGCTCGATGTGCGTGGGCCCGGTGACCGCGCAACCACTGGCGCGTCTCGGCATCCCCACCTGGTCGCCGGAACGGACGCGGCTGGGAGCGCTGGCCCGCCACATCACCGACACGTTGCCTCGGCTGAAATCACGCGTGGTGAGCGCAGCAGGTCATGTCCTCGAAATCCGCGGCTCGTGCGTGGTGATCGACGGACGCGTCACATCGCTGCCGCCGTCCGCGATGGCGACATTGCACGCATTGGCCAAGCAGCCGGGTACGGTGGTCAGCCGCCACCAACTGCTGCGGACGCTGCCCGGCAACAGCAGCAATCCGCACGCGGTGGACACCGCAATGCTGCGGTTGCGAAACGCATTGGGCGACAAAAATATCGTCGTGACGGTGTTCAAGCGCGGCTACCGGTTGGCCGTGGACGAGCAGACCGGGACGGCGTGACGCCCATCCCGGTGGCCGCCGGAATGCACAGATGCGGGGCGGGTCCGCGCCTACGCGGCCGCGGAACGAGCGACTTCGCAGCGGCCCACCTGAACGATCCCGTCGACGAGCCGGATCGAGCATACCGGCACCGCGACTTCGGGATCGTCCAGGCACCGGCCGTCGTCGAAAGCGAACGCCTGCTTGGCGATCGGGGACTGGACGACCGCTCGCCCACCGCGGTCACCGACCAGTCCGCGGGAGAGCACGGCGGCACCGGAGAACGGGTCGATGTTGCCGATCGCATGCAGGGACCCGTCATCGAGCCGGAACAGCGCCGCCTGCGAGCCGTCGTCGAGGAGCACGCCCACGCCACGCCCCGGGATCAGGTAGTCGTAGCGGCATGCCGGCGTCCAAGCCTGCTCGGACAGTGGCGGCCGTCGGTTCATGTCGTCGAGTAGCATCAGCGAGAACCTCCTCGTTGCCTTTGCGGTTTACGTTCGCACCTGCGGTATCCCGATGAGCACCGGCTGCGCTGCCGCCGGGCGCTTGCGTCCGTTGTATTCGGTGAACGCCACCGTGGGGTCGGGTACGTCGGGCGCGTTGACGAACGAGACGAACCGGGACAGCTTGTCCGGATCCTCCAGTACGCCTTTCCATTCGCACCGGTAGTTCGCGACGTGCCGCGCGATAGCGGCCTCGAATTCCTCGGCGAGACCGAGCGAGTCGTCACACACCACGTCGCGGACGTGGTCGAGCCCACCGTCCACGGATTCGATCCAGGCGGCGGTCCGCTGCAGCCGGTCGGCGGTACGGATGTAGAACATCAGGAACCGGTCGACGTAGCGGATCAGGGTCTCGCCATCCAGATCGCCGGCGAGCAGCTGCGCGTGCTTGGGGGTGAAGCCGCCGTTGCCGCCGACGTAGAGATTCCACCCTTTTTCGGTCGCAATCACACCGACGTCCTTCGAACGCGCCTCCGCGCATTCCCGCGCGCAACCCGACACACCCATCTTGATTTTGTGAGGCGCGCGCAGCCCCCGATAGCGCAGCTCCAAGTCGATGGCCAGCTGCACGGAATCCTGCACCCCGTAACGGCACCAGTCGTTACCCACGCAGCTCTTCACGGTGCGCACCGCTTTGCCGTAGGCGTGGCCGGATTCCATGCCGGCGTCGACCAGTCGCTTCCAGATGGCCGGCAGTTGGTCGACGCGAGCACCGAACATGTCGATCCGTTGGCCGCCGGTGATCTTGGTGTACAGCCCGAAATCCTGGGCGATCTGGCCGATCAGGATCAGGTGCTCGGGTTTGATGTCGCCGCCCGGCACCCGCGGCACCACCGAGTAACTGCCGTTCTTTTGGATGTTGGCCAGGAAATGGTCGTTGGAGTCCTGCAGGGACGCCTGCTCGCCGTCGAGGATGTGCCCGGACCCGGTGGACGCCAGGATGGAGGCGATGGCGGGTTTGCAGATGTCGCAACCCTTTCCGGTCCCGAACCGATCCAGCAGATTGGAGAACGTGCGAATTTCTGTCGCGCTGATGATTTCGAACAGCTCGGCCCGAGACTGGCTGAAGTGCTCGCACAGCGCTGTTGACTGCTCGACTCCTTCGGACTCCAGCAGCTGCTTGAGTATCGGGACGCACGAGCCGCAGGATGTCCCGGCCGCGGTGCACGCCTTCAGGCTCGCGACATCCGTGCAACCGGCCTCGATTGCGGCGGTCAAGTCCCCCTTGGTGACGTTGTTGCACGAGCAGATCTGGGCAGCATCCGGCAGCGCTCCCACACCTAAAGCTACTGTGCCGTCGCCGGATTGAGCCGGCGATATCAGGGTGAGCGGGTCACACGGCAGCTCGGTGCCGACCATCGGACGCAGCATGCCGTAGGCGGTGGCGTCGCCGACCAGGATGCCGCCGAGCAGGGTTCTCGCGTCATCGGAGAGCACCAGTTTGGCATAGGTCCGCTTCACCGCATCGTTGACGACGACATGCAGACAGTTCTGCGTGACGCCCATCGCGTCGCCGAAGCTGGCCACGTCGACCCCGAGCAGCTTGAGCTTGGTCGAGAGGTCGGCCTGGGGAAACTCCGCGGCACCCTCGAGCAGCCGATCGGCCACCACCTCGGCGCTGGTGTAGCCCGGCCCGACCAGGCCGTAGCAGCGTCCCTCGATCGCGGCCACCTCGCCGATCGCGTAGATGTCGGGATCGCTTGTCCGGCAGGATAAGTCGGTGAGCACACCGCCGCGCTCGGCGACCTTCAGGCCCGCCGCGGTGGCCAATTCGTCTCGCGGTCGGATGCCGGCGGCGAAGACCACCAGGCCGGCGTCGACGACCTCGTCGTTGGCGAGCAGCACCCGCACCGATCGGGCGCCGTCCGAGTGCTCGACGCGTTCGATGGAGTCGGTGCCGACGCCGAGGTGCACGTCGATGCCCAGTTCGGCGATCATCCGGCCCAGCAGAGCGCCACCGGCGTCGTCGACCTGCTGAGCCATCAACCTCGGCATCATCTCGACGATGTGCGGGTGCAGGCCGAATTGGCGCAACGCGTTGGCGGCTTCCAGCCCCAGCAACCCGCCGCCGATCACCACGCCGGCCCGGGTGTGGCCGGCGTGCAGCGTGCGCTGAGCGTCGGCGCGGATGGCGTCGAGGTCGTCAAGCGTGCGGTAGACATGGCACTCGGGCAGGTCGTGACCGGGCACCGGCGGGACGAACGCGGCGGACCCGGTCGCCAGGACCAGCGCGTCGTAGCGGTGCCGCAGGCCGTCGGCGGTGAACACCAGCTTGGCAGCCCGGTCAATATCGACGACGCGGCTGCGCAGACACAGCCGGACCGACTCGTCCCCGTCGTAGTCGTTGCCGGGCAGCGCCAGCAGCTCACGCTGCCAGTGCTCGGTGTAGCCGGTGAGCCCGACACGATTGTAGGCGGCATCGCATTCCTCGGCGAGCACGGTCACCCGCCAGGCGTCGCCGGCGTCGCGGGCCCGCAACGCCTCGACGAACCGGTGGCCCACCATGCCGTGCCCGACCACGACGACGTCGCTTGTCGCGCGCGGAATTACGGCGGCCATGTCACGACATTAGGAACGCGATATTGCCGATATGTTTCACGGGGTGTGTCGTCTCGATCACGGGAATCTCACCGCTGGTGGTGGCAGCTGTGAGGTCAGACACCGGCGCCGAAAGCGCAGGTGAGTTGTCAGCGTCACCGGCTCATGTTCGCCCCGCGCGGCGCCGGCGCAGTGCCAGCGATCACAAACCGTGACAGGAGTGGACTGGGCAACATGCCGGCGTGGCCCTCGGCCCCGGTGCCGACACCGTGTCCGCGCGGAGCCGGCGGGAGCGGTCACGGCGGTCGCGGACCGCCGCGTTCCGGCCGGGCAAGCCGGTTCCGATCCAGTGGGGTACTGTGATTTATGACACCTTCGTCCCAGGGAGATCTGTTGTCGAGCCCCCCCGAACTCGCCGACCTGCACAACCTCATCGGTGGTTTGCGCCGGTGCGTGACCTCGTTGAAGTCGCGATACAGCGACACTCCGGCGATGCGGCGCATCGTCAACGACGCCGAGCGGATTCTCAACGACGTCGAACTGCTCGACATCGATGCCGGCGAACTGGAACTGGCCGGCGCCCCCGTCCCCCCCATCGGCGAGAAGATCACGATTCCCGACACGGAATACGACTCCGAGTTCTGGCGCGACGTCGACGATGAGGGTGTCGGGGGGTACGGCAGGTCCTGACGCACCCCCCGTGCTGCGGGTGCTCTCTGGTCTTAGTACGCTGCGACGAGGCTACGTGAAGAGGACCACTTTCAGATGAGCGCACCTACGGCGAACCGCCCTGCCACCGGTGTCTTTTCGGCCACCCGCGCCCAGCTGGCGCAACGGACCCTGCGCACCGACCGCTGGTGGTTGTCGGCGGCGACGACCGACCTCGGCCTGGCCGCATTCATCGTCTACGCGACCATCCGCGCGTTCTGGGGCAGCGGCTACTGGGTTCCCCGATACCACTACCTGACCCCGTTCTACTCGCCGTGCATCAGCGCGTCGTGCGTTGCGGGATCGCACCATCTGGGCGTCTGGCTCGGGCACTTCCCGCCGTGGATCCCGTTGGGAATGCTGGTATTACCGTTCCTGCTCGCCTTCCGCATCACGTGCTACTACTATCGCAAGGCCTACTACCGGTCGGTCTGGCTGTCCCCGCCGGGATGCGCCGTCGCCGAACCACGCGCCAAGTACACCGGGGAAACCCGGGTCCCGCTGATCCTGCAGAACAGCCACCGGTACTTCTTCTACGTGGCCTTCCTGCTCGCGGGATTGAACACCTACGACGCAATCCTGGCCTTTCACTCGCCGTCGGGCTTCGGATTCGGTGTGGGCAACCTCTTTTTGGTGGCGAACGTCATCTTGCTGTGGGCCTACACCGGCGGCTGCCACTCTTGTCGGCACCTCACCGGTGGCCGGCTCAAGCACTTCTCGAATCACCCGGTCAGGTACTGGATCTGGACCAAGGTGACCGAGCTGAACGCCCGGCACATGAGGTTCGCCTGGATCACCCTGGGCTCGCTCGCGCTGACCGACTTTTACGTGATGCTGGTTTCCAGCGGCACCATATCCGACCTGCGATTCATTGGCTGACAAGCTATTTCGACACAGATTTGGGTGAGGGTTCATGGTTGAGGTCGAACGGCACTCCTACGACGTGGTCGTGATCGGTGCCGGCGGCGCGGGGTTGCGTGCGGTCATCGAGGCACGTGAGCGCGGCCTGCGGGTCGCGGTTGTGTGCAAATCTCTTTTCGGCAAGGCGCATACGGTGATGGCCGAGGGCGGCTGCGCGGCTGCGATGGCCAACACCAATCCGAAGGACACCTGGCAGACCCATTTCTGCGACACGATGCGGGGCGGGAAGTTCCTGAACAACTGGCGGATGGCTGAACTGCACGCCAGAGAGGCGCCTGATCGGGTTTGGGAACTGGAGACCTACGGCGCGCTGTTCGACCGCACCAAAGACGGCAGGATCAGCCAGCGCAACTTCGGCGGGCACACCTACCCTCGGCTGGCCCATGTCGGCGACCGAACCGGCCTGGAGCTGATCCGCACCATGCAGCAGAAGATCGTCTCGCTGCAGCAGGAGGATCACGCCGAACTCGGCGACTACGAGGCGCGAATCAAGGTGTTCGCCGAATGCACCATCACCGAACTCCTCAACGACGGCCCGGCCATCGCCGGGGCGTTCGGGTACTGGCGCGAAAGCGGCCGTTTCATCCTGTTCGAGGCGCCGGCGGTGGTGATGGCCACCGGCGGCATCGGCAAGTCCTTCAAGGTGACGTCGAACTCCTGGGAGTACACCGGCGACGGTCACGCACTGGCACTACGGGCCGGTGCCACGCTGATCAACATGGAGTTCATCCAATTCCACCCGACCGGCATGGTCTGGCCGCCCAGCGTGAAGGGGATCCTCGTCACCGAGGGCGTGCGCGGTGACGGCGGGGTGTTGAAGAACTCGGAGAACTCTCGCTTCATGTTCGACTACATTCCGCCGGTGTTCAAAGGCCAGTACGCCGAAACCGCGCAGGAAGCCGACCAGTGGCTCAAGGACAACGACTCGGCCCGACGCACCCCGGACCTGTTGCCCCGCGACGAGGTCGCGCGCGCAATCAACGCGGAGGTCAAAGCCGGCCGGGGCAGCCCGCACGGCGGGGTGTATCTCGACATCGCGTCACGGCTGAGGCCCGAGCAGATCAAACGGCGCCTGCCGTCGATGTATCACCAATTCATGGAGCTCGCGGGTGTCGACATCACCTCCGAACCCATGGAGGTCGGGCCGACCTGTCACTACGTGATGGGCGGTATCGAGGTCGACCCGGACACCGGCGCGGCGACGGTCCCGGGACTGTTCGCGGCCGGCGAGTGCTCCGGCGGAATGCACGGCTCCAACCGGCTGGGCGGCAATTCGTTGTCGGACCTTCTGGTGTTCGGCCGGCGCGCCGGTCAGGGCGCCGCCGACTATGTGCGGGCGCTGCGCAGCCGCCCGGCCGTGTCCGCCGGGCAGGTCGACGCCGCCGCGAAACTGGCGTTGTCGCCGTTCGAGGGACCCACCGACGGCTCACCGGCGGAGAATCCGTACAAGCTGCAGATCGACCTACAGGACACGATGAACGAGCTGGTCGGCATCATCCGCAAGGCCGACGAGATTTCCGAGGCGCTCTCCCGCTTGCAGGAGCTGCGCACCCGGTTCGCCAACCTGCAAGTGGAAGGCCATCGCCAGTACAACCCGGGCTGGCACCTGGCGATCGACCTGCGCAACATGCTGATGGTCAGCGAGTGCGTGGCCCGAGCGGCGTTGGAGCGCACCGAGAGTCGGGGCGGGCATACCCGTGACGACTATCCTGGGATGGACGCCAACTGGCGCGACACCTTGCTGGTGTGCCGGGCCGGTGACGACGGGACCGGTGACGACGGGACCGGCGAC
>NZ_JAVKSH010000033.1:0-18408 GCF_039583805.1 Mycobacterium sp. | reverse complement strand
TGGACGCCAACTGGCGCGACACCTTGCTGGTGTGCCGGGCCGGTGACGACGGGACCGGTGACGACGGGACCGGCGACTCCGCCGTCCCGCACATTCGCATCAGCCGCGAAACGCAAGTCCCGATGCGACCCGACCTGCTGGAACTCTTCGACATCGCCGAGCTGGACAAGTACTACACCGACAACGAGCTGGCGGAGCATCCGGGACGGAGAAGCTAGATGACCTACAACGCCAGCATGCGGATATGGCGCGGCGACGCGGACGGCGGTGCGCTGCAGGACTTCACCGTCGAGGTCAACGAAGGCGAGGTGGTGCTCGACGTCATCCACCGTCTGCAACAGACTCAGACACCCGACCTTGCCGTGCGGTGGAACTGCAAAGCCGGCAAATGCGGATCGTGCTCGGCGGAGGTCAACGGCAAACCGAGACTGATGTGCATGACCCGGATGTCGACGTTCGCCGAGGACGAAGTGATCACAGTGACACCGATGCGCACCTTCCCGGTGATTCGGGACCTGGTCACCGACGTGTCCTTCAACTACGAAAAGGCCCGCCAGATACCGTCTTTCGCGCCACCGAAGGACCTTCAGCCAGGCGAGTACCGGATGGCGCAGCAAGACGTGGAACGTTCTCAGGAGTTCCGCAAGTGCATCGAATGTTTCCTGTGCCAGAACGTCTGCCACGTGATCCGCGACCACGAGGACAACAAGAAGGCGTTCGCCGGCCCGCGCTTTTTCATCCGGCTCGCCGAACTGGAGATGCATCCGCTCGACACCGCCGACCGCCGGGACCTGGCCCAGGACGACGCGGGCCTCGGGTTATGCAACATCACCAAGTGCTGCACCGAGGTGTGCCCCGAGGGCATCAAGATCACCGACAACGCGATCATCCCGATGAAGGAGCGCGTCGCCGGTCACCGCTACGACCCCCTGGTGTGGCTGGGCGACAAGCTGTTCCGCCGCTGACCCGCCTCAGATGCCGAGCCGGCGTAAAACGCTGCGGTGAAACACGATAGGCGCCACCGCCGGGTTCACCTGAACATCGCTGACCCGCAGCACGACGATGGTGTGGTCGCCGGCCGGTATCAGTTGGTCGACTGTGCTCTCCAGCCACACGCTGGTGCCCTTGATGAACACGGCACCAGTGCTGTTGGACACCGTCTCCAAGCCGACGAACCGGTCTCCGGTCTTGGCGGCCAGCGTGCGCACCGCCGCGTCGTGTGCCTCACCGAGCACGCTGATCCCCAGTGCAGCAACCTTTTTGAGTTTCGGCCAGGTCGTCGAGGAGTTTTGCACACAGAACGAAACCAGCGGCGGATCCAGCGACACCGGCACGAACGTGCTGGCCGCCAAGCCTTCCCGGACTCCGTCGACTTCGGCGGCGATGGCCACGACTCCGGACGGAAAATGACCAAAGGCCTCGCGCAGTGAGGACGGCGTCAGGTTGTCGGGTGAGTTCACCGGGCATCAATCGAGTCGACGGGACTTTCGTGCTCCCGACCCTACTCGGGGTTTGCCGCCTTCTCGGCGGTACCCGGCGCGTCCCCGCACGCGCGGGCGGCGGGCGGGCAGACCGCGTCGAACACCTCGGGCGGGTTACCCAACCGGGTTGTCCAACGACGCCGCCCAGTGCCGCAACAGGCTGGTGCCGCAACAGGCTGGCGCCGTTACCCCGTGCCCATCATCACCGCTGGTGGGAGGTGTCCCGTCGGCTCGACAGCACACTTCCCAACCGGTTGGTTACTTAGCTTATGAAATTTGCCTCACACTATGTTGCGCGCGGATCGCCGATGGGTATAGCTTGAGGCTATTACTGGTGGGTAACTTGACTCTTCGAGTATCCAACCGCAAGTGGCATTCTCAACGAGGAGGAGCACGTGAGCCACTACCGCAGCAACGTGCGCGACCAGCTGTTCAACTTGTTCGAAGTGTTCGGCGTGGACAAGGCCTTCGAAAAAGGCCAGTTCAGTGACCTGGACGTCGACACGGCTCGCGAGATGCTGACCGAGATGAGCAGGCTGGCCGAGGGACCGGTGGGCGAGTCGTTCGCCGAAGGCGACCGCAACCCGCCGACCTTCGACCCGGAGACGCACTCCGTGACGCTGCCCGAGGCGTTCAAGGCGTCCGTGCGCGCGGTTGCCGACGCCGGTTGGGACAAGGCCGGCGTCGACGAGGAGCTCGGCGGGATGCCGATGCCCAAGGCGCTGATGTGGGCGCTGCACGAGCACCTCCTCGGCGCCAACCCGGCGGTGTGGATGTACGCGGGCGGCCCCGGCTTCGCCAACATTTTCTACCACCTGGGTACCGAAGAGCAGAAGAAGTGGGCTGTGCTGGCCGCCGAGCGTGGGTGGGGCTCGACCATGGTGCTCACCGAGCCCGACGCCGGCTCCGACGTCGGTGCGGCCCGCACCAAGGCCGTGCAGCAGGACGACGGGTCTTGGCACATCGACGGTGTCAAGCGGTTCATCACCTCCGCGGACTCCGGCGACGTGTTCGAGAACATCTTCCACCTGGTGCTGGCCCGTCCGGAGGGCGCCGGGCCCGGCACGAAGGGGCTGTCGCTGTTCTTCGTCCCCAAGTTCCTGTTCGACGCCGAGAGCGGCGAGCTGGGTGAGCGCAACGGTGTGTTCGTCACCAACGTCGAGCACAAGATGGGCCTGAAGGCGTCCGCGACCTGCGAGCTGACCTTCGGCCAGCACGGGGTGCCGGCCAAGGGCTGGCTGGTCGGCGAGGTGCACGACGGCATCGCGCAGATGTTCGAGGTCATCGAGCAGGCCCGGATGATGGTCGGCACCAAGGCGATCGCCACGCTGTCCACCGGCTACCTCAACGCGCTGGAGTACGCGAAAACCCGCGTCCAAGGCGCCGACCTGACCCAGATGACCGACAAGACCGCCCCGCGGGTGACCATCACCCACCACCCGGATGTGCGGCGCAGCCTGATGACCCAGAAGGCCTACGCGGAGGGACTTCGAGCGCTCTACCTCTACACTGCGACCTTCCAGGACGCCGAAGTCTCCGAGGCGGTGCACGGCATGGACGCCGACCTGGCGGTCAGGGTCAACGACCTGATGCTGCCCGTGGTCAAGGGGGTGGGCTCCGAGCAGGCCTACGCCAAGCTCACCGAGAGCCTGCAGACCTTTGGCGGATCCGGCTTCCTGCAGGACTACCCCGTCGAGCAGTACATCCGCGACGCAAAAATCGACTCCCTCTACGAGGGCACCACGGCCATCCAGGCGCAGGACTTCTTCTTCCGTAAGATCATCCGCGACAAGGGCGTGGCCCTGGCTCATGTTTCGGGCCAGATCGAGGAGTTCGTCAAGAACGAGGCCGGCAACGGCCGGCTGAAGGCCGAGCGGGCGCTGCTGGCCACCGCGCTGGCCGAGGTGCAGGCGATGGCAGCTGCGCTGACCGGCTACCTGATGGCCGCGCAGGAGGACGTCGCCAGCGTGTACAAGGTCGGCCTGGGCTCGGTGCGCTTCCTGATGAGCGTCGGCGACCTGGTCATCGGCTGGCTGCTGCAGCGGCAGGCCGCGGTCGCCGTCGAGGCGCTCGACGGCGGCGCCAGCGGCAACGACCAAGCCTTCTACGAGGGCAAGATTGCGGTGGCGTCGTTCTTCGCGAAGAACTTCCTGCCGCTGTTGACCAGCACCCGCCAGGTCGTCGAGTCGATCGACAACGACATCATGGAACTCGACGAAGCCGCGTTCTGAGCGGCGGAACCGACGCGGCAGTCCCCCGTCAGAAGGAAGCCTTGTCAGCAAGAGCCTGTTCGTAAACCGTCATGCCGCCTCGGCGACGGCCGGCGGGCCGGTACGGGCGGCATCCCCAGCTGGGATGTGGCGGCGCGGTCGATGTCGCCCGCTGCAGTTTGCGGGTCACGATCGTCACGCCGGCCCGCAGCACCATAGCTTCATGGTGATCGGGAGCCTCATGGTGATCGGGAGCTTCATGGTGAGCGGGAGCTTCATGGTGAGCGGGAGCTTCATGGTGAGCGGGAGCTTCATGGTGAGCGGGGCGAGACTCGTAGTCCGCGGCAGGCCATAGACTCACGTCGTGGCAAATCTCGATGCACTCCTGGACCGGTTGTACGCGGTCAGCATCGGTCAGGAGCCGGAGCTGGGGGACTACTTCGCCGAGCACGCTGTTTCCGGAGGCAGTGGTTGGGGCCGCCTCGACGCCGGCACCAACCGTTTTCTGGCTGACAAGATGGTCGCCCTCGATCGGGACAAGGCTCAGTTCTGTGCGAAGCTCTGCATCGCGTTACGGGCCAAGCGAGTGGTCGAAGCCGGCACCTCCTACGCGGTGTCGACACTGCAGCTGGCCCACGCGGTTCAGCTGGTCGCGGCCGCCGACCAGACACCCGGGATCGTGATCGCCACCGAGTACGAGCCGGAGAAGGCTGCCGCTGCGCGGCAGAACCTGCAAGCCGCGGGACTGGCCGAATTGGTAGACCTGCGTGAAGGTGACCTCCGCGAAACGTTGACGGTGATCGAGGGTCCCGTCGACTTCGCCCTGATCGATATCTGGACCGAAATGGCGCGACCCGCTCTCGAATTGATCACTCCGCACCTGCGGCCCGGGGCGGTCGTCGTCACGGACAACACCACCAGCCACGCCGAGGACTACGCGGACTACTTCGACTTCATCCGCGATCCGGCGAACGAATTTCTCACGCAGACGCTTCCCTTTTCCGGCGGGCTGGAACTCACCGTGAAGCTTTAGTGCCGCGGGCGGTGATGGCCGAGCTGCACACCGGCCGATGCGTCGAATGCGTCGCCACATCCCCGCTGGGAAAGCCCCGTGTTGCCGACGGGTCGGGGGTCTGGCGACAACACGGGGCCATCCGCTGTATCGCCTACCCGGCCGGCGCTGTTACCAAACCGGGTGTCGCGATGAATTGATGACCTGGATGAATTGACGACCTGTCAGGCCTCCAGGATCGCGGCCACGCCCTGGCCGCCGGCCGCGCAGATCGAGATCAGCGCCCGCACCGGTCCGGCCCCCCCGGATTTGTCGGCTTTCTTCTCGGCCAGCTGCTTGGCGGCCTGGGCCAGGATCCGCGCGCCGGTGGCCGCGAACGGGTGACCGGCAGCCAGCGACGAGCCGTTGACGTTGAGCTTGGACCGGTCGACGGCGCCCAGCGCCGCGTCCAGGCCCAGCCGGCCCTTGCAGTAGTCTTCGGACTCCCAGGCCCGCAGGTGCGCCAGCACCACCGAGGCGAACGCCTCGTGGATCTCGTAGAAATCAAAATCTTGCAGTCGCAGTCCGTTTCTCGCCAGCAGCCGCGGCACCGCGTAGGTCGGTGCCATCAGCAGCCCGTCGCTGCCGCCGACGTAGTCGACGGCAGCGGTCTCGGCGTCGACGACGTAGGCCAGCGGCGTCAGCGAGTGCTCGGCGGCCCAGTCCTCGCTGGCCAGCAGCGCCACCGAGGCCCCGTCGGTCAGCGGCGTGGAGTTTCCCGCGGTCATCGTCGCGTCCCCGGATTTCACGCCGAACACGGGCTTGAGCGCCGCCAGCTTCTGCACCGACGCATCCGGCCGCAGGTTGTCGTCGCGGTACAGCCCCAAAAACGGGCTGACCAGGTCGTCGAAGAAGCCGCGGTCGTAGGCGGCCGCCATGTTGCGGTGGCTGGCCACGGCCAGTTCGTCCTGATCGACCCGCTTGATCCCCATCTGCTTGGTGGTGACGGCCTGGTGCTCGCCCATCGACAGCCCGGTGCGTGCCTCGCTGTTGACCGGGATCTCCACCCCGAGGTCGGCCGGTAGCCTGCCGACCAGCTTCAGCCGCGCCAGGTTGGACCTCGACCGGCGCAGCGCCAGCAGCGTGCGGCGCAGATCGGCACCCAGCGCGATCGGCGCGTCGGAGGTGGTGTCCACCCCGCCCGCGGCGGCGACCTCGTACCGGCCGGCGGAAATCCCGTCAGCCGCGGCGATCGCCGCCTGCAGCCCTGTGCCGCACGCCTGCTGCATGTCGAACGCCGGCGTGTAGGGCGAGAGCGCCGAACCCAGGACGCACTCGCGCATCAGGTTGAAGTCGCGGCTGTGCTTGAGCACTGCACCGCCGATGACGGCGCCGAGTCGTTGGCCTGCCAGCCCGAAGCGGTCCACCAGCCCGTTCAGCGCGGCGGTGAACATGTCCTGGTTGGACGCCTCGGCGTAGGCGCGGTCCGAGCGCGCGAACGGGATGCGGTTGCCGCCCAGCACGGCGACCCGTCGTCCGCGCCGCGCCGGGTCGGTCGACGGCTGGGGTGTGGACGGCTGGGGTGTGGAAGCTGTGGTGGCCACGCTGGTCTCCGTGTCGTCGGTTCGGGGTGATCCGAAGGTGGGGCCGTACTACCGGCTGTTCTTACTCCAGAGTAAGTTTAGTCTTCGATAGGTTGTCGTTGGCAGGCACGCCCCGGACGGAAGGCAACTCAGTGGCTCCCAAGCTTTCATCGGATCTGTTCTCCCAGGTCGCCAAGTCAACCACCGGGTCGTTTCTGGCGAAGCAACTCGGGATTCCCCAACCCGAGACGCTACGCCGCTACCACGCCGGTGACCCGCCGCTGGCCGGGTCGCTGCTGATCGGCTCCCCCGAAGACCGGGCAGGCCGGGTGGCGGAACCGCTGCGCGCGGCACTGGCCTCCGGCTACGACCTGGTCGGCGACAACCTCGGCGGCCGGTGGGCCGACTCGTTCGGGGGGCTGGTGTTCGACGCCACCGGTATCACCTCGCCGGCCGGGTTGACGGCCCTGCCCCAGTTCTTCACCCCGTTGCTGCGCAACGTCGGCCCGTGTGGCCGGATCGTCGTCGTCGGCACCACGCCCGATCAGGCGGGCAGCACCGACGAGCGGATCGCCCAGCGCGCACTGGAGGGCTTCACCCGCTCGCTGGGCAAGGAGTTGCGCCGCGGAGCCACCGTCGCGCTGGTCTATCTCGCGCCGGACGCCACACCCGGTGTGAGCGGGCTGGAGTCGACCATGCGGTTCATCCTGTCGGGCAAATCGGCCTACGTCGACGGTCAGGTGTTCTCCGTGGGGCCGGCCGACGCCAGCCCGCCGGCCGACTGGGACCGCCCGCTCGACGGCAGGGTCGGCATCATCACCGGCGCCGCCCGGGGCATCGGCGCGACGATCGCCGAGGTGTTCGCCCGCGACGGCGCCCGCGTGGTGGCCGTCGACGTGCCGGCCGCCGCCGGGGCTCTGGAAAGAACCGCCAGCCGGGTCGGCGGCACGGCGCTGACGCTCGACGTCACCGCCGGCGACGCCGTCGACGCGATCAGCGAGCACCTGCGCGACCACCACGGCGGCCACGCCGACATCCTGGTCAACAACGCCGGCATCACCCGCGACAAGCTGCTCGCCAACATGGACCAGGCCCGCTGGGACGCCGTGTTGTCCGTCAATCTGCTTGCCCCGCTTCGCCTTACCGAAGGGCTTGTCGGCAACGGCAGCATCGGCGACGGCGGCCGGGTGATCGGGTTGTCGTCGATGGCCGGCATCGCGGGCAACCGCGGACAGACCAACTACGCCACCACCAAGGCCGGCATGATCGGTCTCACCCAGGCGCTGGCGCCGAAGCTCGCCGAGAAGGGCATCACGATCAACGCCGTAGCACCCGGGTTCATCGAAACCCAGATGACGGCGGCCATCCCGCTGGCCACCCGCGAAGTGGGCCGGCGGCTCAACTCGCTTTTCCAGGGCGGGCAGCCGGTGGACGTCGCCGAGACCATCGCCTACTTCGCCAATCCGGCGTCGAACGCGTTGACCGGCAATGTGATTCGGGTGTGTGGCCAGGCCATGCTGGGAGCCTGAGCCGTGCCCGAGGTGAGCCAACCCGGTGGCCTGAAGAACCTGGTGCGCGCCGCGGCCGGCGCGTTGCCGTTCATCCCGCGCGGCGACCGGGTGCCCGACCGCACCCTGAAGGCGGCCGACGTGCCGATCGACCGCGCGAACGTGGCGGCCTACGCGGTGGTCACCGGGCTGTGCTACGGCGACACCGTGCCGTTGACCTACCCGTTCACGCTGACATTCCCGACCGTGATGGCGCTGGTGACAGGCTTCGACTTTCCCTTCCCCGCAATGGGATCCGTGCACACCGAGAATCACGTCACCCAGTACCGGCCAATCGCGGTCACCGACACCGTCAGCGTCGCGGTGCATGCGGAGAACCTGCGCGAGCATCGCAAGGGCCTGCTGGTCGACGTGGTCACCGACGTCGGCGTCGGCAACGACACCGCATGGCACCAGGTGACCACCTTTCTGCACCAGCAGCGCACCAGCCTGTCCGACCAGCCCAAGCCGCCACCGCAGAAACAGCCCAAACCGCCGCCGCCCAATGCTGTCTTGCGGATCACACCCGGCCAGATCCGCCGTTACGCCAACGTCAGCGGTGACCACAACCCGATCCACACCAACCCGATCGCCGCCCGGTTGTTCGGCTTCCCTGCCGTGATCGCACACGGAATGTTCAGCGCGGCAACAGTATTGGCAAACATCCAAGGACAACTCCCCGACGCCGTGGCATATTCGGTGCGGTTCGCCAAACCGGTGGTGCTGCCCGCCACGGCCGGGCTCTACATCGACCGGGCCGACGACGGCTGGGATCTGACCTTGCGTCACCTGCCCAAGGGTTATCCACACCTGACCGGCACGGTGCGACGGCTGTAAAACAGCTGTACAACAGGCCCTCAAACGGGAAACAGGTCAGTCACGGGAGGGCAAGGATTCTGGGAGCAGCCCGGCACCGTGGTCAGTCGGTCCGGGACGACGGGGTCCGGGACGGCGGCCATGTTCGAGCAGAACCCGCAGGCCGTGCGCGCCGAGAGCGGCCGCCAGGAAAACCGCCAACAACCACAGCGGGGGCTCGGCCAGTTCCCACACGATGATCGCCGCCCACAGCGGAGCTCGCTGGGTGACGCCGAGAACACCGGCGGCAACCGCCAACGACGTGGCCGGCACGTGAAGCTGCGACCCGAACACCGCATTGGTCGTCAGCGCCATCAGAGATCCCGCTGCGGCACCGGTGGCCAGCGACGGGGTGAGCAGTCCGCCGGTTGCTCCGGCACGCAGAAACACCGCTGTCAGAAGCGGTTTCAGCACCAAGATCGCGCCCGCCGCCGCGAGCGTCATGTCGCTGTTCAGGCTGACGGTCAGGATGCTTCTGCCGTTGCCGGGCAGTTCGGGCCACCAGTGCGAGCAGACACCGATCAAGAGTCCGGCAGCTGCGATAGCAGGGACGAGCATCCACGTCCGCCTCAGCGACGTGCGGCGTGCCGACGCCATCAGGCGGTTGAATCCCACCCCGACGGCAAGAGTGACCGGCGCCAGCAGCAAGGCGTAACCGGTCAGCACGTAGGACAGCTGCGGCCGGGGCCAATCCAGGATCGGCCGATCATGCGTGACGACCGACGCGACCGCGACAGCCAGGCTTGACGTGATCAACGCCGCGCCGAGTGCGCGAGGGTGCCAGGTCCGCTGCATAACGCGCACCGCGAACAGCGCACCACCGAGCGGCACCGCGTAGACCGCGCCGAGCCCGGCGCCCGCCGCACACGCCAGCAGCAATTCCCGGTCCTGGCGAGACAACTGTTTCAGCCATCGGGTAGCCGAATCCCCGAGGGCAGCCGCGAACTGGCGCGGTGCCCCTTCCCTTCCAAGCGACGCGCCGGATCCGACCACCACAATCTGCAAGGCGGCGTCAATGCTGAACGGCCGCAACCGTATTCGATCCCTACACGCAATCGCCTCCGACAGCGGCGGGACATCCGTCCTGCACCGCAAGACCCACCAGCTCAATCCCGCCAGCGCACCGCCGACCAGCGGTCCGAGGATCCGACGAACAGGGCTGCTCTCGGTGACACCGCCGAGCAAACTGCCGAAGGTGTAGTGGTAGGTGAGGTGCTCGACACTGCGCAGCAGCACGGTCGTCGCCAACCCGGCGACACCGGCCACCAGCCCCACGATCACGACGGCGCAGACAAAGGCGAGGTTGCGGCGGGTCACGGCGTGAATCGCGGGACGAACTGCAACTACCCGGAGCTGCCGATGACTTCGGGCGCGGCGTCGTGATCCGCCGGCGCGCCTTTGAGGCCACGCCAAAACAGGGTGTTCATCAGCTCCGCTGCTTGTTCGACGTCGGTGTCGCCGGCGCTGAGCCGGTTGGCCACCGCCTCGCCGGCGCCCACCAGCGCGACTGCCGTCATCTCGAAGTCGTTGTCGGGCTCAGGGTTTCGGGTACCCGTCCGCAACAGACCCGCCACCAGCTCGATCACCCGCTCACGTCCCTCACGAACGGTCTGCGCGAACGCCTGCGAGCTGGTCGCCTGCGTGTACATCACCAGCCACGACGCCCGGTTGGAGTCGATGTAGCGCAGGAACGACGCGATGGTGTTGCGCAGCAGATCTTTCGGATTCTGGTCAAGGACGATGCTGTCCCGCACGGCCGCGATGAACCGGCTCAGCTCACGGTCCAGGCAGGCGCCGAACAGCGCCTCCTTGGAGCCGTAGTACAGGTAGAGCATCGGCTTGGAAATCTCGGCCTTCGCTGCGATCGCGTCCATCGAGGTCTCGTGGTAGCCGTTGACCGAGAACATCTGGACAGCGGCGTCGAGCATCTGCTGTTCGCGGACGGCACGCGGCAGCCGTTTGGTGGCACCTGTCATGCTCGTCCCTCTCGTTGCTGCCCCGAGGTCGTCTGACTCCAGAGTAGGCACAGCGCTGCCCACGTACACCGTTACCGCCCGCATCCGGGTCGCGCACCCTTGACCGTGAGCATCCGGGCCACCGAGGCGTCGACAGCCCGCATGGTCAGCTCGCCGGCGGCCACCGCCTGCTCCAACCGGTCCAGCACCGCGGGCACCTCGCCGGTGGTCACCCACAGCGCGGTGTCGCTGCCGGCGCGCAGGGTGCGCAACACCGCCTCGGCCACCCCGTAGCGTTCGGTGATCGCGGCCATGCTGGACAGGTCGTCGCTGAACACCGGCCCGTCGAAGGGCGGCCCGCCGTAGCCCGTTCCGTCGCGCAGCAGCTGCACGGCGGCACGGCTCAGGCTGGCCGGCTGGTCGTCGGTGAGCCCGGGAACCTGCAGGTGACCCATCATGACCCCGACGGGGGTGGCGGTGATCAGCGTCCGGTAGGGCGCCAGGTCGTCGTTGCGCAGCTCGTCCAGCGGCGGCGTCGTCACCCCGCCGGTGTGCGAGTCGCCGGAGCCGCGCCCGTGTCCGGGGAAATGCTTGAGCACCGGCAGCAGCTTGGCGTCGCGCAGGCCGCGCGCATACGCGCCGGCGTACGCGGTGACGGTCTGCGGATCCGAGCCGAACGACCGGTCGCCGATCACGGTGTCGTCGGGCGCGTCGGTGACGTCGACAACCGGCGCGAAGTCGACGGTGATGCCCAGGTCGTGCATCGCGCGGCCACGGTCCAACGCCAGGGCATAGACCTGCTCGACGTTGCGGGTGGCCGCCAAGACCCGCGCCGAGGGGGCGGATCCGATCAGCGACGATAACCGCGACACCCGTCCGCCCTCCTCGTCGACGCTGACCGCCGCCGGGACCGGCCCCGCCTGCACGATGGCCGGCAGCGAGCCGTCGGTCAGCATCGACAGGTCGGTCCAGCTGCCGATGAAGATCCCCCCGACGTGGTGGTTCGCAACGACGGCGCGGGCGTCGGCGCCGTCACGCACCCCCACCATCAGCAGTTGGGCCAGCTTGTCGCGGGTGGACAAGTCCGCCGACCCGCACGGGGGCTTGGCCGCCGCCGACGACGAGACGGCCGGCCCGGGCCGCTGGGGGTGCGAGCCGCAGGCGACGGCCAGCGAGGACACCGCGACGAGCACCAACACCGTGCGTGCGAAAACCATCCGCCCATGCTGTCACGGGCCGATGCGGGACCCCGCAGGTGAGCGGCAGCCCTCGCCGCACGTTCTGCTAGTTTGGCCACTGACCGCGACCACGATCCCGAGGAGCCCCGATGAACCGGTTCGTTGCGTCCGCCGCAGCCAGCGTGGTGGTCGGGCTGCTGCTCGGCGCGGCCGCGATCTTCGGTGTCACCCTGATGGTGCAGCAGGACACCAAGCCGCCGCTGCCGGGGGGAGATCCGCAGTCGTCGGTGCTCAACCGGGTTGAGTACGGCAACCGCAGCTAGCCCCGCGGCCCCGGCCGCCGCAGCGGCTCACGCTGGCGAGCCGGCGCCGTCGTCGCTGTCGCGGAGCTGGTTGTGGGTCGTCGCGACCACGTCGCTGGCGTTGAGTTTCGCCCAGTCGCCCGGGCAGATCTCACCGGACACCAAACTGGACCTCACCGCCAACCCGCTGCGCTTTTTGGCCCGCGCCACCAACCTGTGGAACAGCGAACTGCCGTTCGGGCAGGCGCAGAACCAGGCTTACGGCTACCTGTTCCCGCACGGCACCTTCTTCGCGGCCGGTCATCTGCTGGGGCTGCCCGGCTGGGTCACCCAGCGGCTGTGGTGGGCGGTGCTGCTCACCGTCGGGTTCTGGGGGCTGCTGCGCGTCGCCGAGGCGTTGAACATCGGCACGCCGACGTCACGCGCGCTCGCCGCGGGCGCGTTCGCGCTGTCGCCACGGGTGCTGACCACGTTGGGATCGATCTCGTCGGAAACGCTGCCGATCATGCTGGCGCCGTGGGTGCTGCTGCCGACGATCCTGGCGCTGCGCGCCGAGCCGGGCCGCTCGGTGCGGCGGCTGGCCGCCCACGCCGGGCTGGCGGTGGCGCTGATGGGGGCAGTCAACGCGATCGCCACACTGGCCGGCTGCCTGCCCGCCGTCCTGTGGTGGGCCTGTCACCGGCCGAACCGGGTGTGGTGGCGCTACACCGGGTGGTGGCTGGTGGCGCTGACGCTGGCGACGTCGTGGTGGCTCGGTCCCTTGGTCCTGATGGCCCGGATCAGCCCGCCGTTCCTGGACTTCATCGAGTCCTCGGGTGTGACCACGCAGTGGTCGTCGCTGGTGGAGGTGCTGCGCGGGACCGACATCTGGACGCCGTTCGTGGCGCCCGCGGCCACCGCGGGCGCGCCGCTGGTCACCGGGTCGGTGGCCGTGCTGGGCACCAGCCTGGTTGCCGCGGCCGGGTTGGCGGGGCTGGCGACGGGCGGGATCACGGCGCGGGGGCGCCTGCTGACGATGCTGCTGGTCGGGGTGGTGCTGATCACCGCCGGCTACTCCGGCGGGCTGGGGTCGCCGCTGGCGCATCAGGTGCAGGCGTTCCTGGACGGCGGCGGCGCGCCGCTGCGCAACGTGCACAAGCTGGAGTCGCTGATCCGGATCCCGCTGGTGCTGGGACTGGCGGAGCTGCTGGGCCGGGTGCCGCTGCCGGGCAGCGCGCCGACACCGGTCTGGGCCCGTGCGTTCGCCCACCCCGAACGGGACAAACGCGTCGCGGCGGCGATCGTCGTCCTGGTCGCGTTGATGGTCGGCACGTCGCTGGCGTGGACCGGGCGGATCGCTGCGCCGGGTACGTTCCGCGCCATCCCGCAGTACTGGCGTGACGCCGCGGACTGGCTGACCGCGCACAACACCGGTACCCCGACGCCGGGCCGGGTGCTGGTGGTGCCCGGCGCGCCGTTCGCCACCCAGGTGTGGGGCACCAGCCACGACGAGCCGCTGCAGGTCCTCGGCGAGAGCCCGTGGGGAGTGCGCGACTCGATTCCGCTGACCCCGCCGCCGACGATTCGGGCGCTGGACTCGGTGCAACGCCTGCTCGCCGCGGGGCGGCCGTCCGCAGGCCTCGCCGATACCCTTGCCCAACAAGGCATTTCGTACGTAGTGCTGCGCAACGATCTGGATCCGGACACGTCGCGGTCGGCCCGGCCGATCCTGGTGCACGGCGCGATCACCGGGTCGCCGCGGCTGCAGAAGGTGGCGCAGTTCGGCGCGCCCGTCGGGCCCGGACCGGTACCGGGATTCGTCAGCGACAGCGGGTTGCGGCCCCGCTACCCCGCCGTGGAGATCTACCGGGTCACCGCGGCCGTCGGCGATCCCGCCGCCCCCTACCTCGCCGGCATCGACCGGTTGCCGCGCGTCGACGGCGGGCCGGAGGTGCTGCTGCGCCTCGACGAGCACCGCCGCCTGGCCGGCCTGCCCGCGCTGGGCCCGGTGCTGCTGACCGCCGACGCCCGCGCGGCCGGGTTGCCGGCGCCCGGACAGGCCGGGGTCACCGTCACCGACACCCCGGTCGCGCGGGAGAGCGACTACGGCCGGGTCGACAACCACTCGTCGGCCGCCCGTGCCGCCGGCGACAGCCGGCACACCCACAACCGGGTGCCGGACTACCCCGCGCCGGGCGCGGACACCGTGTACGGCGGCTGGGCCGGTGGCCGGCTGACGGCCTCCAGCTCCTCGTCGGACGCCACCGCGCTACCCGACGTGGCGGCGGCCACCTCGCCGGCCGCCGCGATCGACGGCGACCCGGGAACCGCGTGGGTGTCCAACGCGCTGCAGTCCGCGGTCGGCCAATGGCTCCAGGTCGATTTCAACCACCCGGTGACCAACGCCGTCCTCACCCTCACGCCGAGCGCGACCGCCGTCGGCGCCCAGGTCGACCGGATCCAGGTGGCTACCGTCAACGGCACCACCACGCTGCGCTTCGACGAGCCCGGCACGCCGCTGTCCGCGGCGCTGCCCTACGGCGAGACACCCTGGGTGCGGATCACCGCCATCGGCACCGACGACGGCTCCGGCGGTGTGCAGTTCGGCGTCACCGATCTGTCCATCACCCAGTACGACGCGTCGGGATTCGCCCATCCGGTCGACCTGCGGCACACCGTGCTGGTTCCCGGGCCGCCGCCGGGTTCGGCGGTCGCGCGCTGGGATCTGGGCCCGGAGCCGTCGGGCAGGCCGGGGTGCGCCGACGGCCCCGGCGACGTGCGCTGCGCGGCGTCGATGGCGCTGGCCCCCGAAGAACCCGCGACCTTCAGCCGCACGCTGACCGTGCCGCAGCCGGTGTCGGTGACGCCGACGGTGTGGGTGCGGGCCCGGCAGGGCCCCACGCTGGCAGACCTGGTCGCCGAGCCCGGCACCACCCGCGCCCGCGGCGACTCCGATCTGCTCGACGTTCGCGGTTCGGCCTACGCCGCCACCGACGGGGATCCGGCCACCGCGTGGACGGCGCCGCAGCGGGTGGTGCAGCACAAAACACCACCGACACTCACGCTGACCCTGCCCCGGCCCACCGAGGTGACTGGATTGCGGCTGCGCCCGAGCCGGTCGGCGGTGCCGACCAATCCGAGCATGGTCGCCGTCGACCTGGGTGACGGCCCGCAGGTCCGGCGGCTGCAGTCCGGTGACGGCGCCGAGGCACAGCAGGTGCCGCTGCATCCCCGGGTCACCGACACCGTCACCGTCAGCCTGCTCGACTGGGACGACGTCATCGACCGTACCGCGCTGGGCTTCGACCAGCTCAAACCGCCGGGGCTGGCCGAGGTCACGGTGCTCGGCGGCGGCGGCGATCCTGTTGCAGCCGCCGACGCCGCCCGCAACCGCTCGCGGGACATCACCGTCGACTGCGCTCACGGCCCGGTGATCGCGATCGCCGGGCGCTTCGTGCACACCGCCGTCCGCGCCACAGTCGGCGCGCTGCTGCAGGGCGCGCCGGTGGCGGCCCGGCCGTGCGAACCCGAGCCGATCGCGCTGCCGGCCGGCCGCCAAGAGCTGCTGATCAGCCCCGGGGAGCAGTTCGTTGTCGACGGCGCCCAGCTGTCCGGTCCGTTGGCTGCTGAAATATCAAGCGCGCCAACTGTTTCCGTTCACACCGGAGCATGGGGTCCGGCTCGCCGGGACGTACGGGTGCCGCCGGCGACCACGCCCCGGGTGCTGGTCGTCCCGGAGAGCATCAACCGCGGCTGGGTGGCGCACACCGGCACCGGGGCGCGGCTGACGCCGGTCGCGGTCAACGGCTGGCAGCAGGGCTGGGTGGTGCCGGCGGGAACCTCCGGCACCGTCACGCTGAGCTTCGCGCCCAACCCGGCCTACCGTGCGGGCCTGGCCGGTGGGCTGGCGCTGGTGCCACTGCTGGCCTTGATGGCGGGGTGGCCGGGGCGGCGGCGCCGTGTCGATCCACCCGCGCGACCGTGGGCGCCGGGAGCCTGGGCGTCGGTCGGGGTGCTGGCTGCCGGCGCGGTGATCGCCGGGGCGGCGGGCGTCGCCGTGTTCGGGGCCGCGCTGGGCCTGCGGTGGGCGCTGCGGGACCGGGCTTGTGTGCGCGACGCCGTGGCGGTGAGCGCGGGCGGACTGATTCTGGCCGCGGCGGCGCTGTCCCGGCATCCCTGGCGGTCGGTGGACGGCTACGCCGGGCATTCGGCGGCTGTGCAGCTGCTGGCGCTGATGTCGCTGTCCGCCGTGGCCGCATCGGTGGTCGCGGTCAAGCCGATCCCCCACGATTGACATTGCAGCCACGGCCGTGATTTCGGTGTAGTTGGCAGCCCTGCGCGCACTCTCGAGGGGCCCGATCGCCGTATACCTCCGTTTACTGTCAGGGTTTACTGTCAGGGTTCGCTGTCAGCCCGGCCGGACACGCGCGACAATAGTCGGGGAACGTCCACCGTCCAGGGAGCTGCGGGCATGGGATGGTCTAGCGCACCCGACTATTGGTTGGGCCGGCTGATCCTGGAGCGCGGCATCGCCGTCGTCTACCTGATCGCGTTCGTCGCGGCCGCGCTCCAGTTCCGCGCGTTGATCGGAGAGCACGGGATGCTGCCGGTGCCGCGCTATGTGGCACGGCTGGCCTTCCGGCAGGCGCCCAGCATCTTCCACTTTCACTACTCCGACCGGTTTTTCGCCACCGTCGCCTGGGTGGGCGCCGCGACGAGCGCGGCCCTTGCCGCCGGTGCGGCCCGTCTGGCGCCGCTGTGGGCGGTGATGACGATGTGGCTGCTGGTCTGGGTTCTCTACCTGTCGATCGTCAACGTCGGGCAGACCTGGTATTCGTTCGGCTGGGAGTCGCTGCTGTGCGAGGCCGGGTTCCTGGCGATCTTCCTCGGCGACGAACGGGTGGCGCCGCCGGTGCTGACGGTGTGGCTGGCGCGGTTGCTGCTGTTCCGGCTCGAGTTCGGCGCCGGCCTGATCAAGCTGCGCGGCGACCGGTGCTGGCGCGACCTGACCTGCCTGTACTACCACCACGAGACGCAGCCGATGCCCGGGCCGCTGAGCTGGTTCTTCCATCGTCTGCCCAAGCCGCTGCACCGGATCGAGGCGGCGGGCAACCACGTCGCCCAACTTGTCGTGCCCTTCGGTTTGTTCGCGCCGCAGCCGGTGGCGAGCACGGCCGGCGCGGTCGTCGTCGTCACCCAGCTGTGGCTGGTGGCGTCCGGGAACTTCGCCTGGCTCAACTGGCTGACAATCCTGTTGGGCGCCAGCGTGATCGACGCAAAGTCGGCGGCGGCGGTGTTGCCTGTCCCGGCGCGCCCCGGGCTCACGGCGCCGCCGCAGTGGTTCGCCGTCCTGGTCATCGTGTTCGCGGTGGTGTCGACGGTGCTGAGCTACTGGCCGGTGCGCAACATGATGTCACGACGGCAGCGGATGAACATGTCGTTCAACCCGTTTCATCTGGTCAACACCTACGGTGCGTTCGGCAGCATCGGCCGGACCCGCCGCGAGGTGGTGATCGAAGGCACCGACGAGGCGCGGGTCACCGCCCAGACCGTTTGGAAGGCATACGAGTTCAAGGGAAAGCCGGGGGACGTGCACCGGCTGCCGCGGCAGTGGGCGCCGTATCATCTGCGGCTGGACTGGCTGATGTGGTTCGCCGCCATCTCACCGCACTACGCCACCCCGTGGTTGCGCGAGTTCATGGTGGCCCTGCTGCGCAACGACCCGTCGACGCTGCGCCTGCTGCGTCGCAATCCGTTCCAACAGTCCCCGCCGCGCTACGTGCGCGCCCAGCTCTACCGGTACCGCTTCACGACGTGGCATGAACTGCGCCGCGAAAGGGCCTGGTGGCATCGCACACTGGAGGGCGGCTACCTGCCGCCGATCGCGTTGGGCAACAACCCGGCGGCCGGCCGGCCGTCCCTGCGCAAGGGGTGAGCGGCGTCGAGCGGTTGGACAACACCCGGGCGTCGGTGACGATCGCCGACCAACGGCTGGATTTGCTTGCCGTTCAATCGGTCAGCAGCTCTTCGAGGTGGTCGGCGGCTCGCGTGAGCGCCGATGTGCTCATCTGCAGAGCTCGCTGGCGTACCCGGATGCGGCACCGGCGTGCAGCGTTCGTTCTTGCGGGCGTCGTCGCCGCGGGCCACCTCGACATGCGCGATGAACGCGGCGCTGAACACCCGCTGACACCCGCGCACGCTTTGCAGCGTGATGCGGCGGCCGTCGAACACCGGCATGGCAGGACACCGTTGCAGTCCGTCCGCGGTGCAGTCGACGTACAGCGCGTTGCGCTCGGCGGGAATCTGGCCGCCGTCCAAAATGGTTCT
>NZ_JAVKSH010000032.1:22894-31434 GCF_039583805.1 Mycobacterium sp. | reverse complement strand
GACCAGCGGCTTGTCGGCTGCGTTGTCACGGCCGGAGGTCCTCCACGATCGGAGCGCGGTGTGACGCGACGTCGCGGTGTCGATCGCGGGCGGCGCGCAGAACCTGGCCGGTACCGCGGTGCTTCGGGATCAGCCTGGCCTATTCGGGTCTGTGGCGTCGGTGCCGACGATGTGGCGATCACTGGGCGAAATCGACGAGGCTGCGCTGACGCGGATCATGCAGGCACGCAACAAGGTCCCAGAGCCGGCGTGGGCGTTGATCGAGGATCGGCATGGCGCGATCCCACCCTCGCGCACCTGGCAGGGGGATCTGGGTGCGGTGGTCGTGATCCGCATCGACGCCTCGCTGGTGCAAGCGCGCAGCGACAAGCAGCACGCTGCGACAACACCGTGCAGCTGCTGGCGGTGATCGCCCGCCCAGGCACCGCCGGGTCGAACACCGCGGCCGATCACATCGCGATCATCGACGCGGCGATCGCCGCGATCCCGCTCAAGTGGCGGCGCAACCTGCTGATCAGCATCGACGGGGCGGGCTCACGCCACGCCGTGGTCGAGCACCTGAGCACGTTGAACACCCAACCGGGCTGGTCGGTGGCCTACTCGGTGGGCTTCGACCTCGACGAGCGGGCCCGGGTCGCGATCGCGCAGATGCCCGCCGCCGGGTGGCAGGGCGCACTGGACGCGGCCGGCGCCGCGCGCGAGGACGCCCAAGTCGCCGAGCTGACCGGGCTGCTGCGCGAAGGCCCCGACGGCGACCGGCTGGCCGGCTGGCCGACCGACATGCGCATCCTGGTGCGCCGGGAAAAGATCGACGAAGGCCGCCAGCTGTCGCTGGTCGAGCAGCTGGGCGGCTACCGCTACCAGCTCATCGCGACCAACACCGCCGGCGGGCAGCCCCAGCGCCTCCAAGCCCGCCACCGGGTGCACGCCCGAGTGGAGGGGTTCATCCGCTGCGGCAAGGACACCGGTCTGGCGCGCCGGCCATCGCAGTCGTTTGCGATCAACACCGCCTGGGTCACCGCGGTCGCCGTGGCCATCGACCTGCTGTGCTGGATGCGGCTGCTGCTCCTGCACGGCCCGCTGGCCAAAGCCGAACCGGCGACCCTGCGTTACCGGCTGCTGCACGCCGCGGCCCGCCTGGTCAAACATGCCCGCCACCCGATTCTACGGGTCCCCCACACCTGGCCCTGGGCACAAGAATTCGCCGACGCCATCAACCGAGTCCGCGCCATCCCCTGAACCTGCGGACCCACTGTCCGTTCGACCCCAAGGAAGGATCAGCCACCCCCGGGACCGAGGAACCCGGCGTCACCGCACGACACGCGGTGCCGCCGCCTACGCAGAAGCCGGAAATCACGATCAACCCGTGATCTCAGCAGCCGCCAGGGGAGAACTCGCGCTACCGTGAAATTTTGAGGCCCACCTCAGCTCATGTGCGAGTTACGGGGCTAGCTGCGCTGCTCAACTGGTGCCCCCGGCAGGATTCGAACCTGCGGCCTTCTGCTCCGGAGGCAGACGCTCTATCCCCTGAGCTACGGGGGCGCACGCTGGCGATGCTGCGCCGCTGGGCGAGGTCAGACTAGCGCATGGCGGCCACCGGCCGGCCACCGGAGCGGATTCCGGCTTGCAGCATCGCAGACCATAGGATAGAGCCTCGTGACCCCCGCCGATCTGGCTGAATTGCTCAAGACCACCGCCGCCGCGGTGCTCGTCGAGCACGGTCTGGATCCCGCGGTGCTTCCGGCGACGGTCACCGTCGAGCGGCCACGTAACCCCGAGCACGGTGATTACGCCAGCAACCTGGCGCTGCAGTTGGCCACCCTCGCGGGTATCAACCCGCGCACGTTAGCCGGCTGGCTCGCCGCCGCACTGACCCGGGCCGAGGGCATCGCGTCGGCGGAGATGGCCGGGCCGGGTTTTGTCAACCTGCGGCTGGAGGCGTCGGCCCAGGGTGTCATCGTCAAAAACGTCCTCGCCGCGGGCGCCACGTTCGGCCACTCCGACACCCAGGCCGTGCACAAGGTGAACCTGGAGTTCGTCTCGGCCAACCCCACCGGGCCGATCCACATCGGCGGCACCCGGTGGGCCGCCGTCGGCGACGCGCTGGGCCGGCTGCTGACGACACAGGGCGCCGACGTGGTACGCGAGTACTACTTCAACGACCACGGCGCGCAGATCGACCGGTTTACCGACTCGCTGATCGCCGCCGCCACGGGCGAGCCGACGCCACCGGACGGTTACGCCGGCAGCTACATCGGCGACATCGCCGCCCGGGTGCTGCAGCAGGCACCCGACGCGCTGAGCCTGCCGCAAGCGCAGCAGCACGAAACTTTCCGGGCCATCGGCGTCGACCTGATGTTCGCCCACATCAAGGCATCGCTGCACGACTTCGGCACCGACTTCGACGTCTACACACACGAAGAGTCGATGCACACCAGCGGCCGGGTCACCCAGGCTATCGAAAAGCTGCGCGAAAACGGCAACATCTACGAGAAGGACGGCGCAACCTGGTTGCGCACCAGCGCTTTCGGCGACGACAAGGACCGCGTCGTCATCAAAAGCGACGGCCGTCCGGCCTACATCGCCGGCGACCTCGCCTACTACCTGGACAAGCGTCGGCGCGGTTTCGACCTGTGCATCTACATGCTCGGCGCCGACCACCACGGCTACATCTCCCGGCTCAAGGCCGCCGCCGCGGCCTTCGGCGACGACCCGTCGACCGTCGAGGTGCTGATCGGCCAGATGGTCAACCTGGTTCGTGACGGTCAGCCGGTCAAGATGAGCAAGCGTGCCGGCACCGTGATCACCCTCGACGACCTGGTCGAGGCGATCGGTGTCGACGCCGCACGCTACAGCCTGACCCGCTCGTCGGTGGACACCCCGATCGACATCGACCTGGCACTATGGTCCTCGGCTTCCAACGAAAACCCGGTCTATTACGTGCAATACGCGCACGCCCGGCTCTGCGCGCTGGCGCGTAACGCCGCAGAGCTGGGCCTGATCGCCGAAACCGGCCGCCTTGAGCTGCTCACCGACGACAAAGAGGGCACGCTGATCCGCAGTCTCGGGGACTTCCCGCGGGTGCTGAAAGCGGCTGCGTCCCTGCGGGAACCGCACCGGGTCTGCCGCTACTTAGAAGACCTCGCCGGCGACTACCACCGGTTTTACGACTCGTGCCGGGTGTTGCCGCAAGGCGACGAGGAGCCCGCCGAGCTGCACGCCGCGCGCCTGGCGCTGTGCCAGGCGACGCGCCAGGTGATCGCCAACGGGCTGGCCATCCTAGGAGTCAGCACCCCGGAGCGAATGTGAACATTCACCCGGCCGGTCCCCGGCACGCCGAAGAGATCCATCGCGCGGGCATTCCACCGCGGCCGCAGACCTCCGAGGAACTTCTGCTGCTGACGCCGAACGTGTGGCCGCACAGCGTGGTTCGCGGGGACGACGGCGTGGTCAGGATAGCGGACGTGGCCGTGACCGAGCTGGTGCAGCAGTACGGCACGCCGCTGTTCGTCGTCGACGAGGACGACTTCCGCGCTCGGTGCGCCGAGATGGCGGCGGCATTCGGCGGTGCGAACGTGCATTACGCGGCCAAGGCGTTCCTGTGCAGCGAGATTGCGCGATGGATCGACGAGGAAGGTCTCTGCCTCGACGTGTGCACCGGCGGCGAGCTCGCGGTCGCGCTGCACGCGGATTTTCCTGCCGAGCGGATCACGTTGCACGGCAACAACAAGTCGATTGCCGAGTTGACCGCGGCGGTGAAGGCGGGAGTCGGACACGTGGTCGTGGACTCGCTGATCGAGATCGAGCGCCTCGACGCGATCGCGGCCGAGGCCGGCATCGTCCAGGACGTGCTCGTCCGGGTCACCGTCGGCGTCGAGGCGCACACGCACGAGTTCATCTCCACCGCCCACGAAGACCAGAAGTTCGGGCTGTCACTGTCCGGTGGCGCCGCGATGGCCGCGATCCGCCGGGTGTTCGCCGCCGACCATCTGCGGCTGGTGGGCCTGCACAGTCACATCGGGTCGCAGATCTTCGACGTCGGCGGGTTCGAGCTTGCCGCGCACCGCGTGGTCGGGTTGCTGCGCGGCGTCGTGGCCGAGTTCGGCGTCGACAAGACCGCGCAGATCTCCATCGTCGATCTGGGCGGTGGCCTGGGCATTTCCTACCTGCCGGGTGACGATCCGCCACCGGTGCATGACCTGGCCGGCAAGCTCGCCGCCATCGTGCGCACCGAATCCGCGGCCGCCGGCGTGCCCGCTCCCCGGCTGGTTGTCGAACCGGGGCGGGCCATCGCCGGGCCGGGCACGGTCACGCTCTATCAGGTGGGCACCGTCAAGGATGTCGGCGTCAGCGCAACGGCGCACCGCCGCTATGTCAGTGTCGACGGCGGCATGAGCGACAACATCCGCACCGCCCTCTACGGCGCGGAATACGACGCCCGACTGGTCTCCCGGGTTACCGACTCGCCCCCGATACTGGCTCGGATCGTCGGAAAGCACTGCGAGAGCGGTGATGTCGTTGTCCGGGACACCTGGGTGCCCGATGACATCGCCCCGGGCGACCTGATTGCGGTGGCCGCGACCGGCGCCTATTGCTATTCACTGTCGAGTCGTTACAACCTGGTCGGGCGCCCCCCGGTGGTCGCGGTGCGCGACGGGCGCGCGCGGTTGGTCCTGCGCCGGGAGACGGTCGACGACCTGCTGAGCTTGGAGGTGACGTGATCCGTGTTCGGTGACGACAAGCCGGTCGGCGTTGCGGTGCTGGGCCTGGGCAACGTCGGCAGTGAGGTGGTACGCATCATCGAGGGCAGCGCCGACGACCTCGCCGCCCGGATCGGTGCGCCGCTGGTGCTGCGCGGCGTCGGGGTGCGTCGTGTCGCCGCGGACCGGGGTGTGCCGGTGGATCTGCTCACCGACAACATCGAGGAATTGGTCTGCCGCGACGACGTCGACATCGTCGTTGAAGTGATGGGACCGGTCGAACCGGCGCGCAAGGCGATTCTCTCGGCGCTGGAGCATGGCAAATCCGTTGTCACCGCAAACAAGGCGCTGCTGTCGATATCGACCGGAGAGCTCGCGCAGGCAGCCGAAAGCGCCAATGTGGACTTGTATTTCGAGGCCGCTGTGGCAGGTGCGATCCCGGTGATCCGACCGCTGACGCAGTCGCTGGCCGGCGACACCGTGCAGCGGGTGGCCGGCATCGTCAACGGAACCACCAACTACATCCTCTCCGAAATGGACAGCACAGGAGCGGATTACGACCGTGCGCTGCACGACGCCAGCGCGCTTGGCTACGCCGAGGCCGACCCGACCGCCGACGTCGGGGGATACGATGCGGCGGCCAAGGCGGCGATCCTGGCCTCCATCGCCTTCCACACCCGGGTCACCGCCGACGACGTCCACCGCGAGGGCATCACGAAGATCACCCCGGACGACTTCGCGTCCGCCCGGGCTCTGGGCTGCACCATCAAACTGCTGGCCATCTGTGAACGCATCACCGCAGCCGATGGGCAGCAACGGGTTTCAGCCCGCGTCTACCCGGCACTGGTGCCGTTGCGGCATCCGCTTGCCGCGGTCAGCGGGGCCTTCAACGCCGTCGTGGTGGAAGCCGAGGCCGCCGGCCGGCTGATGTTCTACGGTCAGGGCGCCGGCGGAGCGCCGACTGCGTCAGCGGTGACCGGCGATGTGGTGATGGCCGCGCGCAACCGGGTGCTGGGCAGTCGCGGACCGCGCGAGTCCAAGTACGCCCAGCTTGCTGTGGCGCCGATCGGAATGATCTCGACTCGCTACTACGTCAGCATGCACGTGGCCGACGAGCCCGGCGTGCTGTCGATGGTTGCCGCCGAATTCGCCAAACGGGACGTGAGCATCGCCGAAGTCCGCCAGGAAGGTGTGCTCGACGAGGGCGGCCAACCGGTGGGTGCCCGCGTGGTCGTCGTGACCCACCGGGCCACCGACGCCGCGCTGTCGGAAACCGTCACCGCGCTGGCCGGCCTCGACGTGGTGCAGCGGGTGGCCAGCGTATTACGGCTGGAAGGAACCAACTCATGAGCCCGGCCGGCGCCGCCAGGACCGCCGTGCACCGGTCCTGGCCGGGTGTGATCGCCGCCTATCGGGAGCGGCTGCCGGTCGGCGACGACTGGGTCCCGGTCACGCTGCTCGAGGGCGGCACCCCGTTGATCCGGGCGACTGGGATATCCCGGCGAACCGGTTGCGCGGTGTACCTGAAAGTCGAGGGGGCGAACCCCACCGGGTCGTTCAAGGATCGCGGCATGACGATGGCGGTCACCGACGCCGTGGCCCGGGGGCAACAGGCCGTGCTGTGCGCGTCGACCGGCAACACTTCGGCATCGGCGGCGGCCTACGCGGCCCGCGCCGGGATCACCTGCGCGGTGCTGGTGCCGCAGGGCAAAATCGCCATGGGAAAGCTTGCGCAGGCGGTCATGCACGGTGCCCAGATCGTCCAGATCGACGGCAACTTCGACGACTGCCTGGAGCTCGCCCGCAAGATCGTCGCCGATTTCCCGACGATCGCGCTGGTCAATTCGGTCAACCCGGTGCGCATCGAGGGGCAGAAGACGGCCGCGTTCGAGATCGTCGACGTGCTGGGAAGCGCACCCGACGTGCACGCCCTGCCGGTCGGCAACGCCGGCAACATCACCGCTTACTGGAAGGGCTACACCGAATACCACAATGACGGGGTGACCGACAAACTGCCGCGGATGCTGGGCACCCAGGCCGCCGGCGCGGCACCGCTGGTGCTGGGCCGGCCGGTGAGCCACCCCGAGACCATCGCCACCGCGATCCGCATCGGCTCGCCGGCGTCGTGGGCGTCGGCCGTCGAAGCCCAACAACAGTCCGGGGGACGCTTCCTGGCCGCCACCGACGACGAGATCCTGGCCGCCTATCACCTGGTGGCTTCCACCGAGGGGGTTTTCGTCGAGCCCGCGTCGGCGGCCAGCATCGCCGGCCTGCTCAAGGCCGTCGAGGACGGCTGGGTGCGCCGTGGTTCGACCGTGGTGTGCACCGTCACCGGCAACGGCCTCAAGGATCCCGACACGGCGCTCACAGACATGCCGACCGTGTCACCGGTGCCCGTCGACCCGGTCGCCGTCGTTGCGAAGTTGGGATTGGTCTAGGCACCGTGACCCAGATGCTGCCGCCCGGGCTGTCGGCCAGCGCTGTCGTCGCGGCGTCCAGCGCCAACCTGGGACCGGGTTTCGACAGCATCGGCCTGGCGCTCAGCCTGTACGACGAAATCAGGCTCGAGACAACCGATTCCGGCCTGGTTGTGAATGTCGAGGGGGAGGGTGCCGGACAGCTGCCGCTAGGTGCGGACCACCTAGTGGTGCAGGCGATCCAGCGCGGAATGCGGGAGGCCGGCGTCGGTGCTGCCGGCTTGGCGGTGCGCTGCCGCAACGCTATTCCCCAATCTCGCGGCCTCGGCTCGTCCGCGGCTGCGGTGGTAGGCGGGCTCGCAGCCGTCAACGGGCTTCTCGCACAAGCAGATTCCATGCCGCTGAGTCAGACCGAGCTCATCCAGTTGTCCGCGGAGTTCGAAGGCCATCCTGACAACGCCGCGGCCGCCGTACTGGGCGGCGCGGTGGTTGCCTGGACCGACAGTAGTCGCGATCCGCGCGGCTATTTTGCGGCGCCGTTGCGGTTGCACCCCGACATCCGGCTGTTCGCCGCGATTCCCGAGGAGCGTTCGTCGACGGCAGAGACCCGGGTGCTGCTGCCCGCCCAGGTCAGCCACCACGATGCTCGGTTCAACCTCAGCCGCGCCGCACTGCTCGTGGTCGCGCTGACCGAACGACCCGACCTGTTGATGGCTGCCACCGAGGACGTGCTGCACCAGCCGCAGCGCGCGCCGGCGATGCCGGCCTCCGCGGAATACCTTCGACTGCTGCGCCGTTACCACGTGGCGGCTGTGCTCTCCGGCGCGGGGCCCGCGGTCATCGCGCTGAGCACAGAGCCCGAATTGCCGTCCGAGACGCTGGCCTACGGCGTCGCGAACGGTTTCACCGTCGCGAAGATGGCGGCCGGCGATGGGGTTCGCTGGAGTTCCCGAGTCGCGACGCGCAGGTGACGGTGCCACCACCGGCGAGCCGTTGCCTTGCTTCGGACATCGAAGCGCGTTATCCTCGGACCCGTCCGGTGATCGCGGCATTGCATCTGCGTTGATAAGGACAACCACCACATTCTTCTCCTGGACGGTTCTCCTGGACGAGGGCTTGCCATTGACTCGCCAGTCCCGGCGATCGCCGTCGCAGAGTCGATGGTTGGCAGCACTCGACGATTTGGTGGAGTGAATCGAACCCCTCGCGCGAGTTGATCAGCGAGGGAAGAAAGGAAATCCGTGACTGATACGGACCTGATCACGGCTGGCGACAGTACTGACAACCTGTCGGATTCCGTGACCACAGACAGCCCCGCGGGGCCTGACGCCTCGGGGCCTGACACCGCGGGGCCTGACACTGCGGGGCCTGACACTGCGGGGCCTGACACTGCGGGGCCTGACACTGCGGGGCCTGACACTGC
>NZ_JAVKSH010000032.1:0-22794 GCF_039583805.1 Mycobacterium sp. | reverse complement strand
GCGGGGCCTGACACTGCGGGGCCTGACACTGCGGGGCCTGACACTGCGGGGCCTGACACTGCGGGGCCTGACACTGCGGGGCCTGACACTGCGGGGCCTGACACCTCCGGGCCGGCGGTCGACGCCAAAACCGGGTCGGGCGGCTCGCTCGCCACCATGGTGCTGCCCGAACTGCGCGCCATGGCCAACCGGGCCGGCGTCAAGGGCACGTCGGGTATGCGCAAAACCGAACTGATCGCCGCGATCCAGGAAGGCCAGAGGCACGGCAACGGAGCACCCGCCCAAGCCGCCGAGAGGCGCGCGGCCCACAATGTCACCGCCGGGCCGGCCGACCAGGCCGAGTCGCCCGGCGCCGGCACGCGCCGCGCACCCGACCGGAAGGACAGCGCCGCGCAGCAGGGCAAGCGCGAGGAGCGCGAGCCGGATACCGCGGGCGAGCGGCAGGGCCCGGGCGGGCAACAGAACCGCGGTGGCGACGACGACGGTGAAGGCCGCCAAGGCCGGCGCGGGCGCCGGTTCCGGGAACGGCGCCGCCGAGGCGAGCGGCCCGGCGACGGCGCCGACAGCGAGCTGCGGGAGGACGACGTCGTCCAGCCGGTGGCCGGCATTCTCGACGTGCTCGACAACTACGCATTTGTGCGCACCTCGGGGTATCTGGCCGGACCACACGACGTGTACGTGTCGATGAACCTGGTGCGCAAGAACGGCCTACGCCGTGGCGACGCCGTCACCGGCGCGGTGCGGGTGCCCCGCGAAGGTGAAGGCGGGGGCCAGAATCCCCGCCAGAAATTCAATCCGCTGGTTCGCCTGGACAGCGTCAACGGCGGACCGGTCGAGGACGCGCGAAAGCGACCCGAGTTCGGCAAACTCACGCCGCTGTACCCGAACGAGCGGCTCCGGCTGGAAACCACCACCGAGCAGCTGACCACCCGGATCATCGATTTGATCATGCCGATCGGCAAGGGCCAGCGTGCGCTGATCGTGTCGCCGCCTAAGGCGGGCAAGACCACGATCCTGCAGGACATTGCCAACGCGATCACCAAGAACGACCCGGAATGCCACCTCATGGTCGTCCTCGTCGACGAGCGTCCCGAGGAAGTCACCGACATGACGCGCTCGGTCAAGGGCGAGGTCATTGCCTCCACCTTCGACCGGCCGCCGTCGGACCACACGTCAGTCGCCGAGCTGGCGATCGAGCGGGCCAAGCGGCTCGTCGAGCAGGGCAAAGACGTCGTGGTGCTGCTCGATTCGATCACCCGGCTGGGTCGTGCCTATAACAACGCGTCCCCGGCGTCCGGGCGCATCCTGTCCGGCGGTGTGGATTCCACCGCGCTGTACCCGCCGAAGCGCTTCCTTGGTGCCGCACGCAACATCGAGGAGGGGGGATCGCTGACGATCATCGCCACCGCGATGGTGGAAACCGGGTCCACCGGTGACACAGTGATTTTCGAAGAATTCAAGGGCACCGGCAACGCCGAGCTCAAGCTCGACCGCAAGATCGCTGAGCGGCGGGTCTTCCCCGCGGTCGACGTGAACCCGTCCGGTACGCGCAAGGACGAACTGCTGCTGCCCCCCGATGAATTCGCGATCGTGCACAAGCTGCGCCGAGTGCTGTCCGGCCTGGATCCGCACCAGGCCATCGACCTGCTGATGGCTCAGCTGCGCAAGACCAAGAACAACTACGAGTTCTTGATGCAGGTCGCCAAGAACACACCCGGCGGCGCCGGCAACGACTGAGCCTGGCGGCGCGCCGCCCGCCCACCCGGGCGTTTGGGTTTGGGCCGCCGCCCGCGCAGCTGGCATAATATGGGCAATTCCCAGGTTCGGAGTTCACGTCCGATCACGAGTGCGACCCGGGCGACCAGCGACGAAAAAGGACATCATGAAATCCGGCATCCATCCCGCCTACGTGGAGACCACCGTGGTCTGCGGCTGCGGTAACTCCTTCCAGACCCGCAGCACCAAAGCAAGCGGCCACATCGCGGTCGAGGTCTGCTCGCAGTGCCACCCCTTCTACACCGGCAAACAGAAGATCCTCGACAGCGGTGGTCGTGTTGCCCGTTTCGAGAAGCGCTACGGCAAGCGCAAGTCCGGCGCCCAAGACGAGGACTCGGCAGACAACAAGTAGCAGGATCGACGCCCGGACCGTCGCGGCTCCCGCGCAGTTCGGGCGTCGTTGTGTGTGCGGAGGTTCCAGATGACGCAGAGCGTGCAGGCGATCGACGCGTTGCTGGCCGAGCACGCCGACCTCGAGCGTCAGCTGGCCGATCCGGAACTGCACAGCGACGCGGCCAGTGCCCGCACGGTGGGACGCCGGTTCGCGCAGTTGGCGCCGGTCGTGGCGACGCACCGTAAACTGGAGTCTGCCCGCGCCGACCTGGAGACCGCGCGGGAGTTGGCCGCCGACGACGAATCCTTCGCCGCCGAGGCGGCCGAACTTGAAGCGCGGGTTGCGGCACTGGCAACACAACTCGCCGACCTGCTGGCACCGCGTGACCCGCACGACGGCGACGACATCGTGCTCGAGGTCAAATCCGGTGAGGGCGGCGAAGAATCGGCGCTGTTCGCCGCCGACCTGGCACGCATGTACATCCGTTACGCCGAGCGACGCGGCTGGACGGTGACCGTGCTGGACGAGACCACCTCGGATCTGGGCGGCTACAAGGACGCGACGTTGGCTGTTGCGCGCAAGGGCGCCCGTCATGGCGACCCGAGCGACGGGGTGTGGTCGCGAATGAAGTTCGAGGGCGGCGTGCACCGGGTGCAGCGGGTGCCGGTGACCGAGTCCCAGGGTCGCGTGCACACCTCGGCCGCGGGTGTGCTGGTCTACCCCGAACCCGAGGAGATCGCCGAGGTGCAGATCGACGAGTCGGATCTGCGCATCGACGTCTACCGCTCCTCCGGCAAGGGTGGGCAGGGCGTCAACACCACCGACTCCGCGGTGCGCATCACCCACCTGCCCACCGGAATTGTCGTCACCTGCCAAAACGAGCGCTCACAGCTGCAGAACAAGGCGCGCGCCATGCAGGTGCTGGCGGCCCGGCTGCAGGCGATCGCCGAGGAGCAGGCACTGGCCGAGGCATCGGCCGATCGCGCCAGCCAGATCCGCACGGTGGACCGCAGCGAGCGCATCCGCACCTACAACTTTCCGGAGAACCGCATCACCGACCATCGCATCGGGTACAAGGCCCACAATCTGGACCAGGTGCTCGAAGGCGACCTTGACGCCTTGTTCGACGCGCTGGCCGCCGCCGACAAGCAGTCCCGGCTGCGCCAGGCATGACTCGCCTACGGCTCGCGGTCGACTCGGCCACGGCGCTGCTCGCGCAGGCCGGAATCGACTCGGCGCGCTGGGATGCCGAGGAACTGGCCGCGCACCTGGCGGGTACCGAGCGGGGCCGCCTGGCGGTGATCGACCCGCCCGGCGACGAGTTCTTCAGTCGATACCACGCCGCGGTCACCGCGCGATCGCGTCGCGTACCGCTGCAACATCTGACCGGCGCGGTGTCGTTCGGGCCGGTGCGGCTGACCCTTGGGCCGGGTGTCTTCATCCCGCGTCCGGAAACCGAGGCGATGCTGGAATGGGCTGCCGCGCAATGGCTTCCCGCTCAGCCGGTAATCGTCGATCTCTGCACCGGCTGCGGAGCGCTGGCGATCGCGCTGGCGCGGCGCTGGCCGGACGCCCGCGTGCTGGGGATCGACGACTGCCCGAGCGCGCTCGACTACGCGCGGCGCAATGCGGCGGCAACGACGGTCGAACTGCTGCAGGCCGACGTCACCGACGCGGGCCTGCTCGCCGAGCTCGACGGGAGGGCCGACCTCGTCGTCGCAAACCCTCCCTACATCCCTGACGGTGCGCTGCTGGAACCCGAAGTTGCCCAACATGATCCGCATCACGCTCTGTTCGCCGGCCCGGACGGGATGGCCGTGATCGCGGCCGTCGTCCGCCTGGCCGGGCGCTGGCTGCGTCCGGGCGGAATGCTTGCCGTCGAGCACGACGACATCACGTCCCCGCACACCGTTCAGTTAATAACTCAGACAGCACTTTTCGACGAGATCACCGGTCGGGTGGATCTGGCCGGCCGGCCCAGGTTCGTGACTGCCCGCAGAAGGGATGAGCCGTGTCCAGCGCCGGTGACGAGCAGTGTGAAGCCATGAGGCGGGGGTGCCGCCCGTTCGCGGGGAAGAGCGACGCCATTGACTGAGGTCTTCGACTGTGCCGTCGCCGACCAGCGTTCCCGGGGCATCGCGTCGGCGGTCGGCGCGGTCACAAACGGCCGCCTGGTGGTCATGCCGACCGATACCGTCTACGGGGTCGGTGCCGACGCGTTCGACAGCGCGGCGGTTGCCGCATTGTTGTCGGCCAAGGGACGTGGCCGTGACATGCCGGTGGGGGTGCTGGTCGGATCCTGGAGCACCATCGACGGCATCGCGCTGACCGTTGGCAATTCGGTTCGCGACCTGATCCGTGCGTTCTGGCCGGGAGCGCTGAGCCTGGTGGTCCAGCAGGCGCCGTCGCTGCACTGGGACCTCGGCGACGCCCGCGGCACCGTGATGGTGCGGATGCCGTTGCACCCGATCGCCATCGAGGTGTTGCGCCAGGTCGGGCCGATGGCGGTGTCCAGCGCCAACATCTCCGGCCGGCCGCCGGCAGTCGACGCCGACGAGGCCCACCGTCAGCTCGGCGACCTCGTCGAGGTCTATCTCGACTCGGGACCGTCCGCGCAGCAGGCGGCGTCGACGATTCTGGACCTGACCGCAGACGCGCCGCGCATCCTGCGGCCCGGACCGGTCAGCGCCGATAGCATCGCCGCGGTGCTCGACGTGGACCCAGCGACCCTGATGCCCTGACCGGCGAGTGCAGTACGGTTTTCCAGTGGTCAGCACCGGGCACAGCCTTGCCGGCGGTCTGATCGCGTTGGCCGGTCGCGGCGCCGGTGTCCCCCTGCGCGAGCTTGCGCTGGTGGGATTGACCGCCGCGATCGTCACCTACTTCGCCACCGGGCCGGTGCGCGTGCTGGCCACCCGACTCGGCGCGGTCGCGTACCCGCGCGAACGCGACGTGCATGTCATGCCGACGCCGCGGATGGGTGGGCTGGCGATGTACATCGGTGTCATCTCCGCGGTCTTTCTCGCCGCCCAGCTTCCGGCGCTGACGCGCGGCTTCGTTTATTCCTCGGGTCTGCCGGCGGTCCTCGTGGCGGGTGCGGTGATTGTCGGGATCGGCCTGCTCGACGACCGCTGGGGTCTGGACGCGCTCACCAAGTTCGCCGGCCAGATCACCGCGGCCAGTGTGCTGGTAACCATGGGGGTCGCCTGGAGCGTGCTGTACATCCCGGTGGGCGGCGTCGGCACCATTGTGCTGGACCAGGCCTCGTCGATTCTGGTCACCCTGGCGTTGACCGCCGCGATCGTGAACGCCATGAACTTCGTCGACGGCCTCGACGGGCTGGCCGCCGGGCTGGGCCTCATCACCGCGCTGGCGATCTGCATATTCTCGGTCGGCCTGCTGCGCGACCACGGCGGCGACGTGCTGTTCTATCCGCCCGCGGTGATCTCGGTGGTGCTGGCCGGGGCCTGCTTGGGATTCTTGCCGCACAACTTCCACCCGGCGAAGATCTTCATGGGGGACTCGGGTTCGATGCTGATCGGCCTGATGTTGGCGGCCGCGTCGACGACCGCGGCAGGACCAGTTTCTCAGAACGCGTACGGCGCCCGCGACGTGTTTGCTCTGCTGTCGCCGTTCCTGTTGGTCGTGGCGGTCATGTTGTGGCCGATGCTCGACCTGCTGCTGGCGATCGTGCGCCGCTCGCGCGCAGGGCGCAGCGCCTTCAGCCCCGACAAGATGCACCTGCACCACCGGCTGCTGCAGATCGGTCATTCCCACCGCCGTGTGGTCCTGCTGATCTACCTGTGGGTGGGCATCGTTGCGTTCGGCGCCGCCAGTACGATCTTCGTCGATCCGCGCGACACCGGGGCGGTGATGGTCGGCGCGATCGCGGTCGCGGTTGTCGTGACGCTGATACCTCTCTTACGGCGTGGCGACGACGTCCACGACGATGTCTACGACGAGTAGTAGTAGTACCGTCGCACGTGTGGTACGGTGCAGGTATAACCCGAATGAACCTCGCGGGTTGCCGGCCATCAGGCCGCCGGACAGACCTCTGGTAGAGCCAACGAACGACCGACACGGGGATGTTCTGCTCGGGTGACTCGAGCGCGGCGATTGCCCTTCGATACGCTCAACGGGCCGCGCAACGATCAACCAGGCCGACTCCCCCTAGCGAGGACTGAGGTGCGACAGTGACGACCCCAGCGCAGGACGCGCCGTTGGTGTCACCCGCTGTTGCGTTCCGGCCGGTTCGTCTGCTCGGTGTCTCGCTTGGGCTGACCGTGGCGGCGACGTCGGCCGCCGGTTGGGCGGGCCATCCGATGCTCGGCGTGTTCTTCGGAATCGGCCTGCTGCTGGGTTTGCTCAATGCGCTGCTGGTGCGTAGGGCGGTAACGGTGATCACCGCAGTCGAGCATCCGGTCAAGAAGACGATGGCGCTCAACTCGGCCGGCCGGCTGGCGATCATATCCGTGATCGGGCTGGTCATCGCATTCGTATTCCGGCCCACCGGGCTGGGCGTAGTGTTCGGACTTGCGGTGTTCCAGATACTGCTGGTGCTGAGCACGGCCCTGCCGGTGTGGAAGAAGCTGCGCACGGGCGCCGCCGACCTTGATCGCGACGGCAACGGTAGCGAAGGGACGAGCGACAGCCATGACTGACGCGCTTCTGGCCGAAGCTCAGATCGAGGTTGGCGATCACACCACAGCCACCTGGTTCGGAATGACCGTCAACACCGACACAATCTTGTCGACCGCGATTGCCGCGGTGATCGTGATCGGCCTGGCTTTCTTTCTGCGCGCCAAGGTCACCTCGACCGGCGTGCCCGGGGGCGTTCAGCTGTTCTTCGAGGCAATCACCATCCAGATGCGTAACCAGATCGAGAATGCGATCGGCATGCGCATCGCGCCGTTCGTGCTGCCGCTGTCCGTCACGATCTTCGTGTTCATCCTGATCTCCAACTGGCTCTCGGTGCTACCGGTGCAGTACACCGACGCCGCCGGACACACCACGGAGCTGCTCAAATCAGCCGCGGCGGACATCAACTACGTGCTGGCATTGGCGCTGTTCGTCTTCATCTGCTACCACCTGGCCGGCGTCTGGCGCAGCGGTCTGGTCGGCTATCCGGTCAAGGTGATCAAGGGCCACGTGTGGGACACCCTGCCGCCGGGGGTCGGGTTGGTCTTCTCGCCGATCAACATCGTTGAAGAACTCGCCAAGCCAATCTCGTTGTCGCTCCGACTTTTCGGCAACATCTTCGCCGGCGGCATCCTGGTCGCGCTGATCGCGCTGTTCCCGCCGTATATCCTGTGGGCGCCCAACGCCATCTGGAAGGCGTTCGATTTGTTCGTTGGCGCGATCCAGGCGTTCATCTTCGCGCTGCTGACCGTCTTGTACTTCAGTCAAGCGATGGAGCTGGAAGGGGAACACGAGTAGAACGGTCATCTTCTCGCGAGGCCCGCGTACCACGACGGAGTCCAGGTAACCCGCTAGTAGTCATCAAGGAGGACAGAACAATGAACCCCACCATCGCTGCCGGCGCCCTGATCGGCGGCGGTCTGATCATGGCCGGCGGAGCGATCGGCGCCGGTATTGGTGACGGCGTCGCCGGTAACGCCTTGATCTCAGGCATCGCCCGCCAGCCCGAGGCACAGGGCCGGCTGTTCACCCCGTTCTTCATCACGGTCGGTCTGGTCGAGGCCGCCTACTTCATCAATCTCGCGTTCATGGCTCTGTTTGTCTTCGCCACTCCGGTGTCGTAATCAGTCGTGATGGGTGACGTGAGCGGTACTGCCCTGGCGGTCGCCAGCCAGGAGGCTGAGGGAGGCAACAACTTCCTCGTTCCCAACGGCACGTTCTTTGTCGTGCTGGTCATCTTCTTGATCGTGCTCGGCGTGATCGGCAAGTTCGTGGTGCCGCCGATCATGAAGGTGTTGCAGGAGCGCGAGAAAATGGTCGCCAAGACCCTCGCCGACACCAAGAAGTCGGCCGAGCAGTTCGCAGCCGCCCAGGCCGACTACGAGGAGCTGATGTCGCAAGCCCGGGTCACGGCGTCGGCCGCCCGCGACGAGGCCCGGGCGCAGGGCCGCAAGGCGCTCGAGGAAATGCGCGCCGGCGCGGAGGAACGCGTTGCCGCCACCCTGCAGGATGCCGGTGAGCACCTCAAGCGAGAAGGTGACGCGGTCGGCGCCGATCTGCGTACCCGTGTGGAAAGCATGTCCGCGACGCTGGCCAGCCGAATCCTCGGGGTCGACGTCACCAGCTCGACGACGACCGGGTCGAGGCGGTAGCGACGATGTCGACCTTCATCGGTCAACTGATCGGTTTCGTCCTGATCATCGTGTTGGTCTGGCGCTATGTCGTGCCGCTGACACGCACGCTGATGCTCGCTCAGCAGAACACGGTGCGCCAACAGCTAGACGACGCCGCCGCAGCCGCCGCTCGGCTCGCGGACGCACGCCAGGCCCACGCCCAGGCGCGCGCGGACGCGACAGCCGAGGCGCAGCGGGTCACCGAAGAAGCCCAGGTGGACGCCGAACGGATCGGCGAGCAATTGCGCGCCCAGGCAGACGCCGAAGTCGAGCGGATCAAAGTTCAGGGCGCCAAGCAGGTCGAGTTGTTGCGCCGGCAGCTGATCCGACAGCTTCGACAAGACCTCGGCTACGAATCCGTCCGGCGCGCCGGCGAATTGGTCCGCGATCACGCCGCGGACAAGGCGCGGCGGTCGGCCACCGTCGACCGGTTTCTCGACGACCTGGAGGCGATGACGCCGTCGGAGGCGGATGTCGAGTATGCGGTGCTGGCCAGGATGCGTTCGGCCAGCCGACTGGCGCTCAACGAACTGTTAGAGCAAGTCGGCGAGATAGCCCAACGCCTCGACGACGCCGAGCTGTCCACTCTGGCCGACGATTTGACGTCCGTGGCCACGCTGCTGGACCGCGAAACCGTCCTCACCCGCTATCTCACCGTGCCGACCGAGGACGCGACGGCCAGGGTCCGGCTGATCGATCGAGTGTTGGCCGGCAAGGTCGGAGAACCTGCGCAGGACGTGATGCGGGCCGCGGTGTCGGGGCGCTGGTCCGCCAACGCCGACCTGGTCGACGCCATCGAACACGTTGCCCGCCAGGCGCTGCTGCTGCGCGCCGAGCGGGCCGGCCAGATCGACGAGGTGGAAGACCAGCTGTTCAGGATCTCCCGCATCCTCGACGCGCAGCCGCGCCTGGCCATCTTGCTCGGCGACTACGCTGCGCCCGCCGAAGAACGTATCCGGCTGCTGCGCGACGTGCTCGACAGCGCGAGCGGCGCCGTCAACCCGATCACCGTCGCACTGCTTGCCCAAACGGTGGAGTTGTTGCGAGGCCGACCGGCCGAGGCGGCGGTGTTGGACCTTGCTGAGATCGCAGTGGCCCGCCGCGGCGAAATCGTGGCGCACGTCAGCGCCGCGGCCGAGCTCACCGACGCCCAGCGCACCCGTCTCACCGCGGTGCTCAGCCGGATCTACGGGCACCCGGTGACGCTCCAGATGCAGATCGACCCCGAACTGCTGGGCGGGCTGGCCATCTCGGTTGGCGACGAGGTGATCGACGGTACGCTCGCCTCTCATCTGTCCGCCGCCCAAAGCCAGCTGCCCGACTGAAACACCGACAAGTCACCACACCAAGCAGGAAGAACGAAAAACCATGGCAGAGTTGACAATCTCCGCTGAAGACATTCAGGGCGCGATCGAGGAATACGTCAGTTCCTTCACCTCCGACACGGTCCGCGAGGAGGTCGGCGCCGTCATCGACGCCGGCGACGGTATCGCCCACGTCGAGGGCTTGCCCTCGGTCATGACTCAAGAACTGATGGAGTTCCCCGGCGGGGTCCTGGGCGTGGCGCTCAACCTCGACGAGCACAGCGTCGGCGCGGTGATCCTGGGCGACTTCGAGAAAATCGAAGAGGGCCAACAGGTCAAGCGCACCGGGGAGGTGCTCTCGGTCCCCGTCGGCGACGGTTTCCTGGGCCGGGTGGTGGACCCGCTCGGCCACCCGATCGACGGCCGCGGTGACATCGAGGCGGAGACTCGCAGGGCGTTGGAGATCCAGGCGCCCTCCGTGGTGCAGCGCCAGGGTGTCAAGGAGCCGCTGCAGACGGGGATCAAGGCCGTTGACGCGATGACTCCGATCGGTCGCGGGCAGCGGCAGCTGATCATCGGCGACCGCAAGACGGGCAAGACCGCGGTGTGTGTCGACACGATACTCAACCAGCGCCAGAACTGGGAGTCCGGAGACCCCGACAAGCAGGTTCGGTGCGTGTATGTCGCCATCGGACAGAAGGGCACCACCATCGCCAGCGTCCGCCGCACCTTGGAGGAAGGCGGCGCCATGGACTACACAACCATCGTCGCTGCGCCCGCATCGGATTCTGCCGGCTTCAAATGGCTTGCGCCATATACCGGTTCAGCGATCGCTCAGCATTGGATGTATGCGGGCAAGCATGTGCTGATCGTCTTCGACGACCTGACCAAGCAGGCTGAGGCCTACCGCGCGATCTCGCTGTTGTTGCGCCGCCCGCCGGGCCGCGAAGCCTACCCCGGTGACGTGTTCTACCTGCACTCCCGGCTGCTCGAGCGCTGCGCCAAGCTCTCCGACGACCTCGGCGGCGGTTCGCTGACCGGGCTGCCGGTCATTGAGACCAAGGCCAACGACATCTCGGCCTACATCCCCACCAACGTCATCTCTATCACCGACGGGCAGTGCTTCCTGGAGACTGACCTGTTCAACCAGGGCGTGCGCCCGGCCATCAATGTCGGGGTGTCGGTGTCTCGGGTCGGCGGCGCCGCGCAGATCAAGGCTATGAAAGAGGTGGCAGGAAGTCTCCGCTTGGACTTGTCGCAGTACCGGGAACTGGAAGCCTTCGCCGCCTTCGCTTCTGATCTGGACGCCACCTCCAAGGCACAACTGGAGCGCGGCGCCCGGCTCGTCGAGCTGCTCAAGCAACCGCAATCCCAGCCGATGCCCGTCGAGGAGCAGGTGGTGTCGATGTTCCTCGGCACCGGCGGTCACTTGGACTCGGTTCCGGTCGAAGACGTCAGCCGATTCGAAACCGAGCTCCTGGACCATATCCGGGCTGCCGAGGGGGACATCCTGTCCGATATCCGAGAATCCCAGAAGCTGTCTGATGCGACAGCCGACGAGCTCACCGAGGTGATCAACCAGTTCAAGAAGGGCTTTGCGGCGACCGGCGGCGGCTCGGTGGTGCCCGACGAGCACGTCGACGCTCTTGACGAAGAAAAACTGGCCAAGGAAGCGGTGCAGGTCCACAAGCCGGCACCGCCGAGGAAGAAGTAGTCGCCGATGGCTGCCACCCTTCGGGAACTGCGCGGGCGGATCCGCTCGGCCGGGTCGATCAAAAAGATCACCAAGGCTCAAGAGCTGATCGCCACGTCGCGTATCGGTAGGGCGCAGGCCCGGCTCGCTTCTGCGCGGCCCTATGCCGTCGAGATCACCCGTATGCTGACCACGCTGGCCACCGAAGCCGCCCTGGACCATCCGCTGCTCGTCGAGCGCGAGGAGCCGAAACGGGCCGGCGTGCTGGTGGTGTCGTCCGATCGCGGTCTCTGTGGCGGCTACAATGCCGCCATATTTCGGCGAGCAGAGGAACTCTTTTCCCTGCTACGGGGAGAGGGCAAGACGCCGGTCGTCTACGTCGTCGGCCGTAAGGCCTTGAATTACTACAGATTCCGAAACTGGGACGTCACGTCGTCGTGGACCGGTTTCTCCGAGCAGCCGAAGTACACCGACGCCGCGGAGATCGCCTCGACGTTGGTCGACGCGTTCCTGGTCGGTGCTCAGGCGACCGACGAGGGCCAGGTGTCCGGCGGTACTCCCGGCGTCGACGAGCTGCACATCGTCTACACCGAGTTCAAGTCGATGATGTCGCAGTCGGCTGGGGCGCACCGGATCGCGCCGATGGTGGTCGAATACGTCGAGGAGGAGACCGGACCTCGCACTCTGTACTCGTTCGAACCAGACGCGACAACGCTTTTCAAATCGCTGCTGCCGCGGTACCTCACTACCCGCGTGTATGCCGCGCTGCTCGAGTCTGCCGCCTCCGAGCTGGCGTCGCGCCAGCGCGCGATGAAGTCCGCCACCGACAACGCGGACGACCTCATCAAGGCCCTGACGCTGGAGGCCAACCGGGAGCGGCAGGCTCAGATCACCCAGGAAATCAGCGAAATCGTCGGTGGTGCAAATGCGCTCGCCGAGGCCGCTGGGTAAGCCACACGAGGAAGCGAAGAAGATATGACAGCCACCGCTCAAAAGTCCACCCGCGCAGTTGGCGCAGACACCAACGGCCGGGTGGTGCGGGTCACCGGGCCCGTCGTCGACGTCGAGTTCCCCCGTGGGTCGGTGCCAGCGTTGTTCAACGCGCTGCACGCCAAGATCACCTTCGAGTCGCTCGCCAAGACCTTGACGCTGGAGGTGGCGCAGCATCTCGGCGACAGCCTGGTGCGCACGATCTCGTTGCAACCGACCGATGGGCTGGTGCGCGGTGTCGAGGTGGTGGACACCGGAAATCCGATCTCAGTGCCGGTCGGCGACGGAGTCAAAGGCCACGTATTCAACGCGCTGGGCGACTGCCTCGACGAGCCGGGTTACGGAAAAGAGTTCGAGCGCTGGCCCATTCACCGCAAACCTCCCCCGTTCGACGAGCTGGAACCACGCACCGAGATGCTCGAGACCGGCCTGAAAGTCGTCGATCTGCTCACGCCGTACGTCCGCGGTGGCAAGATCGCGTTGTTCGGCGGTGCCGGAGTGGGAAAGACGGTGCTGATCCAGGAGATGATCAACCGCATCGCGCGCAACTTCGGCGGCACGTCGGTATTCGCCGGCGTCGGCGAGCGTACCCGCGAGGGCAACGATCTGTGGGTCGAGCTTGCCGACGCCAACGTGCTCAAGGACACCGCTCTGGTATTCGGCCAGATGGACGAGCCGCCGGGTACCCGCATGCGGGTTGGGCTGTCCGCCTTGACCATGGCCGAGTACTTCCGGGACGAGCAGGGCCAGGACGTGCTGTTGTTCATCGACAACATCTTCCGGTTCACCCAGGCCGGCTCCGAGGTGTCGACTCTGCTGGGCCGGATGCCCTCGGCAGTGGGATACCAACCCACGCTGGCCGACGAGATGGGTCAGCTCCAGGAGCGGATCACCTCGACACGGGGCCGCTCCATCACCTCGATGCAAGCGGTGTACGTGCCCGCCGACGACTACACCGACCCCGCGCCGGCGACGACGTTCGCGCACCTGGACGCCACCACCGAGTTGTCACGGACGGTGTTCTCCAAGGGCATCTTCCCCGCCGTGGACCCGCTGGCATCCAGTTCGACCATTCTCGACCCCGGAGTCGTGGGTGAGGAGCATTACCGGGTGGCGCAGGAAGTGATCCGGATCCTGCAGCGGTACAAGGACCTTCAGGACATCATCGCGATCCTCGGCATCGACGAGCTGTCCGAGGAAGACAAACAGCTGGTAAACCGGGCGCGGCGCATCGAACGTTTTCTCTCGCAGAACATGATGGCGGCCGAGCAGTTCACCGGCCAGCCGGGTTCGACCGTTTCGCTGAAGGAGACGATCGAGGCGTTCGACAAACTGGCGAAGGGCGAGTTCGACCATCTACCCGAACAGGCCTTCTTCCTGATCGGGGGTCTCGACGACTTGGCCAAGAAGGCCGAGAGCCTCGGCGCCAAGCTGTGACGGCGAGCTGGCCGCCGCGAGAGGTGATGTGAGATGGCTGAGTTCAACATCGAGATCGTCGCTGTGGATCGCAAGATCTGGTCGGGCAGCGCAACTTTCGTGTTCACCCGCACCACGGTCGGCGAAATCGGGATCCTGCCGCGGCACATACCCCTCGTCGCGCAGTTGGTTGACGATGCCATGGTACGGGTGGAGCGCGAGGGGGAGAAAGACCTGCGCATCGCGGTGGACGGCGGGTTCCTGTCCGTCACCGAGGACGGAGTCAGCATCCTCGCCGAGTCGGCCGAGTTCGAGTCGGAGATCGATGAGGTTGCTGCGAGGCAGGATTCGGAGTCCGACGATCCCCGTATCGCCGCCAGGGGTCGCGCCAGATTGCGCGCCGTCGGCGCGATCGACTAGCGGACGGCCGACCGATGAGCGCGACCATGTTCGCCATGGTCGCGCTGATCACGGTGTTGGCGCTCGCAGTCGTCGCGTTGAGTTATCGATTGTGGAAGCTTCGCCAGGGCGGAACGGCCGCGATCATGCGGGACCTTCCCGCGGTGGGCGGCCATGGTTGGCGACACGGAGTGATCCGCTATCAAGGTGGTGCGGCAGGGTTCTACCGGCTGTCCAGCGTGCGGTTGTGGCCGGACCGGCGCCTGAGCCGACGGGGGGTCGACATCGTCTCGCGCCGCTCACCGCGCGGTGACGAGTTCGACATCATGACCGACGAGATCGCAGTGCTGGAACTGCGGGACACCACCCAGGACCGCAGGCGCGGTTACGAAATCGCTCTGGAACGTGGCGCCGCGACCGCGTTCTTGTCGTGGCTGGAATCCCGGCCCTCACCGCGCGCACGCCGCCGGAGCACCTGACGGCCCGGCTATTTCGCGGGCCGCTGTGGAAGGTCCCCGCCTGGTTGCCAGAGCACGTCGCCGTCCGGGTTGGCCGCCCGTGACAAGACGAACAGTAGGTCGGAGAGTCGATTCAAGTACCGTGCGGGTAGCGTGCTGACACCCGACGGGTGATTCTCCACTGCGGCCCATGCTGAGCGCTCCGCGCGCCGCACCACCGTGCGGGCCACGTGGAGCAGCGCTGAGAGCGGTGAACCACCAGGCAGCACAAAGGAACTCAGTGGCGTCAGGTGTTCATTGAACTCGTCACACCACGCCTCTAGCCGGTCGATGTACGGCGGCGTGATGCGCAGCGAAGGACGCTCGGGGTTGTCCACCACAGGGCGGGAGAGGTCCGCACCGACGTCGAACAGATCGTTCTGAACGTGCCGCAGCACACGTGTCATGTTCTGGTCGGGGCTTCCGAGCGCCACTGCCGCACCGATCGCGGTATTCGCCTCGTCGCAGTCGGCATAAGCCACCAGCCGCGCGTCATTCTTCGAAACCCGGGAGAGATCGCCGAGCGTGGTCGTCCCGTCGTCGCCGGTGCGAGTGTAGATGCGGGTCAGGTGTACCGCCATAGTCAAACGGTACCGGCCTGACTGACAGCGGCGACACTGCTCACTAAACTATCGCAGGTGGCGGAGCGATTCGTGGTGACCGGCGGGAACCGGTTGTCGGGCGAAGTGGCCGTCGGGGGCGCCAAGAACAGCGTGTTGAAGCTGATGGCCGCGGCGCTGTTGGCAGAGGGCGCCAGCACGATCACCAACTGCCCCGACATCCTCGATGTACCGCTGATGGCGGAGGTGCTGCGCGGCTTGGGCGCCACGGTCGAACTCGCCGGCGCAACCGTGCGCATCACGTCTCCGGACGAGCCGAAATACGACGCAGACTTTGCCGCGGTCCGCCAGTTCCGAGCGTCGGTCTGCGTGCTGGGGCCCCTGGTGGGGAGGTGCAAGCGGGCCAGGGTTGCGTTGCCGGGCGGCGACGCCATCGGCTCGCGGCCGTTGGACATGCATCAGGCGGGCTTACGGCAGCTGGGCGCCGACTGCAGTATCGAGCACGGCTGCGTCGTCGCCCAGGCGGACACCCTGCGCGGCGCGGAGATACAACTGGAGTTTCCCTCGGTGGGGGCGACGGAGAACATTCTGATGGCCGCGGTCATGGCCGAAGGCGTCACCACGATCCACAATGCGGCTCGCGAGCCCGATGTCGTGGATCTGTGCACGATGCTCAACCAGATGGGCGCGCAGGTCGAGGGTGCCGGTTCGCCGACCATGACCGTCACCGGCGTTCCCCGGCTGTATCCGACCGAGCATCGCGTGATCGGGGACCGGATTGTGGCCGCCACGTGGGGCATTGCGGCCGCGATGACGCGCGGTGACGTCACGGTGACTGGGATCGACCCGGCGCACCTTCAATTGGTGCTGCACAAACTGCACGACGCGGGCGCCACCGTCACCCAGACCCACGACAGCTTCCGGGTGGCGCAATACGAGCGGCCCAAGGCGGTCAACGTCGCAACGTTGCCGTTCCCGGGGTTCCCGACGGACCTCCAGCCGATGGCGATCGCGCTGGCCTCGATTGCCGACGGCACTTCGATGATCACCGAGAACGTCTTCGAGGCCCGCTTCCGATTCGTCGAAGAGATGATCCGGCTCGGTGCCGACGCCCGCACCGATGGGCACCACGCCGTCGTGCGGGGGCTTGCACAGCTCTCCAGCGCACCGGTGTGGTGCTCGGATATCCGGGCGGGGGCCGGCCTGGTGCTCGCCGGGTTGGTGGCAGACGGTGACACCGAGGTCCATGATGTCTTCCACATCGACCGCGGTTATCCACTGTTCGTGGAAAACCTGGTGGGGCTCGGTGCCGAGATCGAGCGGGTGGAGTAAGGTTGCCTTCGACGCTCCGCGGTATCAGCGGGGCTCTTAGCGGAGTTGACCAAATCTCTGCCACGGACTATCATGGCAGGGTTGCCCGCTGACGGGTGTTGTTTGAGAACTCAATAGTGTGTTCGGTGGTTTTGATTGTTGTTGTTTTTTTGCCACACCTTGAGGTTCCTCGTGTCGGGGTGTGGTGTTTTGTTTGTCAGGTTGTTCTCTTTGGAACAGATGTTGTTCTCTTTGGAACAGGTTTTGTTTGGAGAGTTTGATCCTGGCTCAGGACGAACGCTGGCGGCGTGCTTAACACATGCAAGTCGAACGGAAAGGCCCTTCGGGGCACTCGAGTGGCGAACGGGTGAGTAACACGTGGGTGACCTGCCCTGCACTTCGGGATAAGCCTGGGAAACTGGGTCTAATACCGGATAGGACCACGAGACGCATGTCTCGTGGTGGAAAGTTCGGTGTGTAAAAAGCACCGTGCGGTGTGGGATGGGCCCGCGGCCTATCAGCTTGTTGGTGGGGTGACGGCCTACCAAGGCGACGACGGGTAGCCGGCCTGAGAGGGTGTCCGGCCACACTGGGACTGAGATACGGCCCAGACTCCTACGGGAGGCAGCAGTGGGGAATATTGCACAATGGGCGCAAGCCTGATGCAGCGACGCCGCGTGGGGGATGACGGCCTTCGGGTTGTAAACCTCTTTCACCATCGACGAAGGTCCGGGTTTTCTCGGGCTGACGGTAGGTGGAGAAGAAGCACCGGCCAACTACGTGCCAGCAGCCGCGGTAATACGTAGGGTGCGAGCGTTGTCCGGAATTACTGGGCGTAAAGAGCTCGTAGGTGGTTTGTCGCGTTGTTCGTGAAATTCCCTGGCTTAACTGGGGGCGTGCGAGCGATACGGGCAGACTGGAGTACTGCAGGGGAGACTGGAATTCCTGGTGTAGCGGTGGAATGCGCAGATATCAGGAGGAACACCGGTGGCGAAGGCGGGTCTCTGGGCAGTAACTGACGCTGAGGAGCGAAAGCGTGGGGAGCGAACAGGATTAGATACCCTGGTAGTCCACGCCGTAAACGGTGGGTACTAGGTGTGGGTTTCCTTCCTTGGGATCCGTGCCGTAGCTAACGCATTAAGTACCCCGCCTGGGGAGTACGGCCGCAAGGCTAAAACTCAAAGGAATTGACGGGGGCCCGCACAAGCGGCGGAGCATGTGGATTAATTCGATGCAACGCGAAGAACCTTACCTGGGTTTGACATGCACAGGACGGCCGTAGAGATACGGCTTCCCTTGTGGCCTGTGTGCAGGTGGTGCATGGCTGTCGTCAGCTCGTGTCGTGAGATGTTGGGTTAAGTCCCGCAACGAGCGCAACCCTCGTCTCATGTTGCCAGCGGGTAATGCCGGGGACTCGTGAGAGACTGCCGGGGTCAACTCGGAGGAAGGTGGGGATGACGTCAAGTCATCATGCCCCTTATGTCCAGGGCTTCACACATGCTACAATGGCCGGTACAAAGGGCTGCGATGCCGCAAGGTTTAGCGAATCCTTTAAAGCCGGTCTCAGTTCGGATCGGGGTCTGCAACTCGACCCCGTGAAGTCGGAGTCGCTAGTAATCGCAGATCAGCAACGCTGCGGTGAATACGTTCCCGGGCCTTGTACACACCGCCCGTCACGTCATGAAAGTCGGTAACACCCGAAGCCCGTGGCCTAACCCTTCGGGGAGGGAGCGGTCGAAGGTGGGATCGGCGATTGGGACGAAGTCGTAACAAGGTAGCCGTACCGGAAGGTGCGGCTGGATCACCTCCTTTCTAAGGAGCACCACGAAAAATCCCCGCAATTGGGCGGGGGTGAGCCGTGAATGGATCCTCGTGTCTGTAGTGGGTGCGAGGTTGGGTGCAACAACGACGATATCCTCGGTTAGGGGCTAGATCACCGGCACACTGTTGGGTTTTGAGGCAACACCCTGATGGGTTGTTGTCGCCTCACTTGGTGGTGGGGTGTGGTGTTTGAAAGTTGGATAGTGGTTGCGAGCATCTAGGCAAGCAAGAGGTTTCTTGTTTGTCGAGTGTTTTGTCTTGGTTTTTGTTTTGTCTTGGTTTTTGTGTGTAAGTGTTTAAGGGCACATGGTGGATGCCTTGGCATCAGGAGCCGATGAAGGACGTGGGAGGCTGCGATATGCCTCGGGGAGCTGTCAACCGAGCTTGGATCCGAGGATTTCCGAATGGGGAAACCCGGCACGAGTAATGTCGTGTCACCCACCGGTGAATATATAGCCGGCGGGAGGGAACGCGGGGAAGTGAAACATCTCAGTACCCGTAGGAAGAGAAAACAATTGTGATTCCGTTAGTAGTGGCGAGCGAACGCGGAGGATGGCTAAACCACGCGCATGTCAATACCCGGCGGGGGTTGTGTGCGTGGCGTTGTGGGGTCTGTGAGTCTCCTTACCGCCGTGAGGGGCAGCAGTGATAAATATGGTGTGTTAGCCGAAGTGGCCTGGGACGGCCTGCCGTAGACGGTGAGAGCCCGGTAGGCGAAAACGCACCATCTGCTGTTCGCAGAATCCCGAGTAGCAGCGGGCCCGTGAAATCCGCTGTGAATCTGCCGGGACCACCCGGTAAGCCTGAATACTTCCTGATGACCGATAGCGGACAAGTACCGTGAGGGAATGGTGAAAAGTACCCCGGGAGGGGAGTGAAATAGTACCTGAAACCGTGTGCCTACAATCCGTTAAAGCCCCGTAGGGGTGATAGCGTGCCTTTTGAAGAATGAGCCTGCGAGTCACTGACATGTCGCGAGGTTAACCCGAGTGGGGTAGCCGCAGCGAAAGCGAGTCTGAATAGGGCGAGCCATATCCGCTTACGCGGGTGTGCATAGTGGCGTGTTGTGGACCCGAAGCGGAGTGATCTACCCATGGCCAGGGTAAAGCGCGGGTAAGACCGCGTGGAGGCCCGAACCCACTTAGGTTGAAGACTGAGGGGATGAGTTGTGGGTAGGGGTGAAAGGCCAATCAAACTCCGTGATAGCTGGTTCTCCCCGAAATGCATTTAGGTGCAGCGTTACGTGGTGCACCGCGGAGGTAGAGCTACTGGATGGCCGATGGGCCCTACTAGGTTACTGACGTCAGCCAAACTCCGAATGCCGTGGTGTTGAGCGTGGCAGTGAGACGGCGGGGGATAAGCTCCGTACGTCGAAAGGGAAACAGCCCAGATCGCCGGCTAAGGCCCCTAAGCGTGTGCTAAGTGGAAAAGGATGTGCAGTCGCAAAGACAACCAGGAGGTTGGCTTAGAAGCAGCCACCCTTGAAAGAGTGCGTAATAGCTCACTGGTCAAGTGATTGTGCGCCGATAATGTAGCGGGGCTCAAGCACACCGCCGAAGCCGCGGCAGTCGCGCACTTGTGTGCGGCTGGGTAGGGGAGCGTCCCCATTCCAGCGAAGCGCCGGAGTGATCTTGGCGTGGAGGTGTGGGGAGTGAGAATGCAGGCATGAGTAGCGATTAGGCAAGTGAGAACCTTGCCCGCCGGAAGACCAAGGGTTCCTGGGCCAGGCCAGTCCGCCCAGGGTGAGTCGGGACCTAAGGCGAGGCCGACAGGCGTAGTCGATGGACAACGGGTTGATATTCCCGTACCCGTGTGTGGGCGCCCATACCGAATCAGTGGCACTAACCGCCCAAACGATCGCTGACCGTTCACCTTCGGGTGGCCGGCGGTGGTCTGCTGCGTGGGACCTCTACTGGTAGTAGGTAAGCGAAGGGGTGACGCAGGAAGGTAGCCGTACCAGTCAGTGGTAATACTGGGGCAAGCCTGTAGGGAGAGCGATAGGCAAATCCGTCGCTCATTAATTCCCGAGCGGTGATGCATAGCCGGTTGAGGTGAATTCGGTGATCCTATGCTGCCAAGAAAAGCCTCTAGCGAGCACACATACGGCCCGTACCCCAAACCAACACAGGTGGTCAGGTAGAGAATACCAAGGCGTACGAGTGAACTATGGTTAAGGAACTCGGCAAAATGCCCCCGTAACTTCGGGAGAAGGGGGACCGGCATACCGTGAACACCCTTGCGGTGGGAGCGGGAACCGGTCGCAGAAACCAGTGAGAAGCGACTGTTTACTAAAAACACAGGTCCGTGCGAAGTCGCAAGACGAAGTATACGGACTGACGCCTGCCCGGTGCTGGAAGGTTAAGAGGACCCGTCAACCCCTTCGGGGGTGAAGCGGAGAATTTAAGCCCCAGTAAACGGCGGTGGTAACTATAACCATCCTAAGGTAGCGAAATTCCTTGTCGGGTAAGTTCCGACCTGCACGAATGGCGTAACGACTTCTCAACTGTCTCAACCATAGACTCGGCGAAATTGCACTACGAGTAAAGATGCTCGTTACGCGCGGCAGGACGAAAAGACCCCGGGACCTTCACTACAACTTGGTATTGATGTTCGATGCGGTTTGTGTAGGATAGGTGGGAGACTAAGAAGCCAGAACGCCAGTTTTGGTGGAGTCGTTGTTGAAATACCACTCTGATCGTATTGGACCTCTAACCTCGAACCCTGAACCGGGTTCAGGGACAGTGCCTGGCGGGTAGTTTAACTGGGGCGGTTGCCTCCTAAAATGTAACGGAGGCGCCCAAAGGTTCCCTCAACCTGGACGGCAATCAGGTGTTGAGTGTAAATGCACAAGGGAGCTTGACTGCGAGACCTACACGTCAAGCAGGGACGAAAGTCGGGATTAGTGATCCGGCACCCCCGAGTGGAAGGGGTGTCGCTCAACGGATAAAAGGTACCCCGGGGATAACAGGCTGATCTTCCCCAAGAGTCCATATCGACGGGATGGTTTGGCACCTCGATGTCGGCTCGTCGCATCCTGGGGCTGGAGCAGGTCCCAAGGGTTGGGCTGTTCGCCCATTAAAGCGGCACGCGAGCTGGGTTTAGAACGTCGTGAGACAGTTCGGTCTCTATCCGCCGCGCGCGTCAGAAGCTTGAGGAAACCTGTCCCTAGTACGAGAGGACCGGGACGGACGAACCTCTGGTACACCAGTTGTCCCACCAGGGGCACCGCTGGATAGCCACGTTCGGCAAGGATAACCGCTGAAAGCATCTAAGCGGGAAACCTTCTCCAAGACCAGGCTTCTCACCCTTTTAGAGGGATAAGGCCCCCCGCAGACCACGGGATCGATAGGCCAGACCTGGACACCCCGCAAGGGGCGCAGGGAACTGGCACTAACCGGCCGAAAACTTACTCACACCAAGCACGCAACCACGCCAACCCGCACCACACCCCCCACCAGACACACCGCAGTAGATAAATCAATAGAGTTACGGTGGTAAATAGCGGCAGGGAAACGCCCGGACCCATTCCGAACCCGGAAGCTAAGCCTGCCAGCGCCGATGATACTGCCCACTCCGGGTGGAAAAGTAGGACACTGCCGAACACACACCAAAAAGGGCACCTCACGGTGCCCTTTTTGTGTATCGGTTATCAGTCGGAGGGCGTCCAATTTGCGACTGTCCGGCCATTTTCCAATTCGATCAACGAGCGTTTGCGGTCTAGGCCGCCGCCGTAGCCGGTAAGGTGGCCGTTGGCGCCGATGACGCGATGGCAGGGAACGATAATTGCCACCGGATTTCGGCCATTGGCCAACCCGACGGCTCGGGCGGCGCCGCAAGCTCCGATGTGCGCCGCGATCTGGCCGTAGGACCGCGTTTCTCCGTAGGGGATCCTCGTCAGGGCCCGCCACACCCGGCGTTGGAACTCAGTGCCCGCGAGGCTGAATTCGACATCAAATTCGGTTCGTTCGCGGGCGAAATACTCCTCGAGCTGGGTGACGGCATCCGGGAAGGCGGCGTCGTCAGGCACCCAAGCTGAGCAGTCGGGGTCGTGGGTTTGGCCCGCCATGCGCACGCTTGTCAGGACCCGGCCGCGTCCGGCCAGCGTCAGCGGGCCGATCGGGCTGTCGACGATGCGGTAGTGGATCATGCGATTCCTGACGACATCTGATTGTCGGCTCTTCAACTTTAACAGCTCTTCAACTTTAACCGGGCAAACAGCATGATGTCTGGGTTGCTGCCCGCTTTTTGCGGGTGCAGTGGAATCGTATCCGCCGAGCCGAGTTCCGCGTGTTGCGGTACCCACATCCGACTCGTTTGACCTGTTTGACCAGCCGGTTGTAGCCCTCGGTGCGGGCGTTGGTGATGCCGGTAGCAAGGAAGGC
>NZ_JAVKSH010000031.1:2103-32239 GCF_039583805.1 Mycobacterium sp. | reverse complement strand
AAGCCCCCCACGCGCTCACCATGCGTGAGGCACCAGCCATCTACTTCGCGCTCACTTTTACGTGAGGCACCTCGCCTTCCAGTGCGCTAGGGCCATTCGGATGATTCGCCCGTGCTACTCGGCGACATCTCCCCCGCCTACAGGGAGCGTTGATTCAACCGCTCCGTTCGGAGGATCGACCGAATGTGCGAACCCGACTGGCACACTCTTGGCACAACGGGGGTTCGCCCGTCAAACCCAATTGAATCGCGATATGGCGTTGACCTACATGATCGCCGGTGGGCGCGGACGGGATCGAACCGCCGACCGCTGGTGTGTAAAACCAGAGCTCTACCACTGAGCTACGCGCCCGTGCCGGGCACGCTACCCGCCGGGAGGCCGGGCGCCCAAAACCCGGGAGTCGTGGCGAGCGTGCGCAGATGTACGGCTTTCGCGGCGTGTCGGCGGACAGACATGCACGCTCGCGCGGGGTGGGGCAGTCAGGACGTGAGCGCGGCCAGCGCGTCGACCCAGAGCCGCTGATCACGGGCCTTGCCAGGCCCGTTCATCTCGGCGAACCGGATGACCCCGGAGCGGTCGATGACGAAGGTGCCGCGGTTGGGGAACCCGGTTTCGTCGTTGAACACCCCGTAGGCCCGGCTGACCGCGCCATGCGGCCAGAAGTCCGACAGCACCGGGAACAGGAACCCACTCTCGGCCGCCCACACCTTGTGGGTGGGGGGCGGGCCCACCGAGATGGCCAGCACCGCATTGTCGTCGTTCTCGTAGTCGGGCAGGTGGTCGCGCAACGCGTCCAGCTCGCCCTGGCAGATTCCGGTGAATGCCAGCGGGAAGAACACCAGCAGCACGTTCTTGTCGCCGCGATAGTCGCTGAGCGTGACCGGCTGCTGGTTCTGGTCGCTCAGCGTGAAGTCCGGCGCGCCGGTGCCGACGGGCAACATCAGCGCCGCCCGGCCCGCGACTTGGGCTGCACCAGCTGGCTGGCGCTCCAGTCGCCGAGACTGACCGTCGAGGTCGGCATCAGGCCCGCGGTCGGGGCCGACTCGGCGATCTCGGCGGGCAGCACGTGACCCGGGCGCCCGGTCTTGGGGGTCAGCACCCAGATCACACCGTCGTCGGCCAGCGGGGCGATCGCGTCCATCAAGGTGTCCACCAGATCCCCGTCACCGTCACGCCACCACAACAACGCGACGTCGACGACTTCGTCGGTGTCCTCGTCGATCAACTCGCCGCCGCACGCTTGCTCGACGGCAGCGCGGATGCCGTCGTCGGTGTCCTCGTCCCAGCCCCACTCCTGGACCAGTTGGCCTTTCTGGATGCCCAGTTTGCGGGCGTAGCTCGGGGCGTCGTCCGCCGCCACCACCGTGCGACCTCCTTATCGAATTCAGGCTTATCAGGCACCACCGCGCCGTGCGATGGCCCTATCGTCGCACAACCGGCAGCGTTGCACACGCGCCGACTCATCGGGTGGCCAGGCACAGCTTCACCGTGGTGGACTTGGTGTCGTTGAGGTGGTTGACGCTCTGGTTGAACTCCGACGTTCCCGCGTGCGACCGGATCGCGGTCGCCACCGCGCGGGCCGAGTCGGCGTAGGCATTGAGTGCGTCGCGCAGCTCCTTGGACACCGGGTCGGTGATGTTCTCGACGACCGTGTCGGCGCTGTGGCTCAGCGCCTCGATCGCCGGGCCTTCGTTGGGCTTGGTGTCGCGGCCGGCGTTGTAGGCGGCGACGAAGTCGTTCACCTTCTGGATGGCGTCTTTGCTGCTGACGGCGAACGATTCACAGGCGCGCACCACGGCCCGCTGGGTCAGCGAGGCTTGTCGCTGGGACTCCTGGATCCGTGAGGTTGCCGACGACGCCGACACCGACGCCGACACCGACGCCCGGTAGGCCGGCGCGATGACGGTGTCGGCGGCCGGGGTGCCTTCGGTGATGGTGCTGCACCCGACAATCGCCAACAGGGCCGCCGCCGTGCCGCCGAGCACCGGCGCGCCGATGCGCAACCCGCGACGCGCCCCGGCCTGCATCGCGGCGCGCCATCCGATCAGCACAGTCGGTGACGTTACCGGTTCTGGCGGACATTGCGCGGCAGGGGCGTCGGTGCGGGACGATAGTGGAGACATCGAATCAGGACGACTGACGACGACGGCGGACTCGGCCGGCCGCCGCTGACCGCACAGCGAGGAGCAGAAGTTGACCACCGAGTTCGTACGTCACGACCTGGCGAAAAACCCAAGCGGTGCAAGCGAACCCGACCGGGTTCGGGTGATCCGCGAGGGCGTGGCCTCCTACCTGCCCGACATCGATCCCGAGGAGACCTCGGAGTGGCTCGAGTCCTTCGACGAGTTGCTGGACCGCTCGGGGCCGGCGCGGGCGCGCTACCTGATGCTGCGGCTGCTGGAACGCGCCGGCGAGCAGCGGGTGGCCATCCCCGCGCTGACGTCGACCGACTACGTCAACACAATCCCGACCGAGCTGGAGCCGTGGTTCCCCGGCGACGAGGACGTCGAGCGCCGCTACCGTGCCTGGATCCGGTGGAACGCGGCCATCATGGTGCACCGCGCGCAGCGGCCGGGAGTCGGTGTGGGCGGCCATATTTCGACGTACGCCTCGTCGGCGGCGCTCTACGAAGTCGGCTTCAACCACTTTTTCCGTGGCAAGTCGCACCCCGGCGGCGGGGACCAGGTGTTCATCCAGGGCCACGCCTCCCCCGGCATCTACGCGCGCGCCTTCCTGGAAGGGCGGCTGGGCGCCGACCGACTCGACGGCTTCCGCCAGGAGCACAGCCATCCCGGCGGCGGGCTGCCGTCGTATCCGCATCCGCGGCTGATGCCCGACTTCTGGGAGTTCCCGACGGTGTCGATGGGCCTGGGCCCGATGAACGCCATCTACCAGGCCCGGTTCAACCACTACCTGCACGACCGGGGCATCAGGGACACCTCCGACCAGCATGTCTGGTGTTTTCTGGGCGACGGCGAGATGGACGAGCCCGAGAGCCGCGGGTTGCTGCACATCGGGGCGCTGGAAGGCCTGGACAACCTGACGTTCGTGATCAACTGCAACCTGCAGCGCCTGGACGGCCCGGTGCGCGGCAACGGCAAGATCATCCAGGAGCTGGAGTCGTTCTTCCGCGGCGCCGGCTGGAACGTGATCAAGGTGATCTGGGGGCGTGAGTGGGACGCGCTGCTGCACGCCGACAAGGACGGCGCGCTGGTCAACCTGATGAACGTCACGCCCGACGGCGACTACCAGACCTACAAGGCCAACGACGGCAGCTACGTCCGCGAGCACTTCTTCGGCCGCGACCCGCGCACCAAGGAACTGGTCAAAAACCTTACCGACCAACAGATTTGGAACCTCAAGCGCGGTGGGCACGACTACCGCAAGGTGTACGCGGCCTACCGGGCCGCGGTCGAGCACAAGGGGCAGCCCACGGTGATCCTGGCCAAGACCATCAAGGGCTACGGGCTGGGCAAGTACTTCGAGGCTCGCAACGCCACCCACCAGATGAAGAAGTTCCGGCTGGCCGACCTGAAGGATTTCCGCGACGCCCAGCGGATTCCGGTGTCCGACGCCCAGCTGGACGAGAACCCCTACCTGCCGCCGTACTACCACCCCGGCCCCGAGGCCCCGGAGATCCGGTACCTGCTCGACCGGCGGCGGGCCCTGGGCGGCTTCCTCCCGCAGCGGCGAACCAAGTTCAAGGTGCTGCCGCTGCCCGGCCGCGACACCTACCGGGCGCTCAAGCAGGGGTCGGGCACCCAGGAAGTCGCCACCACCATGGCCACTGTGCGCGTGTTCAAGGAACTGCTGAAGGATCCCGAGATCGGCCCGCGCATTGTGCCGATCATTCCCGACGAGGCCCGCACGTTCGGCATGGACTCCTGGTTCCCGTCGCTGAAGATCTACAACCGCAACGGCCAGCTGTACACCGCTGTCGACGCCGAACTGATGCTGGCCTACCGGGAGAGCGCCGACGGGCACATCCTGCACGAAGGCATCAACGAGGCCGGGTCGGCCGCCAGCTTCACCGCGGTGGGGACGTCCTACGCGACCCACAACGAGCCGCTGATCCCGATCTACATCTTCTATTCGATGTTCGGTTTCCAGCGCACCGGCGACAGCCTGTGGGCCGCCGCCGACCAGATGGCCCGGGGATTCGTGCTGGGTGCCACCGCGGGACGGACCACGCTGACCGGTGAGGGCCTGCAGCACGCCGACGGGCACTCGCTCCTGCTGGCGGCCACCAACCCGGCGGTGGTGTCCTACGACCCCGCGTTCGCCTACGAGATCGCCCACGTCGTCGAGAGCGGGCTGGCCCGGATGTTCGGCGAGAACCCGGAGAACGTCTACTTCTACGTCACCATCTACAACGAGCCCTACGTTCAGCCGCCCGAGCCGGAGCACCTCGACCTGGAGGGCCTGCTGCGCGGAATCTACCGCTACCGCACGTCCCGGCAGCAGCGCAGCAGCACCGCGCAGATTCTGGCCTCCGGCGTGGCGATGCCCGCGGCACTGCAGGCGGCCGACATGCTGGCCGCCGAGTGGGACGTCGCCGCCGACGTGTGGTCGGTGACCAGTTGGGGCGAACTGAACCGCGACGGGGTGGCCGTCGAAAAGGAGCGGCTGCGCCACCCGGACCGGCCGGCCCGGGTGGCGTTCGTGACGCGGGCACTTGCCGAGTCCGCCGGCCCGGTGGTGGCGGTGTCGGACTGGATGCGCGCGGTGCCCGAGCAGATCCGGCCCTGGGTGCCGCGCACCTACCTCACGCTGGGCACCGACGGGTTCGGCTTTTCCGACACCCGGCCCGCGGCCCGTCGCTTTTTCAACACCGACGCACAGTCACAGGTGGTCGCGGTGCTGGAGGCGCTGGCCCGCGACGGTGAGATCGACCCGTCGGTGCCGGTGGCGGCGGCGCGTCAGTACCAGATCGACGACGTGCAGGCCGCGCCGGAGCAGACCTCGGACCCGGGCCTCGCGTAAAGCCCGGCGTAGAACCGCACGTCGTTGGCGGAAACATCCAGGAAAATCCAGAAAAGAAGCGTAGCTTTTAGGGGTGGCCAACAAGGATGTCGGGCAGTTTGCGCTACCCCGGTCGCCGCTCGAGCTGCTGGACACGGTGCCGGAGTCGCTGCTGCGACGGCTGAAGCATTACTCGGGCCGGCTGGCCACCGAGGCGGTGTCGGCGATGCACGAGCGGCTGCCGTTCTTCGCCGATCTGGAAGCCTCCCAGCGAGCCAGCGTGGCGCTGGTGGTGCAGACAGCCGTGGTGAACTTCGTCGAGTGGATGCAGGACCCGCACAGCAACGTCAGCTATACCGCCAAGGCGTTCGAGCTGGTGCCGCAGGACCTGAAGCGGCGGATCGCGTTGCGCCACACCGTCGACATGGTGCGGGTCACCATGGAGTACTTCGAAGAGGTCGTGCCGATGCTGGCCCGCGACGACCAGCAGCTGACGGCGCTGACCGTGGGCATTCTCAAATACAGCCGCGACCTGGCGTTCACCGCTGCCTCGGCGTACGCCGACGCGGCAGAAGCGCGGGGCTCGTGGGACAACCGGATGGAGGCCAGCGTGGTGGACGCGGTCGTTCGGGGCGACACGGGCCCGGAGTTGCTGTCGCGGGCGGCCGCCCTGAACTGGAACACCACCGAGCCGGCCACGGTGGTGGTGGGCACGCCGGCGCCCGACCGCGAGCTGCACGCCAGCCAGGACGTCCGGGACATCGCCGCCCGCCATGGCCGCGCCGCGCTCACCGACGTGCACGGCACCTGGCTGGTGGCGATCGTGTCCGGCCAGCTGTCGCCGACCGAGAAGTTCTTCGGCGACCTGCTGGGCGCTTTCTCCGACGGGCCGGTGGTGATCGGGCCGACGGCCCCGACGCTGACCGCCGCCTACCACAGCGCCAGCGAGGCGATTGCCGGGATGAACGCCGTCGCCGGCTGGGCCGGTGCCCCGCGCCCCGTGCTGGCGCGCGAACTACTGCCGGAACGCGCGCTGATGGGCGACGCCTCGGCGATCGCGGCGCTGCACACCGACGTGATGCGGCCGCTGGCCGATGCCGGGCCGACACTGACCGAGACCCTGGGCGCGTACCTGGACTGCGGCGGCGCGATCGAAGCCTGCGCGCGCACGTTGTTCGTCCATCCGAACACCGTGCGGTATCGCCTGCGACGGATCGCCGACTTCACCGGTCGCGACCCCACCCAGCCGCGGGACGCGTACATGCTGCGAGTGGCCGCTACGGTCAGCCAGCTTGCCGGTCAGGCCCAGCATGCCAGCGTCACCAGAGCGATGGTGACCCCGGTCACCATCCCGGTGGAAAAGGACCTGATCACACCGTCGCCGGCGCATCGCGTCGGGGAAACCGGGAGGGACAGCACGCGGGCTACGTCGCGGGACGGTATCAAAGATGTCGCATCCGAGGGTGTTTTGTAGGATCTCCACAAAAACGTAAGACAAGGTTCATAATCTTGTACACCCCACAAACGTCACTTCACAGTGTTCTCTTAAAGACGTGATTGCGTTGCTTGCCCCTGGACAGGGATCGCAGACGCCCGGCATGCTGGCGTCGTGGCTGGAGCTGCCCGGAGCCGCTGACCAGATCGCCGCATGGTCGACCGCGGCCGGTCTGGACCTGGTGCGGCTGGGCACCACCGCGTCGGCCGAGGAGATCACCGACACCGCGGTGACCCAGCCGCTGGTGGTGGCCGCCACCCTGCTCGCCCACCGCGAGCTCACCCGGCGCGGCGTCATGCCCGACACCGACACGATCGTGGCCGGCCACTCCGTCGGCGAGCTCGCGGCCTACGCGATCGCCGGCGTCATCTGCGCCGACGACGCGGTGGCGCTGGCCGCCACCCGCGGTGCCGAGATGGCCAGGGCCTGCGCCTCCGAGCCGACCGGCATGTCCGCAGTACTCGGCGGCGACGAAGCCGATGTCCTGGGCCGCCTCGAGCAGCTCGACCTCGTGGCCGCCAACCGCAACGCCGCCGGCCAGATCGTGGCCGCCGGCCGTCTGACCGCCCTGGACAAGCTCGCCGAGGACCCGCCCGCCAAGGCCCGGGTGCGGCCGCTGGCGACCGCCGGCGCCTTCCACACCCACTTCATGGCCTCGGCACTGGAAGGCTATGCCGCGGCGGCTGCCGCCATCACGCCCGCCGAGCCCACCGCCACCCTGCTGTCCAACCGGGACGGAAAGCCGGTATCGTCGGCAGCCGACGCGATGGAGAAGCTGGTCGCGCAGCTGACCCGGCCGGTGCGCTGGGATCTGTGCACCGAAACCCTCCGTCAGCACGATGTCTCGGCGATCGTCGAGTTCCCGCCCGCGGGCGCTCTGGCCGGAATCGCCAAACGTGAACTTCGCGGGGTTGCGACGCACGCCGTCAGGCAACCCGCAGACCTGGACGGGTTGACAACGTCGTAGACGCGTCCGCACAACCGCATATCAAAAATCTCAACCACCACGTAGCACAAACCATTACGAAGGGAAATTCACCGTGACCGTCAGCCAGGAAGAAATCATCGCCGGAATTGCCGAGATCATCGAAGAGGTGACCGGTATCGAGCCCTCCGAGATCACCCCGGACAAGTCGTTCGTCGACGACCTGGACATCGACTCGCTGTCGATGGTCGAGATCGCCGTGCAGACCGAGGACAAGTACGGCGTCAAGATCCCCGACGAGGACCTCGCTGGCCTGCGCACCGTCGGTGACGTCGTCGCCTACATCCAAAAGCTCGAAGAGGAGAACCCCGAAGCCGCCCAGGCCATCCGGTCGAAGATCGTGCAGGACAACCCCGAGGCCGTCGAGGCTGTGCGCGCCAGGCTGGAAGCGGACAGCCAGTGACCAAACCTTCCACTGCCAACGGCGGTCACGGCGCTGGTTCCGGCGCTTCTTACAAGGACGTCGTGGTGACCGCCGTCACGGCGACCACGTCGATCGCGCCGGACGTCGAGAGCACGTGGAAGGGTTTACTGGCCGGCGAGAGCGGCATCCACGTCCTCGAAGACGAGTTCGTCACCAAGTGGGACCTGCCGGTCAGGATCGGCGGCCACCTGAAGGAACCGGTCGACAACCACATGGGCCGGCTGGATCTGCGACGCATGTCGTATGTCCAGCGGATGGCCAAGCTGCTCAGCGGTCAGCTCTGGGAGTCCGCCGGCAGCCCCGAGGTCGACCCGGACCGCTTCGCCGTCGTCATCGGCACCGGACTGGGCGGCGGCGAGAAAATCGTCGAGTGCCACGACCTGATGAACGAAGGCGGCCCCCGCAAGGTGTCGCCGCTGGCCGTGCAGATGATCATGCCCAACGGCGCCGCGGCGGTCGTCGGCCTGCAGCTGGGTGCCCGAGCCGGGGTGATCACCCCGGTCTCGGCGTGCTCGTCGGGGTCGGAGGCGATCGCGCACGCGTGGCGTCAGCTCGTGATGGGCGACGCCGACATCGCGGTATGCGGCGGCGTCGAGGGCATCATCGAGGCGCTGCCCATCGCGGCGTTTTCGATGATGCGCGCCATGTCGACCCGCAACGACGACCCGGAGGGGGCGTCGCGGCCGTTCGACAAGGATCGTGACGGCTTCGTGTTCGGCGAGGCGGGCGCGCTGATGGTCGTCGAGACCGAGGAGCACGCCAAGGCTCGCGGCGCCAAGCCGCTGGCCCGGTTGATGGGCGCCGGTATCACCTCGGACGCCTTCCACATGGTGGCGCCGGCCCCGGACGGCGTACGCGCCGGCAAGGCGATGGCCCGGGCGCTGGAGCTGGCGGGCCTGTCGCCTAAGGACATCGACCACGTGAACGCGCACGCGACCGCCACGCCTATCGGCGACACCGCGGAAGCCAACGCGATCCGTGTCGCCGGGTGCGAGCAGGCCGCGGTGTACGCCCCCAAGGGCGCGCTGGGTCACTCCATCGGTGCGGTCGGCGCGCTGGAGTCGGTGCTGACGGTGCTGGCGCTGCGCGACGGCGTCATCCCGCCCACGCTGAACTACCACACACCGGACCCGGAAATCGACCTGGACGTCGTCGCGGGCGAACCCCGGCACGGCGACTACGAGTACGCGATCAACAACTCGTTCGGCTTCGGCGGCCACAACGTAGCGCTCGCCTTCGGACGGTACTGACCCGAAAGGAACGCATCCACACCTCATGACGGAGCTGGTAACGGGGAAGGCATTCCCCAATGTTGTGGTCACCGGCGTTGCCATGACAACGGCCCTGGCAAGCGATGCCGAGAACACCTGGAAGGCGCTGCTCGACGGGCAGAGCGGCATCCGCACGCTCGATGACCCGTTCGTGGAAGAGTTCGACCTGACGGTGCGCATCGGCGGGCACCTGGTGGAGGAATTCGACAGCCAGCTGACGCGAATCGAGCTGCGCCGCAAGTCCTACCTGCAGAGGATGTCCACCGTGCTGGGCCGGCGGGTGTGGGAGAACGCCGGCTCCCCCGAGGTCGACACCACCCGATTGCTGGTCTCCATCGGCACCGGGATGGGCTCCACCGAGGAGTTGATCTTCGGCTATGACGTGCTGCGCAAACGTGGCACCAAGGCGATCCATCCGTTCGGCGTGCAGATGTACATGCCCAACGGCGCAGCCGCGGCGGTCGGGCTGGAACGCCAGGCCAAAGCCGGGGTGATGACGCCGGTGTCGGCCTGCGCCTCCGGTTCGGAGGGCATCGCCCAGGCCTGGCAGCAGATCGTGCTCGGCGAGGCCGACATCGCGATCTGCGGCGGGGTCGAGACCAAGATCGAGGCAGTGCCCATCGCCACCTTCGCCGCCATGCGCATCGTGTTGTCGAAGAACAACGACAACCCGGCCGGTGCGTGTCGGCCGTTCGACAAGGACCGCGACGGGTTCGTCTTCGGCGAGGCCGGCGCGCTGATGGTCATCGAGACCGAGGAGCACGCCAAAGCCCGCGGCGCCACCATCCTCGCGCGGTTGATGGGGGCCAGCATCACCTCCGACGGCTTCCACATGGTGGCCCCGGAGCCCCACGGGGAGCGGGCCGGGTACGCGATGACCCGGGCGATCCAGCTCGCCGGTCTCACCCCCGCCGACATCGACCACGTCAACGCCCACGCCACCGGCACCTCGATCGGCGACCTGGCCGAGGGCAAGGCCATCAACAACGCGCTCGGGCCGCACGGCGGGAACGCGGCGGTGTACGCGCCCAAGGCGGCTCTGGGCCACTCGGTCGGGGCGGTCGGTGCGGTGGAGTCGATCCTGACCGTGCTGGCATTGCGCGAACAGGTCGTCCCGCCGACGCTCAACCTGGTGAACCTCGACCCCGAGATCGACCTCGACGTGGTGGCCGGCCGGCCCCGCCCGGGCAACTACCGGTACGCGATCAACAATTCGTTCGGCTTCGGCGGGCACAACGTCGCGCTGGCATTCGGCCGGTACTGACGCCGACACTAAGGAGATCTGCGATGACGACCATGGCCCCCGAGGCGGTCGGCGAGTCGCTCGACCCCCGCGACCCGTTGCTGCGCCTCTCGGCATTCTTCGACGACGACAGCGTCGAGCTGCTGCACGAGCGTGACCGTTCGGGCGTGCTGGCCGCGGCGGGCACCGTCAACGGGGTGCGCACCATCGCGTTCTGCACCGACGGCACCGTGATGGGCGGCGCGATGGGCATCGAGGGCTGCACGCACATCGTCGACGCCTACGACACCGCCATCGCCGAGCAGAGCCCGATCGTGGGCATCTGGCACTCCGGCGGCGCCCGGCTGGCCGAGGGCGTGCGCGCGCTGCACGCGGTCGGGCTGGTGTTCGAGGCGATGATCCGGGCGTCGGGGTATGTTCCGCAGATCTCGGTGGTGGTCGGTTTCGCGGCCGGCGGCGCGGCCTACGGCCCGGCGCTGACCGACGTCATCGTGATGGCGCCGGACAGCCGGGTGTTCGTCACCGGGCCCGACGTGGTGCGCAGTGTCACCGGCGAGGACGTCGACATGGCGGCCCTCGGCGGCCCGGACACTCACCACAAGAAGTCCGGAGTCTGCCACATCGTCGCCGACGACGAGCCGGACGCCTACGAGCGGGGCCGCCGGCTGGTCGGATTGTTCTGTCAGCAGGGTCATTTCGACCGCACGAAGGCCGAGGCCCACGACAGCGACCTGCATGCGCTGCTGCCGGGCTCGTCGCGCCGCGCCTACGACGTGCACCCGATCGTGACCGCGCTGCTCGACTCGGAAGAAGGTGTGGACAGCTTCGAGGAGTTCCAGGCCCGGTGGGCGCCGTCGATGGTGATCGGCCTGGGCCGGTTGTCCGGGCGCACGGTTGGCGTGCTGGCCAACAACCCGCTGCGGCTCGGAGGCTGCCTGAACTCCGAAAGTGCTGAGAAAGCAGCGCGTTTCGTGCGCCTGTGCGATGCGTTCGGTATCCCGCTGGTGGTGATCGTCGACGTGCCCGGCTACCTGCCGGGTGTCGAACAGGAGTGGGGCGGTGTGGTGCGCCGCGGCGCCAAGCTGCTGCACGCGTTCGGCGAGGCGACCGTTCCGCGGGTCACGCTGATCACCCGAAAGATCTACGGCGGGGCCTACATTGCGATGAATTCACGCTCGCTGGGCGCCACCAAGGTGTTCGCCTGGCCGGACGCCGAGGTCGCGGTGATGGGCGCCAAGGCCGCCGTCGGGATCCTGCACAAGAAGAAGCTGGCCGCCGCGCCGGAGCACGAGCGGGAGGCGTTACACGACCAGCTGGCCGCCGAGCACGAGCGGATCGCCGGCGGGGTGGACAGCGCCATCGACATCGGGGTGGTCGACGAGAAGATCGACCCGGCGCACACCCGCAGCAAGCTCACCCAGGCTTTGGCCGAGGCGCCGGCGCGCCGGGGCCGCCACAAGAACATCCCGCTGTAGGTCGCGCGAGCAGAGCTAGCGCCTGGTGTACCCGCCGAAGCGGGCCAGGAACTCCTCGGCAACTGCCACCACCTTCTCGCGGTCGGTGGCCACCAGACCGATCCGCGTCCGCCGATCGAGGATGTCGCCGACGTCCAGCGCACCCTCGTGAGCGATGGCGTACTCGAACTCGGCGCGGGTCACGTCGATGCCCTCGGCGACCGGCTCGGCGGGACGCTCGCAGGCCGCGGCGGCGACGACGTTGGCCGCCTCGGCCCCGTAGCGCGCCACCAGTGAGGCCGGCAGGCCGGCCATCGGCGGCGCCGTCGACCCCGGATTGGCCGGCGCGCCGACCAGGGGCAGGTGTCGGGTCCGGCAGCCGGCGGCGGCAAGCCCCCGCAGCTTGACCGCGCGGTCGAGGACATCTTGGGCCATGTAGCGGTATTCGGTGAGCTTGCCGCCGATCACGCTGAGCACACCGGAGTCCGACTCGACGACGGCATGGTCGCGTGAGACGTCGGCGGTGCGCCCCGCGCCGGTGTCGACCAACGGCCGCAGTCCGGCATAGGCGCCGACGACGTCGGTGGTGTCGAGCGTGACGCCCAACGCGGTGTTCACGGTGTCCAACAGGAAGCCGATCTCCTGCGACGTCGGTTGCGGCACATCGGGGATCGGCCCGGGAGCGTCTTCGTCGGTCAGACCGAGATAGACCCGGCCCAGCTGTTCGGGCATGGCGAACACGAAGCGGTTGACCTCGCCGGGTATTGGAATCGTCAGCGCTGCAGTCGGATTCCCGAAGGCATCGGCATCGAATACGAGATGCGTTCCGCGGCTTGGCCGTAACTTCAGCGACGGGTCGATGTCGGAGGCCCACACCCCGGTCGCGTTGATGACGGCGCGAGCCGACACGTGCAACGAGTCGCCGCTGCGCTGGTCGGTCAACCGGACCGACGTGCCGGTGGCTTCCGAGGCCGCCACATAGGTCAGGATCCGGGCGCCGTGCTGCGCGGCGGTGCGCGCCACCGCGGTGACCAGCCGGGCGTCGTCGATCAACTGCCCGTCGTAGGAGAGCAGGCCGCCGTCGAGGCCGTCGCGCCGGACGGTGGGCGCCATGTCGATGACTCGCTGCGTCGAGATCCGCCGGGAACGCGGCAAAACCGAGCTGGGCGTGCCGGCCAGCGTGCGCAGGATGTCGCCGGCCAGGAACCCGGTGCGTACCAGGGCCCGCTCGGCGCGGCCCATCGGCGGCAGTAACGGGACCAGCTGCGGCATGGCCCGAACCAGATGAGGAGCGTTGCGGGTCATCAGGATTCCGCGTTCGACGGCGCTGCGCCGCGCGATGCCGACGTTGCCGTTGGCCAGGTACCGCAAGCCGCCGTGCACCAGCTTCGAGCTCCACCGGCTGGTGCCGAACGCCAGGTCATGCTTGTCCACGCACACCACCCGCAGGCCGCGGGACGCGGCGTCCAGCGCGATGCCGGCGCCGGTGATGCCGCCTCCGATCACCACGACGTCGATCGGTGCGCCGTCGGCCAGCGCGGTCAGGTCGGCGGTGCGGCGGGCGGCGTTGAGTGCGGTCGACGTCATGACAGGTATCCGTTCAGCGCATGGGTGAGTTCGGCGGCCAGCGTCTCGGCGTCCAGGACCGGCGCGACGGGCCGGCTGGACTGAATCGCCGACTGGGTGATCAGCAGCACCATCGCCGCGAGCCGGCGGGGGTCGCCCGGCCGCACACTGCCGTCGCGTTGGGCCGTTTTCAGCTGCTCGGCCAGCGCGCCGAGCAGCATCTGCTGGCTGGTGCCGAGCCGTTCGGTGATGTAGACCATCGCCAGCTCGGAGCGCAGCAGCGCCATCACGACCGCGTCGTCACTGAGCCGCCGGGCCACCGCCACCACCCGATCCACCACCGCCTTGCGGTCGTGCCCGAGCGCGGGCACGTCGCGCAGCGCGCCGGTGATGCGGCTGGTCAGCAGCGCCGTGAGGATGGAGCGGGCTTCGGGCCAGCGGCGATAGACGGTCGGGCGGCTGACACCGGCCCGGCGCGCGATCTCGGCCACGGTGACCCGCTCCACGCCGAAGTGACGCACGCAGCTCTCGGCGGCCTGCAGCACGCGGTCTTCCACCGACGAGTTACTGGTTGACACCATATGTAATACTGTAACGCATGACGCAACCGGACGCATTGCTGCCGCCGATGAAGTGGAACGCCTGGGGCGACCCGCAGGCAGCCAGACCGCTCTCCGACGGCATCCGCGCACTGCTGACGCAGGCTCTCGGGGTGACCGGGGACGACGCGGCCGGACTCGACGTGGCGCAGGTGCGGTTGCGCCCGTCGGCGCTGACCGACAGCGACCGCGCGGCGCTGGCCGAGATCGTGGGAGCCGACTACTGCCGGGACGACGACCCCGACCGATTGCTGCACGCAGGGGGAAAGTCCACGCTGGACCTGTTGCGGCGCAACGACTCCGGCGTACAAGACGCACCCGACGCGGTGCTGCTGCCCGGCGGTCCCGACGGTGAGGACGACATCGCCGCGATCCTGCGGCACTGCTCGCAGCACGGCATCGCCGTGGTCCCGTTCGGCGGGGGCACCAGCGTGGTCGGTGGCCTCGATCCGATTCGCGGCCGGTTGCGCGCCGTGGTGTCGCTGGATCTGCGCCGCCTCGACCAACTGATCGACCTGGACGAGACATCCGGCGAGGCCGAGTTCGGCGCCGGCGTCACGGGCCCGCGGGCCGAGCAGCTGCTCGGCGAGCACGGATTCTCGCTCGGGCATTTCCCGCAGAGCTTCGAGTTCGCCAGCCTCGGCGGCTTCGCCGCCACCCGGTCCTCCGGCCAGGGCTCGGCCGGCTACGGCCGGTTCGACGACATGGTCGTCGGGCTGCGCGCCATCACACCCGCGGGAGTGCTCGACCTGGGCCGCGCGCCGGCGTCGGCCGCCGGCCCCGACCTGCGTCAACTGCTGATCGGGTCGGAGGGCGTCTTCGGCGTCATCACCCGGGTGCGGGTCCGGGTCCACCCCGTGCCCGCGGCCACCCGCTACGAGGCCTGGTCGTTTCCCGACTTCGCCACCGGCACAGCCGCTGTGCGCGCCGTGGCCCAGACCGGTACCGGGCCGACCGTCATCCGGTTGTCCGACGAAGCCGAGACCGGCGTCAACCTGGCCACCACCGAGGCCATCGGCCAGACGCAGATCGCGGGCGGCTGCCTGGCGATCACCGTGTTCGAGGGCAGCACCGCACACGTCGAGAGCAGGCACGCCGAGACCCGGGCGCTGCTGGCGGCCCGGGGCGGCACGTCGCTGGGCGAGGCGCCGGCGCGCGCCTGGGAACACGGCCGCTTCAGCGCGCCCTATCTGCGAGACTCACTGCTGGCCGCCGGGGCGCTGTGCGAGACGCTCGAAACGGCCACCACCTGGTCGAACGTCCCGGCGTTGAAGGCCGCCGTCACCGAGGCGCTGACCGGCGCGCTGACCGAATCCGGCACGCCGGCGCTGGTGCTGTGCCACATTTCCCATGTGTACGCCACCGGTGCTTCCCTGTATTTCACCGTCGTCGCCGGACAGCGGGGCAATCCGATCGAGCAGTGGCGGGCCGCCAAGGCGGCCGCGTCGGACGCGATCGTGGCCGCCGGCGGGACCATCACGCATCACCACGCGGTCGGCGCCGATCACCGGCCCTGGATGGGAGCCGAGGTCGGCGAGCTGGGCGTGCAGGTGTTGCGGGCGGTCAAGTCGACGCTGGATCCGGCGGGAATCCTCAACCCGGGCAAGCTGATTCCGTGACGGGTCGCGGCGATGCCGAGTGAGGGGCGGGGCTTTGTGACCCGCCGGGAGATCGCCCGGGTGACCGTGCTGACCAACCCGGCGTCGGGGCACGGAAACGCACCGCACGCCGCGGAGAAGGCGATCGCCCGGTTGGCGCAGCGCGGCATCGACGTCGTCGAAATCGTCGGCCGCGACGCCGAACACGCGCGCCGGCTGCTCGGTGCCGCACTCGAGCGCGGCACCGACGCGGTGGTTGTCGTCGGCGGTGACGGGGTGATCTCGGAGACGCTGCAGACGATGGCGGGCAACGACGTCGCGCTGGGCATCATTCCGGCCGGCACCGGCAACGACCATGCCCGCGAATTCGGTGTGCCCACCAAGGATCCGCGGGCCGCGGCGGATGTCGTCGCCGAAGGCTGGACCGAAACCGTCGACCTGGGCCGGATCCGTGACCGCAGCGGTGTGGCCAAGTGGTTCGGCACCGTCGCGGCGACCGGTTTCGACTCGCTGGTGACCGATCGGGCCAACCGGATGCGCTGGCCGCACGGGCGGATGCGCTACAACATCGCGATGCTGGCCGAGCTCTCCCAACTGCGGCTGCTGCCGTTCCGGCTCGTGCTCGACGGGCGCGAGGAGATCGTCACCGACCTCACCCTGGCCGCGTTCGGCAACACCCGCAGCTATGGCGGCGGAATGCTGGTCTGCCCCAACGCGAATCACGCCGACGGCTTGCTCGACATCACCATGGTGCACTCGGCGTCGCGAAGCCGGTTGATCCGCTTGTTCCCCACCGTCTACAAGGGGACTCACGTCGGCCTTGACGACGTGACCACCGCGCGCGCGTCGTCGATCGACGTCGACTCGCCGGGCATCAACGCGTACGCCGACGGGGAATTCGCCTGCGCGCTGCCCGCCGAGATCTCGGCGGTCCCGGGTGCGTTGCAGGTCCTGCGCCCCGCTAACCCACTCCCCGGCTGAGCCACGACACCTCGGCGCCGTCGCCGCCGTCGCGATACGCCTCGAGCGCCTCGTCCCACGCTGTGCCCAGCGCCGAATCCAGTTGGGCTGCCAGGGCGTCGGCGCCGTCGGCCATCATGGCGCGCAGCCGCATCTCGCCGATCATGACGTCGCCGTTGGCGCTGATCGTGCCGCTCCACAGTCCCAGCGCAGGGGTGTGGCTGAACCGCTGACCGTCCACCCCGGCGCTGGGATCTTCGGTGACTTCAAACCGCAGCACCGACCAGGAGCGCAACGCGTTGGCCAGCCGGGCGCCGGTGCCAACCGGGCCGACCCAGTTGGTCACCGCACGCAATTGCCCCGGCATCGCCGGCTGCGGGGTCCACGTGAGGTTCGCCGGGGCGGCAGGGGTTCCCAAAGTGGAGGTCAACGCCCACTCGACATGCGGACATACCGCCGCGGGCGAGGCGTGGACGTACACCACGCCCGTCGTCGCGTCGGCGAACTGGTTCGACGCACGCATCTGCTACTCCTTCGGCTCCAGGACGTCTTCCCCAACGAGCTGGCGAACCGGCGAGCATTGCAGATGACTGCAGATGAATGCAGATGAACCCAGATGAAATTGTGCCGTACGTGTCTATTGTGCCCTGTGAGACCCCTGTTGCGCTAGTCCGCGACGAACTCGGATATAACCGAGTCCGACAACGCAGGCCAGAGCGGCAGCGCCCACTCCCCGAAATCCCGGTCGCCGAGCACGACCAGCGCCAACCGCGCCACCGGGTCGGCCCAGATGAACGTGCCCGACTGGCCGAAATGGCCGTAGGTCCGCGGCGAGTTCGCGGCGCCGGTCCAGTGCGGCGACTTCGCGTCTTTGATCTCGAAACCCAGCCCCCAGTCGTTGGGCCGCTGGACGCCGTAGCCGGGCAACACCCCGGCGAGGCCGGGAAACTGCACCGCGATGGCCTCGGCGTGCATCTGCGCCGACACCGTGGCCGGGCGCAGCAGGTCGACGGCGAACGCCGCCAGGTCGGCGGCGGTCGAGGTGGCGCCGAAGCCGGCCGCCCAGGCTCCGTCGTCGAGTCGGGTCGAGGTCATGCCCAGCGGATCCAGCACCGCCTCGGCCAGGTAACGACCGAACTCGATACCGGACTCCCGCTGCACCGTCTCGGCCAGCACGGTGAAGCCGTAATTGGAATACATCCGCCGGACGCCGGGCTTGGCCAGCACGTGGTTGGAGTGCATGGCCAGACCGGAGCTGTGCGCGAGCAGATGCCGCACGGTGGAGCCGGGCGGTCCGGCGGCGGCGTCGAGATCGACGACGCCCTCCTCGATCGCGACCTGCACGGCCCTGGCCACCAGCGGCTTGGTCACCGACGCCAGCGTGAACTCCCGGTCGGTGTCGCCGCGGGCGGCCAGCGTTCCGTCGGGGCCGACCACGACGGCCGCCGCCGATGCGACCGGCCAGTCGTCCAGGGCGTCCAGTGCAGCCATCGGGCTGCAGCCTAACCGTCGCCGCCCGGCCACTACGTTGGACGCCATGAGCCAGACAGTGCGCGGCGTGATCTCCCGTGCGAAGGGCACGCCCGTCGAGTTGACCGACATCGTCATCCCCGACCCGGGACCCGGTGAGGTGGTGGTCGACGTGACCGCCTGCGGGGTGTGCCACACCGACCTGACCTACCGCGACGGCGGCATCACCGACGACTACCCGTTCCTGCTGGGTCACGAGGCGGCGGGCACCGTGGAGGCGGTCGGCCCGGAGGTGACCGCGGTGGCTCCCGGCGACGTCGTGATCCTGAACTGGCGGGCGGTGTGCGGGCAGTGCCGCGCGTGCCGGCGCGGCCGGCCGCAGCTGTGCTTCGACACGTTCAACGCCACCCAGAAGATGACGCTGCCCGACGGCACCGAGCTGACCGCGGCGCTGGGCATCGGCGCGTTCGCCGACAAGACCCTCGTGCACGCCGGCCAGTGCACCACAGTCGACCCGGCGGCCGACCCGGCGGTGGCCGGCCTGCTGGGCTGCGGGGTGATGGCCGGCCTGGGTGCGGCGATCAACACCGGCGGCGTGTCCCGCGACGACACGGTCGCGGTGATCGGCTGCGGCGGCGTGGGTGACGCGGCGATCGCCGGGGCCGCGCTGGTCGGGGCGCGGCGCATCATCGCCGTCGACACCGACGCCACCAAACTGGAGTGGGCCCGCGGTTTCGGCGCCACCCACACCGTCAACGCCCGCGACTGCGACGTCGTGAAAGCGGTGCAGGACCTGACCGACGGGTTCGGCGCCGACGTGGTGATCGACGCGGTCGGCCGCCCGGAAACCTGGACACAGGCGTTCTACGCCCGCGGCCTCGCCGGAACGGTTGTGCTGGTGGGTGTTCCGACTCCGCAGATGCGCATCGACATGCCGCTGGTGGACTTCTTCTCGCACGGCGGCGCGCTGAAGGCGTCGTGGTACGGCGACTGCCTGCCCGAGCGCGACTTCCCCACCCTGATCGAGCTGTACCTGCAGGGCCGGCTGCCGCTGGAGAAGTTCGTCTCCGAACGCATCGGCCTTTCCGACGTCGAGGCGGCGTTCCACAACATGAACGAGGGTAAGGTGCTGCGCTCGGTGGTGATGCTGTGATCGAGCGGGTCGTCACCCACGGCACCTTCGAACTCGACGGCGGCAGTTGGGAAGTCGACAACAACGTCTGGATCGTCGGAGACGGATCGGAGGTTGTGGTGTTCGACGCCGCCCACACAGCGGCCCCGATCGTGGCGGCGGTCGGCGGCCGCACCGTGGTGGCGGTGGTGTGCACACACGGCCACAACGACCACGTGACGGTGGCTCCCGAGTTGGGCGAAACGCTCGACGCGCCGGTGCTGCTGCATCCCGGTGACGACGTTCTATGGCGAATGACCCACCCGGACAAAGAGTTTGGCGCGATGGCCGACGGGGACACGCTGCGGGTCGCCGGTGTCCAGCTGCGGGCGCTGCACACCCCGGGCCACTCCCCCGGCTCGGTGTGCTGGTACGCGCCCGACCTGGGTGCGGTGTTCAGCGGGGACACACTGTTCGCGGGCGGGCCGGGTGCGACCGGGCGCTCGTTCTCCGACTTCCCCACCATCCTGGCGTCGATCGCAGACCGGCTGGGCACGCTGCCGGCCGACACCGTGGTCTACACCGGACACGGTGGCTCGACCACGATCGGCAACGAGATCGTGCAGTACGACGACTGGGTGGCCAGAGGCCACTGACGGCTCGTTTTTCGGCCCGGCGCCGTTGCGCCGGTGGCCGGGGCCTAGGTGACCGTCGGGGCCGGGGCCTGCGTGGTCGCCGCCGGGGCCGGGGCTTGCGTGGTCGCCGCCGGGGCCTGGGTCGTCGCCGGGGCTGGGGCTTGTGTCGTCGTCGGGGCCTGGGTCGTCGTCGGGGCCTGGGTCGTCGTCGGGGCTTGCGTCGTCGTCGGGGCTTGCGTCGTCGTCGTGGGCTGCGTGGTCGTCGTGGGCTGCGTGGTCGTCGTGGGCTGCGTGGTCGTCGTCGTGGGCTGGGTCGTCGTCGTCGTGGGCTGGGTCGTCGTCGTCGTGGTCGGTTGCGTGCTGCTCGACGTCGATTCGGCGCTCGACGACTCCGCCGTCGACGACGGCACCGACGTGCTGCCCGACGGGACGGAGCTCACCGGCGCCGACGTGCTGGTGGGGGCCGGTGTGGCGGGAGCGCCACCCCCGTGGTGCCGCAGCGCGATCATGACGGCGGCACCGATCGCCAATAGCGCCAAAGCCGTGCCGACGGCGACCACCGCGGGCCGCTGATACCAGGCGGGCGGTGCCGGGGCGGCCACAGCATCAGGGCCCTGGCCGTCGAACTCGGGCTCTGCCACCTCCGCTGCGTCGGGGTACTCGCCGCCACTGAACGGCACGAGCCCGGACTCGTCACCCGCTTCCGACCACGCCAGCGCGGGAGCAGGCTCCGGAGCGACATCGGAGATGGTCGTCGCGTCGACAGCCGATCCGAGCGCCGTCGGGGCCGGCGTCGTAGGGGCCTGCGTCGTCGGGGCCGGCGCCGCCGGGACCCGCGTCGTCTCGACGCCACCCGGCCCGCGCGCGGCTCGCAGCGCCGCGCCAGCGGCGGCAGTCAGATGGGGCCGCGACTGCGTGACCACCGGCACCCGCAGCTGTTCCGAGAGGTTACCGGTGACCGTCGGGACACTGGCTCCGCCGCCCAGTGCCGCAACCGCAGTCAGGTCGCTGTCACGAACATTATTGTGCTGCAACGTCTCTCGTAGAACCGCAAGGAAGCTGGCCAACGGCTGGCGGATCACGGCGTCGAGCTCGGCCCGGGTGAGCCGGATGTCGCGACGATTCCCGGGCATGTCGACGGTCAGGGTGGTCGCGTCGGCGGACGAGAGCTCCTCTTTGGCGTGCCGGATCGCTGCGCGCAGCTGCTCCAGCGCACCGACCGCCGACGTGGCGGAGGTGTCGACGCCGCCGGCCGAGAACACCCCGGCCAGCACATGATCCAGCAGAGCCTGGTCGATTGCGTCGCCGGACAAATCGGCATGCCGGACCGTGCGGGCGACGGGCTGGTAGTCGTGGGCGGCGTCGACCAGGGTGAGGCTGGTTCCGCTGCCTCCGAAATCGCATACCGCGACCAGGCCGTGGGCCGGCAAACCCGGATCGGCCCGCAGAGCGGCCACCGCGGCCGCGGCGTCGGCCAGCAGCGTGAACCGGCCGCCGGACCATTCGGGCACCCGGCCGACGGCGGCCCCCAACGCCGCCACCGCCGCCGGATCCCAATGCGCGGGATGGGTGATCGCCGTCGCGTCCGGCAGCGCCCGGCCGTCGGTGGCGGCGTAGGCCAGCGCCCGCAGCGCGTCGGCGACCAGCGTCTCGCCGCGGTGTGTCGAGCCGTCGGCCGCGACGACGCCGAGCGGGTCGCCGACCCGGCCGACGAAGTCGGTGATCACCAGCCCGGGCTCGGTGAGCCCGGGGTTCTCCGACGGCACACCGACGTGCGTGGGACGCTGCCGATACAGGGTCAACACCGGCGCGCGGGTGATCGCGCGATCGGCGGTCACCGCCGCCAGGGTGGTGGCGCCCACCGACAGGCCCATCGCGGAGAGGCCCATCGCGGACAGGCCCAGCGCGGACAGGCCCAGCGCCGACCCGCTCACGTTCGTCATCTCGCCCACATCCCCTCGGTTCCCGCCGGTCAGCGGATGGTGCCCACTCCGGCGATGAGCGGCAGGTCCAGCGGGGTGACCCAGCCAGGCGGAAGGTCGTTGACCGCCGGGACGGCGTTGAGCGCCCGCATCCCGGTGGCCAGGCATCCGGCGGTGGCCGCGTCTCGCCCCGAGCCGTCGGTGAACCGAAACGCGGTCTCCTGGAAGACGCTCGGCGTGCCCTCGATGTCGACCCGGTAGACGTCGTCCTGGTTTCCCGACGGCCAGTCCGGGGCGGCGTCGTGGCCGATGCGGTTGACGTGCTCGAGCTGGATACGGGTCTCGCCGCGATAGATCCCGTTGATGGTGAACCGCACGGCGGCAACGTGTCCGGGCGCGATGACACCCTTGGCGGTCTCGCGCTCGGTGGGCGTGACCCACTTGTCCCAGGTCGTGGTGATCTCGTCCAGCGTGATGCCCGCGGCGTGCGCGATCATCGGAACGGTTGCGCCCCAGGCGAAGATCAGCACGTCGCGGTTCTCCAGCAACGGGCGATATTCGGGTTCTCGGCCGATGCCCATCTCCTGTTCGTAGTCGCCGGTGTAGTTGGTGTAGTCCAGCAGCTCGGAAGCCCGCACCCGGCGCACCTCGGCGCAGATGCCCATCAGCGTCATCGGGAAGAGGTCGTTGGCGAAACCCGGGTCGATGCCGGTGGTGAAGCACGACGACCCTCCCGCCTCGCACGCCTCGGTGATGGGCGCGATCCAGGTCGGCGGGTTCAGGTGCATGTCCGGCCAGACCCACGGCGTCATCGCGGTCGAGCACACGTCGATGCCCGCCCGCAAGAATCGTGTCATCAGCGCGAGGTTGTCGTCGGCGTGCGCCGCGGTGGGGCCGTAGTGCACCAGCGCATCGGGCTGCAGGGCGATCAGCGAGTCGACGTCGTCGGTGGCGGTGACGCCGACCGGCTCGGGCAGCCCGCAGATCTCTCCGACGTCGCGACCGACTTTCTGGGGGTTGCTGACGCCGACGCCCACCAGCTCGAAGAACGGGTGCCGGACGATCTCGGCGATCACCATCTTGCCGACAAAACCTGTGCCCCAGACCACGACCCGTTTGGGCCTACGTTTGGGCCTACATTTGGACATGTGCCGCCTTCCGTCGCTGTACCGCATCACCCTAATCGGGCGGTGGCGACGGGCGCACCGTCGACGCAGCAACGGCTGCGGTTTAGGCTCGGAGCGGTAAGCTGCCCGACGACCCCGACGACAAGGAAGTCTCGATGGGTATCGCGACACGCGACAATGGCACAGCCCCGCCCGACGTTCCTCTTGCCGACATCGACCTGGGCACGTTGGAGTTCTGGGGACGCGACGACGATTTCCGAGACGCCGCGTTCGCCACGCTGCGACGCGAGGCGCCGATCTCGTTCTGGGCCGAACCGGCCATGCCCGGCTTCGAGGCAGGGGCCGGGCACTGGGCGCTGACCAAGCTCGACGACGTGTTCTATGCCAGCCGTCACCCGGAGATCTTCAGCTCGTATCCGAACATCACCATCTACGACCAGCAACCGGAGGTCGCCGAGTTCTTCGGATCGATGATCGCGCTCGACGACCCGCGGCACCAACGGCTGCGGTCGATCGTCAGCCGGGCGTTCACCCCGAAGGTGGTGGCCCGCGTCGAGGCCGCGGTGCGCGAGCGGGCGCACCGGCTGGTCGCGGCGCTGATCGCCAACCATCCCGACGGCGCCGGTGAGGCGGTCAGCGAGCTGGCCGGCCCGCTGCCGCTGCAGGTCATCTGCGACATGATGGGCATTCCCGAGGACGACCACGACCGCGTCTTCCACTGGACGAACGTCATCCTCGGCTTCGGTGATCCTGACCTGGCAACCGATTTCGCGGAGTTCGTCACGGTGTCGATGGAGATCGGCGCCTACGCCACCGCGCTGGCCGAGGACCGCCGGGCCAATCCGGGCGACGACTTGACGTCGAGTCTGGTGGCGGCCGAGGTCGACGGCGAGCGGCTGACGTCCGCGGAGATCGCGTCGTTCTTTATTTTGCTGGTGGTCGCCGGCAACGAGACCACCCGCAACGCGATCAGCCACGGCATCCTGGCACTCACCCGCTACCCCGAGCAGCGCGCGACGTGGTGGTCCGACTTCGGCGGGGTGTCGCCGTCGGCCGTCGAGGAGATCGTCCGGTGGGCGTCGCCGGTGGTCTACATGCGACGCACACTCACCCGGGACTTCGAACTGCGCGGGACAAAGCTGGCGGCCGGTGACAAGGCCACGCTGTGGTACTGCTCGGCCAACCGCGACGAGTCCAAGTTCGCCGAGCCGTGGATGTTCGACGTGACCCGCAATCCCAACCCGCACGTCGGCTTCGGCGGCGGCGGCGCGCATTTCTGCCTGGGCGCCAACCTCGCCCGTCGGGAGATCAGCGTGATGTTCGACGAGCTGCACCGCGAGATCCCCGACGTCGTCGCAACCGAAGAGCCGGCCGCGTTGTTGTCGGCGTTCATTCACGGCATCAAAAAGCTGCCGATATCGTGGACTCCACCGAGCTGAGCGACGGCCGCCGCGGCAAACACGGATCGAGGAGGTCGCGATGCGCGGCCACTGCCGCCGCCTGGTGTGCGCCCTGAGTGCAGCGATGGTGCTGGCGGCGTGCGGGAAGGCCGCCGATTCGAGCGGGCCGCCAGCGCGTGCGACACCCGCAGCGCCGGCCGGCAGTAGTCTCCCGGCCGTTCCCGCTGCGCCCGCGACGTCGCGGCCCCGGCCGGAGAAGTGGATCGACCTGCAGGCCGGCGATTGTCTATCCGAGCTTCCGTCGACGGATCCCAGCGTGGTCAGCGTGACAGTCGTCGACTGCGCGGCGGCGCATCAGGCGGAGGTGTATCTGCGCGCGCCGCTGGCCGTCAACGCGGCCGTCGCCGGCATCGCCAATCAACAATGCGCCGAGGGGTTTTCGCGTTACACCGGACGGCCCGTCGACGGCAGCCCGTACGCGCTGACCTACCTCATCGACTCCAATCAGGACCGGACGGCGGACAATCCGGCGCCCAGTACCGTTATCTGCCTGCTACACGCCACCAACGGTCAACCTCTCACCGGGTCGGCGCTGCGCTGAGACAGCCGTACAGCGTCGGCTGTGGTTTTTGCAAAAGTCATGTTGCGCAATGCAATTACATTGCCCACGGTCGCCGCCAGGGCGGCGTCGCCCCGGCTACGCGGGAATCTTCGCGGCGATCTGCTTGGCGATGGTGACTGCGGAGTCACCCGGGTCGGCGCTGCAGGTGTTGACGTCCACAATGACGTTGTTGCGTGCCGCCAGCGCCCGTCCGCAGGCCCAGCTGGGGGGTTTGGCGTTTTCCTGGGTTGCGATCGTGCTCAGCACGCCGTCGGCGTTGGACACCGGCTCGGTGGTCCACTCCGATCCACTCTGGGTGTGGGTGTAGCGCTCGCAGGCCGGCCACTTCTTCGCCGACGCGTCGAAGAAGGCGGCGGCTTGTTTCGCGGAGGGAAACAACACCACGGCCTGCTCGACGAAATGCGCGAAGTTGTCGCCCTCCTGCAGCGTTTGGTCACGCACCGCGATGTAGCCGCTGCCGGCGTAGACCTGCGCCTGCGCCGCCCCGTCGACGGCCAGGCATTCCTTGGGCTGCATCGTGGCGCTGTCGTCCGACATCGCGTCATGTCGCCGGGTGATCGCCATGTCGGCCGCGCCCATGATGGGGTTGATCTGCTCGGGTGTCAGCAGGTAGCCCTTCAGTGCCCGGTCCGCGACGGGCGGTGCGACCTTCGTCGTGGTGGTGGTCGTCGTGGTGGACGTCTTGGCGGCCTGCTTGCTGCCTGCGCCGCAGCCGGCGACCAGGGTGCACGCGGCGGCAACAGCGAACGCGCCTACCAGCTGGCGCATCTTTTCACCCCGTTTCCGCCGTGCCTCGCGGCGTTGCCGGTCAGCACTCACCTGCGATGACGTTGCCGCAACCCGAAGCAGATAGTACCAACAGCGGCGGTCAACGACGCTGCACCGGCCGTCGCGGTCCGGCATCGGGGGAGTCGCGGCTCCGGCGCCATCCTGCGCTGGTGCTCGTCGCGTCGGGGAGCCGCTGGGAGCGTCGACCACGTCACCGTGACGCCGTCGACGCCGTGGCTCAACCGCCGGCGAAGTCCTTCGCGCCGGCCGTTTCTCGGCCACCTGCACCCTAATCGATCGCTGCCCCAGCAACTTCGGACGCCAGTACAGTAGCGCCATGGTCTTGGGCTTCTGGGATCTTGCGGTACCCATCGTGGGTGCTCCGATGGCCGGCGGTCCCGGGACTCCGGCGCTGGCGGCTGCGGTGACCAACGCGGGCGGCATGGGTTTTGTCGCCGGCGGGTACGTCAGCCCGGGGCACTTCGCCGAGGACATTGCCGCAGCACGCGCTGCGACCACCGGTCCGCTCGGGGTCAACCTCTTTGTGCCCCAGCCCAGCGCCGCCGACTACGCGCAATTGGATTACTACGCACAGCAACTCGATCAGTTCGCCGAGCACTACGACGTCGAGGTCGGTCAGCCGTGCTACGGCGACGACGACGACTGGGAAGCCAAGCTCGAGGTGATCGCCGATGTGCGGCCCGAGGTGGTGTCGTTCGCGTTCGGTGTCCCCTCACCGGACGTTTTGGGGCGGTTCGGCGCGTTGGGGATGCTGCTGTTCGTCACGGTCACCTCGGCCTACGAGGCCGCGGTGGCCGTCGCGGCCGGCGCGGACGGCCTGGTGGTCCAGGGCCCGGACGCGGGCGGGCACCGCGGCACGTTCGCGCCCGACATGATGCCGGGGACCGAGCCGCTCGGCGAACTGCTGGACCGCATTCACGCCGCCCACGATGTTCCGCTGATCGCCGCGGGCGGCCTGGGTACCGCCCACGACGTCGCCGGAGTGTTGCGCCGGGGGGCGGTCGCCGCCCAGGTCGGGACCGCGCTCCTGCTGGCCGACGAAGCCGGCACCAATGCCGCGCACCGGACCGCCCTGCAGAACCCGCAATTCGGTTGCACGCGTGTGACCCCTGCCTTCTCGGGCCGCTATGCGCGCGGCCTGGAAAACGACTTCACCCGCCTACTCGACGACGTCGCGCCGCTGGGATACCCCGAGATCCACCACATGACGTCGCCGATCCGACAAGCCGCGGTCGCCGCCGATGACCCGCACGGGACGAACCTCTGGGCGGGGACGGCTTTCGCTGCCGCTCGCCCGGGTCCGGCGGCGGACATCGTCGCCGCACTGGGCGCGGTGTAGCGCGAGCAGCTGTCCGGGGAGAGCTTCGCCGCGCGTTTGCTCGACGCCACCGTGACCGCGTGCGCCGGACGGCACTCGATCACATTGCGAAAAGGCAAACAATGGGCGAACAACAGATTTCCGAAGATAAACAGTTGTAGAAGCCGCGACGAACCCTGTCGGTCGAGCCTGTGCCAGTCCGCCGGCAGCATTTAACGTCACCGTAGACCACTGGAACGGCAAGCTGCAGCGGCTCACAGACACCGACGTCGGCCCGGTCGCGGCGGCACTTGTGCGGACAAGGAGACAAGAGATGGCGAACGAGGAAGCGCCTCGGATGACTACGGCGCGCGCGACGCCAAGCAGGGTCGCGAACACCAAGACGGCGACGCGCGTTGCGAAGCTGATCCTGACCGCCGCCGGCGCGGCAACCGCGGTGGGACTGGCTGCGCCGGCCTACGCCGAGCCTACCGACCCGAACATCTATGTCGCCCGGGCGACGGACGAAACGTTCTTCCAGTCGCTTGATCATCTCGGCATCGACCAACCAGCCGGCGCTGAGGCGGTCACCACCGCCAAAGCCGCCTGCGGGCAGCTCGCCGGCGGCCAGACCGTCCGCGACACCGTGGACGCGGTGCGGAACACCTACCCTGGCTTGACTGTCCTGAAGGCCGCCCACTTCGTGGCGGTCGCGCGGGCGTTGTACTGCCCCGATCCCTCGGCCTAGATCGGGCAACGTCCTCCCGGCCCCACTCGGGCTACCGCGGGCCTGGTCCGGCTCGTGCGTTGGCCGGGCGGGGCTTTGGCGTGTCCGGCAGTGCGCTGCCCGCCTCTCCGGAGGCGCTGCCGCAGACGGGCCGCAGCTATCCGCCCGAGGACGGGCGGGGCATTTTGTAGCGCGGAGGCGTGACCTGCAAGATGGCGCTGATACTGGGACGGGTTACCTTGCGTGCCGCGGCGGCGCCGGCCGCCCCCACCATCGGTCCCATCCCGGCTGCCGGCCCGGTGCCGGCGTAGTGCGCTGCCGGAGCTGCACCCCACGATTGGTTGGTGCCCGACGACAGCCACTGCTCGGTCGCCGCTGCGGCGGGTGTCGCATTCGTCCACGTCGGGGGCACCGATAACCGTCCCATCGGAGCCGCCGTGCCGACACTGGCCAGCACCGCATTGTTGACCCCTGACGCCGCACCCGACTCGACCGCCCCGGCCAGCCCGGCGGCTAACGGCGATGTCGCCCCGGCCAGTCCGGTCGGCGCAAGAGCTGAGCCATCGGTCAAGTAGCCGGTGGTATTGAGGATGGCACTGGATACCGCTCCGATATTACGCAACTGGATGAAAAAATAGGTGTCAAGGGGTTGGTTGACGTAATTGATGTCGTCCATGAACGTGATGAAGGATTGCGGTACCGGTATGCCGGGTGGCGTGGCTGTGCCCGAGCCCGCGGCAGCCGCCGACGAGAGCTGTTGTGGCACAGCCGAAAGCACCTTCGACAGGGTCTGTAGTTGCGAAGCAGCCGACCCGGCGACCGAGCTGGCCGCAGCCGACGCTCCGGCGGGGTTGGTGGTCTGCGGCGGCTCGGTGAACGGCGACAGCTGCGTCGCCGACGCCGCCGATGCGGCATAGCTGTACATCGCGTGGGTGTCTTGAGCCCACATCTCGGCGTAGTCGGCCTCGGTGGCCGCGATCTGGTTTGCGTTCTGACCCAGAATGTTGGTCGCGATGAGATGCAACAGCCGGGTGCGGTTCGCCGCCACCATCGCCGGCGGCACCACTGCCGCATATGCGGTCTCGAAGGCGGCTGCGGCCACCCGGGCTTGGCTGGCCGCCTGTTCGGCTTGCACTCCCGTTGTCGTCGCCCACTGCGCATACCGTGCGGCCGCCGCTGCCATCGTCGTCGCGGCGGGACCCGTCCACGCCTCACCCTCCAAGGTCGCGATTTCCGAAGCGTAGCCGCGCGCGAACGAATCCAACTGCGCGGCGAGCAGGTCCCAGGCGCCTGCGGCAACTATCAATGGCTCCGAGCCCGGACCGGAATACATTTTGGTCGAGGTGATCTCCGGCGGCAACATCCCGAAGTCCAGCATCCGCATCCCCTTTCATCGACCGCACCGGCAGCCGTGCGGTCTCAACTGGTCCTATCCGCCGACTGCCGGCCGGGGCATCCGGAAGCGGCGATCCCGCATGCGGAATACGGCGTTGCCGGTGTGCTGCGGTCCCGGCCCCCCCATCGGTCCCAGGGACGGCGGCAGCTGGTCCATCGCGGGCTTGGCCGAATTGACCAGGACACCACGGTGAGTGGTTTCCGGTGGCGGCGTCTGGGTGACATCGGTTGCCGCGACGAGGGTCTGGCCGGCGGCCGGTGACGCCGGCGACCAGCTGGGGGGAACCGACAATGTCCCCACCGACGCCGCTTTGCCCGTACTGGCCAGCACCGTGCCGCTTCCTCCTGCCAGATTCGCCGTTTCGGGGCTGTAGAGGAGCGGTGGCAATCTCGGCAGCTGCAGATGTTGGATGACTTTGGGATTCGTGGCGTTGAAATCTGCTTGGTCCCCGAATGTGACGCCGTAATTGTAGAAATTCTTGTTAATCGCCTCGTTGTAGGGGTCGTACACGTGCCGGAAGTCCTGGAAATTCTTGATGTAGTAGTACTGCGACGATGTCGACGTCGTTGACGCCCCCGACGTTGACGTTGACGCCCCCGACGTTGACGCCCCCGACGTTGACGCCGACGTCCCCGACGCAGAGGTTCCCGACGACCCTGCGGAATGCGCCGAGCTTGATCCCGACGAGGTCGTGGCGTGCGCTGAGCTTGATCCCGACGATGTCGTGGCGTGCGCCGAGCTTGATCCCGTCGAAACACTCTGCGCGTGGCTGGGCACAGTCGACATCGCCTGCGCCAGCGTTTGCGTCTTCCCGGCGGTTGTGGTGCCGACCGTCTGAGCTGCCGCGGCGTGCTGCGCGGATTGCCCGCTGGGGTTGGTGGTCTGCGGCGGCGTGTTGAACGGTGTCAATGCGGCTGCGGCGGGCAACGCGGACCCGGCATAGCCGTACATGGCGGTCGCGTCTTGCGCCCACATCTCCGCGTACAGGGCCTCGGTGGCCGCGATGGCCGGCGTGTTCTGCCCGAAGAAATTGGTCGCCACCAGCGCCGTCAGCAACGCCCGGTTGGCTTCGACCACGGAGGG
>NZ_JAVKSH010000031.1:0-2003 GCF_039583805.1 Mycobacterium sp. | reverse complement strand
GCCGGCGTGTTCTGCCCGAAGAAATTGGTCGCCACCAGCGCCGTCAGCAACGCCCGGTTGGCTTCGACCACGGAGGGGGGCACCGTCGCGGCGAACGCCGCCTCATAGGCGGCCGCCGCCGCGCGAGCCTGGCCGGCCGCCTGCTCGGCTTGCGCGGCCGTCGTGTTCGCCCACGCGATATACGGTGCAGCTGCGGCGGCCATGGCATGCGCGGCGGGCCCCGCCCAGTGCCGGCCTTGCAGATTCGTCAGCTCCGAGGAGTAGCCGGTGGCGAACACGTCCAGCTGGCCGGCGAGCGCATCCCACGCTGTGGCGGCCGCCATCATCGGCCCCGAACCCGGACCGGCATACATTCGAGCCGAATTGACCTCGGGCGGCAGCGCCGCAAAATCCTGTATCACGGTTATTCAAACTCCTCGTCTTGGACAAGATCGGCCGTGCCGCTTCCCGCGGGGTGCGGCAGAGGGGTGATAGCTATCCACCGGAGTTAGGGCGGGGCATCTTGAAGCGGCGGGGCGCGACCCGCAAGATGTTGTTGACGACGGGACGTGCCAGCATGCCGGCCGCGGCCGCGCCCGCCATGCCTGCCATCGGTCCCACACCCGCCGCCGGCTGCGCACTGGCCATGTTCTCCGCCGGATCGGACGCCCACAACGCCTCCGCCTCCGACAGCCACTGCGATTGTTCGCTCGCCGCAGCCACCGGAGTCGCACTGGCCCACGCGGGAGGAACCGACAACGGCCCCACCGGAGCAGCCATGCCGGCACTGGCAAGCACCGCATTGTGAACGCTTCCCGCCGTCGACGCGGCCAGCGCTGCCGACGGCAGCGCTCCCAACGTGACCGGCGACGTCGCGCTGGCCAACCCCATCAGCGGTGAATAGATTGCGGCGTCGGCGAAAAGCCTGAACGCGATCATGCCGGCGGAGGCGGAGTTGGCGGCGGTACGAGTCAGCGCCGCGCCGAAAGATACCGGCCCGTCAATGGTGTTGAAGTTGCCCAGGCTCGTGAGGAGCGACGTCGGCACCTGTATGCCGAACAGCGTGGACGTGCTCGAACTTGCCGCCGCCGGTGCTGCTGCTGCCGAGAGCTGTTGTGGCACAGTTGAAAGCAGCTGTGACAGGGTCTGTACATGGGTAGCACCCGCGGAGGCGGTCGCCGACGCGGCCGCAGCGGGGGCAGCGGCGGCTCCGGCGGCGTTGGTGGTCTGCGGCGGCGGGGTGAACGGCGACAGCTTCGTCGCCGACGACGACGCCGTGGCATATCCATACATCGCCTGCACGTCCTGGGCCCACATCTGCTCGTACTGGGTCTCGGTCGCCGCGATCTGTGTCGTGTTCTGACCCAAGAGGTTGGTCGCGATCAGGTGGGCCAGCAGGGTCCGGTTAGCCGCGACCACCGCCGGCGGCACAACTGCCGCGAATGCGGTCTCGAAGGCGGCTAACGACCCGCGAGCTTGGCTGGCCGCCTGCTCGGCTTGGACCGCTGTTGACGCGGCCCACTGCGCATACGGTGCAGCTGCCGCTGCCATCGCCGTCGCGGCGGGACCCGTCCACGCCTGGCCCTCCAGGGCCCCAATGACCGACGAGTAGCCCTGCGCGAACGTGTTCAGCTCCGCCGCAAGCGCATCCCAGGCCGACGCGGCTGCCGTCATCGGCCCCGCCCCCGGACCCGAATACATCCTGGACGAGGTGATCTCCGGTGGCAAAACCTCGAAACCCGGCATTCGCCTCCCCTTTCTTCAGCAGACCGCAGCGCCCGACCGAGCGGCGCGGTGCGGGGCAAGCCTGTGTTCGCCAATTGACCCGACACCAACAAGAAGCTGAACTGCACGTGAAGGGAAGAGGAAGGTTGTGAGTTTTCGTCGAGTTACCTCGATGAAGCCTGAGTTACGGCTCGCTAGGTGGGACTGGAGAGCACCAGCGGTCGCGAAAATAGCCTCTGACGTGGGGCGGGCGGGGCTCGAACCCGCGACCAACGGATTATGAGTCCGCGGCTCTAACC
>NZ_JAVKSH010000030.1:30057-33333 GCF_039583805.1 Mycobacterium sp. | reverse complement strand
GATGGGACTAACGAGGCGTGTGGGTCGACCCTGTGCAGCCCGGCCGCACCGAACGTGAAGCCGTTGCGAGAATCGGACGAATTTCTCGCAACGGCTTCACGTTCGGTGACCTGACCCCCGGTGCACGGCACCCCGACGAACTGACGAGCGAGCGCACTAAGGCGTGCCGTCAGCCGGCCGCCCGGATGGCGCCGAGCAGCAGATCGGCCAGGTCCGCGCGGCACATCAGGAAGTCGGGCAGGTACGGGTCGGGCCGGTTGTAGCGCAGTTCGGAGCCGTCCAGGCGGGAGACATGCATGCCGGCCGCCAGCAGCACGCCCGCCGGTGCGGCCGAATCCCATTCCCACTGCCCACCGGCATGCACGTAGCCGTCGGTGTCGCCGCGGACCACCGACATCGCCTTGGCCCCGGCCGAACCGATCCACACCATGTCGATGTCGAGCCGTTCGACCAGCCGGTACAGCACGGCGGGCGGCCGGTTGCGGCTGGCGGTGACGCGGATCGGCCCCGGCCGGGACGGCGGTGTCGGGTGCTCGTTGCCGACGGTGTCGCTGCGGTACAGCTCGCCCATCGCGGGCAGCGCGACGGCGGCGTCGGTGATGTCGCCGTTCGTGCCGGCGCGGCGCTGCCACAGCGCCACGTGCACGGCCCAGTCGTCGCGGCCTGGCGTGGAGAATTCGCGGGTGCCGTCGAGCGGGTCGACGATCCACACCCGGTCGGCGCGCAACCGGGCCCGGTCGTCGTGGGCTTCCTCGCTGAGCACCGCGTCGCCGGGGCGCTCGGCGTGCAGGCGTCGCAGCAGCAGTGCGTTGGCCTGGGTGTCGCCCGCATCGCCGAGCAGCCAGGGGCGGTCGAACCCGACCCGGTCGCGCACCTCAAGCAGCAGCTGCCCGGCGTCCCGCGCCAACTCGGCGGCCAGTTGCGCGTCGGTCGGGTCGGGGGTCACCTGAAACAGTATTGCCGAACGCGGGTTCGGCGATCGATAAAGACCGCCGGATCGGCTCGGTGTGGCTGGGCCGTACTCAATCTGGGAATCGAAATATATTGTGCTTCAGCTGTTTTCGGTGACCCACGCACCGGTGAAGCGCTGCACCTCGCGGATTTCGTCACCGAGTTGGTTGCCGATGAGATTCTCCAGCTGGCCGCCGATCAGCGGAATTTTGACCTGCACGGTGGTGGTGAACTCGCCGCGCGCGCCGTGGTCCGTCGGCAGCAGCAACACCTCGCCGAACGCGTGCACCGGCGCCCCGGGCACGGTCACAGTGATCTCGCCGCGGCCGCGCCCGTCGCCGATGCGGGTCCACCGCTCATGTTGCACCATCGCCAGTTCGCCGCGGTGCACGCCCGCGACCACCTTGGGCAGCCGGTCGCGCACAAACCCGAGCGTCAGGTCCAGGGTCACCGTGCCGTCCGAATCGACGTCGTGCGCGTCCAGGGTCGCCGTCCCCTCGCCGAACGTGCCCAGCCGCGCCCGCCAGTACTCCCGGTGTCCGAACGCCCACAGGATCTGGTCGACACCGACCGTGGAGTCGACCGACAAGGCGAACGAACGGGGCACTGCCGCAGCCTACCCAGGTTCGCCGCACCGCCGAGCAACCCGTATCAGAACGCCGGCCACGGGATCGGACGGTGCCGGTTCGGGTGGGGCATGACCGGATTGTCCAGCAACGCGCAGCCGCGCAGCCGCAGCGCAGCGATCTCGGCGGCGGTGAGATGCGTGCTCAGCGCGTCGCCGAGCGGACCGGCGAGCGCGTCGACCAGGCGGGTCACCGCGCCCAGGATCTTGTCGTCGACGGGTTCGCCGGCCCAGCCCCACAACACGGTGCGCAGCTTGTCCTCGGCGTGCAGGCACACGCCGTGGTCGACGCCGTAGACGTGCCCGTCGCCGTCGCGCAGGATGTGGCCGCCTTTGCGGTCGGCGTTGTTGACCAGGATGTCGAAGACGGCCATCCGCTTGAGCCTGACGTCGTCGGCGTGCATCAACACGACCTCGTCGCCGGCGTAGTCGTAGGCCCGCAGCACCGGCAGATAGCCGCGCGGCCGCGCGCCGGCCGGAAACAGGTCGACCAGGTCGGGGCCCGGGTGGGGGTCGCAGTCCGGTGTGTCACCGGGTTGATCCACCCACAGCTGCAGCATGCCGCGCCCGGCCGGCCCGTGACGAATAATGGTGTACGGCACGATGTTCCAGCCCAGCTGTGCAGACACCAGGTAGGCGCCGAGCTCACGGCCGGCCAGCGTGCCGTCGGGAAAGTCCCACAGCGGCTGCTCGCCTGCGATGGGCTTGTAGACGCAGTGGACGCTGGCGTGGTCCAGGGTCGACTCACCCAGGGCCGACTCGCCCAGGGTCGACTCGCCCAGGGTCGACTCACCCAGGGTCGACTCACACAGGAAAGTCGCGTTGCTGGCCGAGCGGATGCGTCCGAGAATGGTCAGCTCGCCGCGCTCCAGCACCTCGCGGGCGTCAGCCCCCGGCGTCATCGTCGGGCCCGGGCGACGCGCTGCGCCGGTAGCCGTTGGTGCGTGCGCAGATATGTCCCTCGGGGTCCAGCGGTTCGTCGCAGAACGGACACGGCGGGCGGCCGGCGGAGATGACGCGGTAGGAGCGGCTCGCGAACTGTCGCGCCGACTCGGGCGTCAGGAACACCCGCACGGCGTCGGGCCCCTCCTCGGCGTCGTCGAGCACCACCGAGGCGTCGAACTCGGTGTCGGTCACCGCGAGCAGCTCCACCACCACGGTCTGCGCCTCGGAGTCCCAGCCCAGGCCCATGGTTCCCACCCGGAACTCGGCGTCGACCGGGGTGATCAGCGGGCTGAGGTCATCGACCTCGGTGAGCTCCGGCGGCACCGGCGTGCCGAACCGGCGGTGCACCTCCAACAGCAGCGCACCGATCCGCTCGGCGAGCACCGCGACCTGCTGCTTCTCCAGCTCCACCGACACCACCCGGGCGTCGTGCACCGCCTGCAGGTAGAACGTGCGGTTTCCGGGCTGGCCGACGGTCCCGGCGACGAACCGGTCCGGCGTGCGGAACACATGGATTGCGCGAGGCATGGTATCTCCAAAATACCGGCACACCCCGGCGCGCCGTAACGCGTCGTGTCGTGACGGCCCGGGCCGGCCGGGCTCAATCGGTGGAGCCGCCGACGACCGCGTCACCCGGCGGCGCCGCAGCGCCCGCGTCACCCGGCGGCGCCGCGGCGTCCGCGTCACCCGGCGGCGCCGCGGCGTCCGGGGCCGGCGGGGCGGTCAGCGCGGACGTCAGCCGGGCGCCGGTGTGG
>NZ_JAVKSH010000030.1:17328-29957 GCF_039583805.1 Mycobacterium sp. | reverse complement strand
CCGCGTCACCCGGCGGCGCCGCGGCGTCCGGGGCCGGCGGGGCGGTCAGCGCGGACGTCAGCCGGGCGCCGGTGTGGTTGCTGTGCAGCACGAACGGGCGCAGTTGGGTGTAGCGGATCACGCTGATCGACGCCGGGTCGGCGACGACCCGCTGGAACCCGTCCAGGTGCAGGCCCAGCGCGTCGGCGACGACGGACTTGATGACGTCGCCGTGGGTGCAGGCCACCCACAGCGCGTCACCGCCGTGCTCCTCGGCCAGCCGCCGGTCGTGCTCGCGCACCGCGGTCACCGCCCGCGCCTGCACCTGCGCCAGACCCTCGCCGCCGGGGAACACCGCCGCGCTGGGATGCGCCTGGACCACCGCCCACAGCGGCTCGCCGGCCAGGTCGGCCATCGCGCGGCCCGTCCACTGCCCGTAGTCGACTTCGGCGAGCCGCTCGTCGATCTCGGTTGGCAGGCCCAACGCCTCGGCCAGCGGTTCGACGGTGCGCCGGCACCGCAGCAGCGGCGAGTGCACGATCGCCCGGACGGGCAGCTCCCCGAGCCGGTCGACCAGCTCGGCGGCCTGCCGGCGCCCCTTGTCGTCGAGGTCCACCCCCTCGGAGCGGCCGGCCAGCACGTGCGCGGTGTTGGAGGTGGAGCGGCCGTGCCGCACCAGGATGACGGTCATGTCGTGCTCACCTCGCCGTCACCACCCCGGCCGCCAGCAGCGACAGCACGGCGGTCCCGGCGAGCATCCGGTAGCCGGCGAACCAGTACATGCTGTGCCGCACCAGGAAGCGCAACAACCACGACACCGTCGCCAGGCCCACGGCGAACGCGATCGCGGTGGCCGCCACCAGCTGCGGTCCCGTCGCGCTCATTCCCTCCCGCACCGGATGGAAGGCGTCGGGCAGGGAGAACAACCCGGACGCGAACACCGCCGGAATGGCCAGCAGGAACCCGAACCGGGCGGCCACCTCGCGTTCGAGCCCGAGAAACAGCCCGGCGCTGATCGTGGCCCCGGACCGGGACACCCCCGGGACCAGCGCCAGGGTCTGGGCGACACCGACGACGACGGCGTCGCGCCAGGTCAGCTGGTCGAGGCGGCGCTGCCGGCGGCCGACGTACTCCGCGAGCGCGATCACAGCCGAGAACACCACCAACGCCGTCGCCACCACCCACAGGTTGCGCACCCCGGTGCGGATGTCGTCGGCGAACACCAGCCCCAGCACCCCGATCGGGATGGAGCCGACGACGACGTACCAGCCCAGCCGGTAGTCGGCGTTCCGGTGGGCGGTCACGACGAGGCCGTTCAACCAGGCCCTGACGATGCGCGCGATGTCGGGGGCGAAGTAGATCAGCACGGCCAGCTCGGTGCCCAACTGGGCGACCGCCGTGAACGACGCGCCGGCGTCGGCGTCGAAGAACACCCGCGACAACACCGCCAGGTGTCCCGACGAGGACACCGGCAGGAACTCGGTCAGGCCCTGCACGACGGCCAACACAACGACCTGCCACCAGGACATCGCCGCGGCCGCCGTCACGACGACGACCGTACCGTGCGCCGGGGCCGGCCAGGCACGCCGCGGGTCACCGGGATGCGCCGGGCGTGCCTTATAGAATCGGGCTGCAAACCCCCCGTCCCTGACGTATGTGAGAGCCGCCCGGTGGCGCGACGCCCTGACCACGCCGTGCACCGACGCGCCGCCGGCTGGCTGTGCGCGCTGATGCTGGTGACCGGGTGCTCGCCGTCGGCAGTGCAATTCGCCCCGCCGACGATCCAGCCCGCGACGCCGGCGGTGTCGCCGCCGGTGTCGCAGCGTCCGGCGGGGTCGGTGCGGCCGCTGGCCGGGCACCCGCAGGCGGCGATGTTCGACGAGCGCACCCGCCGGCTGGCGGTGCTGACTCCCGGTGCGCACCCCGCGGCGCCCGCCCGCCTGGTCGTGCTGGGCGCCGGCGCGACCTCGCCGATCATCGTCGATCTGCCCGGCCCGGCAACCGCGGTGACCGGCGACGGCGCCGGCAACGCCTACCTGTCCATCCGGGGCGGCTACCTGGTGGTCGACCTGTCCGCCGGCCACGTCACCCGGGTGGGGGTGGCCGACGCGGGCGACACGACTTTCACCGCGATCGCCCGGCGGGTCGACGGCACGGTCGCGCTGGGCAACGCCGACGGCGTGGTGTACCTGCTCGGCTCCGGGCCGTCGACGACTACGCGGACAAAAGTCGTCACGCGGGTGGACAGCCTTGCCGCGCAAGGGAATACCGTGGTCGTGTTGGATCGGGGGCAGACGTCGGTCACCACGATCGGCGCCGACGGCCGCGTCGGGCAGGCGTTACGCGCCGGCCGCGGCGCCACCACCATGGCCGCCGATCCGGCTGGCCGGGTGCTGGTCGCCGACACCCGGGGCGGGCAGCTGTTGGTGTTCGGCGTCGATCCGCTGATCCTGCGGCAGGCCTACCCGGTGCGCCAGGATCCCTACGGGCTGGCCGGGTCGCGCCGGCTGACGTGGGTCTCGCAGACCGCCGCGAACATGGTGATCGGTTACGATCTGTCCACCGGCATACCCGTTGAAAGGGTGCGTTACCCGACCGTGCGGCAACCCGACTCGCTGGCCTTCGACGATGCGTCAGGCACGCTCTACGTGGTGTCGGGCTCCGGCGACGGCCTGCAGGTCATCGACCACGCGGCGGGCGGGCGTTGACCGCGGCGCGGTCCGGCCGCTGGCCGGCGGGCTGGACCGCGGAGATGTCCGACGACTACGAGTGGGCGCCGTTGCGGCTCCCGCCGGAGGTGACCCGGGTCAGCGCGTCCATCCGGTTGTCCATCGAAGCCGAGTACCGCGGCTGGGAACTGACCCGGGTACGGCTCTACAACGACGGCAGCAGGCGAGTGTTGTTGCGCCGCACGAAATCTCGGCTCCCCGATGCCAGCGGGCCCGACCAGCCGCAACTGTGAGGGGCGCTCTCGGCTACGGCGCCCTGCGCCGGCTGCTGTTCCTGGCGCCGCCGGAGCGCAGTCACGGGCTGGGGTTCGCCGCGCTGCGCGGCGTCACCGCCGCGGCGCCGGCGCGACGGTCGTTGCGGCGGCTGCTGGCGCCCACCGACCCGGTGCTGGCCGGCACGGTGTTCGGGGTGCGTTTCGCGGGGCCGCTCGGACTGGCCGCCGGCTTCGACAAGGACGGTGCCGGCCTGCGGACCTGGGGTGCGCTGGGCTTCGGCTACGCCGAGGTCGGGACCGTCACCGCCGAGCCGCAACCCGGCAACCCGCCCCCGCGGCTGTTCCGGTTGCCCGCGGACCGCGGCCTGCTCAACCGGATGGGGTTCAACAACGACGGCGCCGGCATGCTGGCGGCCCGGCTCGCCCGTCACCGCCCCGACGTGCCGATCGGGGTCAACATCGGCAAGACCAGGGCCACTCCGCCGGATCGCGCCGCCGACGACTACCGGACCTGCGCCCGGCTGCTCGGCCCGGTGGCGTCGTACCTGGTGGTCAACGTCAGCTCGCCGAACACGCCCGGACTGCGCGACTTGCAGGCGGTCGAGTCGCTGCGGCCCATCCTGTCGGCCGTGCTCGCTGAGACGTCGACACCGGTGCTGGTCAAGATCTCCCCCGACCTGGCCGACTCCGACATCGACGGCATCGCCGACCTCGCGGTCGAGGTGGGCCTGGCCGGCATCGTCGCCACCAACACCACGGTGTCGCGCGAGGGCCTGCGCACCCCCGGCGCCGACCACCTTCCCGCCGGCGGCATCTCCGGGCCGCCGGTGGCGCGCCGGGCCGCGGAGGTGCTGCGCCGGCTCTACCGGCGGGTCGGCGACCGGGCGGTGCTCGTCGGCGTCGGCGGCATCGAGACCGTCGACGACGCATGGGACCGCATCACCTCGGGGGCGTCGCTGCTGCAGGGCTACACCGGTTTCGTCTACGGCGGCGGCCTGTGGGCCAAGCACATCCACGACGGGATAGCCGCCCGGCTGCACGACGGCGGGTTCACGTCACTGAGCGAGGCCGTCGGGTCGGCGGCCCCGCCTCAGCGCTGCTCGTAGGTGCCGTAGATGACGGCTCGCGCGATCGCGTGCTGGAACAGCTGGAAGCCCAGGAACGCCGGGCTGGCGTTCTCGGCGAGGTCGAGCCTGTCCACCGCCACCGCGTGCACGGTGACGTAGTAGCGGTGCAGGCCGTGGCCCGGCGGCGGTGCGGCGCCGACGTAGCGGCGCATGCCGGCGTCGTTGACCAGGGTCAGCGCACCCCCGGGCAGCTCACGGCCGTCGCCGACGCCCTCGGGCAACTCGGTGACCGTCGCGGGCAGGTTGGCCACCGCCCAGTGCCAGAACCCCGACAACGTCGGCGCATCGGGGTCGTAGACGGTGACGCAGAAGCTGCGGGCGTCGCCGGGGAATCCCGACCAGCGCAGGTCCGGGCTGACGTCCCGGCCGCCGGCGCCCATGATCCCGCTGATCTGGGCGGTGCCCAGCGGCTGCCCGTCGGTGATCGAGCTCGACTCCAGCCGAAACGACGGCAGCTTGGGCAGCCTGGTGTACGGGTCGGGCAAGGTGAGCATGATCGGTTCCCCTTTCGTCGGGCTAGCAGTGCGTCAAGAAGTGCGTCAACACGTCGGTGCCGAAGCGCAGCGCGTCGACCGGAACCCGCTCGTCCACGCCGTGGAACAAGGCGGCGAAGTCCAGCTCCGGCGGAAGCCGCAGCGGGGTGAAGCCGAAACAGCGAATACCTAAGCGCGCGAACGCTTTTGCATCCGTGCCGCCGGAGAGCATGTACGGCACCGTGCGTGCGCCGGGGTCGACGGCCAGCAGCGCGGCGTTCATGACGTCGACCAGGTCGCCGTCGAAGCTCGTCTCATAAGGCGGCAGGTCGGCGATCCACTCCCGGGTCACGTCGGGGCCGATCAGTCCGTCGACCTCCGCCTCGAACGCCGCCTGCCGGCCGGGCAGCACGCGGCAGTCCACCACGGCCTGCGCGACGGCGGGAACGACGTTGGACTTGTAGCCGGCTTTGAGCATCGTCGGGGTGGCGGTGTCGCGCAGCGTGGCCTTCAGGATCCGGGCGATCGGCCCGAGCTTCTCGACGGCCCCCTCCAGGTCGTCGCCGTCGAACCGGTGCCCGGTTTCGTCGCCGACCGCCGCCAGGAACTGCGCCACGGTGTCGGTCACCACCAGCGGGAACTGGTGGCGGCCCAGCCGCGCGACCGCCTCCGCCAACGTGGTGACGGCGTTGTGGTCGTGCACCATCGAGCCGTGGCCGGCCCGGCCGCGCGCCGTCAACCGCATCCACTGCAGGCCCTTTTCGGCGGTCTCGATCAGGTACAGCCGCCGCTCACCGCCGTCGCGACACGGCACCGTCAGCGAGAACCCGCCGACCTCACCGACCGCCTCGGTGACGCCGTCGAACAGCTCCGGCCGGTTGTCGACCAGCCAGTGCGCCCCGTACTGCCCGCCGCTCTCCTCGTCGGCGACGAAGGCGAACACCAGGTCGCGCGGCGGCACCACGCCCGCCCGCCGGAACTGGCGGGCGACCACGATCATCATGCCGACCATGTCCTTCATGTCGACCGCGCCGCGGCCCCAGACATAGCCGTCCTCGACCGCGCCGGAGAACGGGTGCACGCTCCAGTCGGCCGCCTCGGCCGGCACCACGTCGAGGTGACCGTGGATCAGCAGGGCGCCGCGCGAGCTGTCGTGAGCTCCAGAGCCGGCCAGCCTGGCGAACACGTTGGCGCGCCCGGGCGCGCCAGATTCCAGGTATTCGACGCGGTAGCCCACGTCCTCGAGCTGCTCGGCGACCCAGCGGGCGCACTCGGCCTCGCCTTTGGTGGTCTCGGGTTCGCCGGTGTTGGTGGTGTCGAACCGGATCAGCCTGCTGACGACCGCGACCACGTCGTCCGCGGGATCGTCGCTCGGCACCGTCACAGTCACCTTTCCTACCATTTCCTACCACTTCCCCCCGGGTTCCCCGGGTTTCCTGCCAGGTGCTCCCCCGTGCGGCGCCGGCGGGAGTTTGGGTGCTCGCAGACCAGTCCGTTAGCCTAAGCTGCCAATTGGTTGGCACGGTCCGAGTGGCGGAATGGCAGACGCGCTAGCTTGAGGTGCTAGTGCCCTACTAATGGGCGTGGGGGTTCAAGTCCCCCCTCGGACACAAAAAGTTAGCTAAACAGATAGAAAATCCGTGCTGAACTGCATTGGAGATAATATTTCGGATTTACTGATGCGATGTGATCGTGACTACCGGGCCACGGCGAAGCCGCTGATTCTGCCGTCAGGATCGTTGAAAAGTGTGACCCGCGGCTCTGGGCGCAGGTTGTTGGTCAGGTTCGCCAGCGCGCCCTTCCCGACCTCGATGATGAGTTCACCGGCCACGCGCACGCTGGGGTTGTCCGCCGCCCAGAAAACCCCGCCGGTACACGTTGCTTCAGCCACAGTTCATCTATCCGCGCGGCCAGTTCGGGGGTAACCCGAAGACGTCCGAGGCTACTGCGGTGCCTTGCGACCTTCGATCGCGGCAAAGCCAAGGAAGGCACGGACTTGCTTGACATCGTCCGCCTCACTTTGGATCAACAATCGGGACCCACAGTGCGAGAGCAGCTTTCACTGGCTGAGTCCCAGCTCGCTCAGGACATCGCGTAACACGTGGAGTTCTGCCTCAACGCACGCGCCGACCGATCGCTATCACTGATCAACGCAATCCCCGAAGGCGCCGACGTACGTCTCGATGACATCCACCTCGCCGCCGAGCTACTCAGCGGAGCGCTCGGCCACTGATCGCTGAACCTGACTCGTCAGGATCAACGGCTCAGCTGGAAACCCTCAACTCGTGTCGTAGGTGGCCAAGTCCCCCCTCGGACACCCCGGCGACGCGTTACCGGCCCACGCCCCTAACGCTCGCCCGGGGTCCCGCCCAGGTACTGGGCGCGGCAGGCCCGGCGGGCCAGTTTGCCGCTGGTGGTGCGCGGGATGCCGCCGGCCGGCAGGAAACGCACGTCGGACACGGTCACGCCGTGCCGCTGGAGCACCGCGGCGCGGATCGCCTCGGTCGCCGGCCGCGGATCGTCGCGGCTGGTGCCCGCCGCGCGTTCAGCGACGATCACCAGGCGCTGATGATCGGAGCCGTCCGAGCCCGGCGGTCCGACCGCCGGCACGGCGAACGCGGTGACATAGCCGCGGCGCACCATCGGCGAGGCGTCCGCCACCGTGGCCTCGACGTCTTGCGGGTAGTGGTTGCGGCCGTCGACGCTCACCAGGTCCGCCATGCGGCCCGTCACGTAGAGCGCGCCGTCGAGGTAGAGGCCCAGATCCCCGGTCCGCAGCCAGGGGCGGCCGCCAGCCGAGCCGTCCGCGTGGCTGCCCCGCTCGAGCCGAGCCTGCAGCGTGGCGCCGAACGCCAGCCGCGTCTCGTCCGGCAGCCCCCAATAGCCCCGACCGACGTTGTCGCCCTGCAACCAGATCTCGCCGACCCGGCCGTCGGGCAGCTCGGTCTCGGTGCCGGGATCGACGATGATCGCCCATTCGCTGCGCGCCACCTTGCCGCACGACACGTGTGCCACCGCGGTGGGCGCATCGGCCCCGACGCGCACCGCGCGACCGGCGCCCAACTGTTCGCGGTCGAGGTACACCACCGACGGCTCCTCGGCGGGGGCGATGTTCGCGACGAACAGGGTCGCTTCGGCGATGCCGTAGGACGGTTTGAACGCGGTGCGCGGCAGCCCGTAGGGGGCGAACGCCTCGGTGAACGTTCTGATCGCGTCGATGCTCACCGGTTCGGAACCGATGATCATCACCACGTTGCCGAGGTCGACGTCGTCGCCGGGTGCGGGCCGGCCGCGCTGCGCGGTCCATTCGTAGGCGAAGTTCGGCGCGGCGGTGACCACGCGGCCCTGCCGCGACCCGTCGGACAGGGCCCGGATCCACCGCAGCGGCCGACGAACGAACGCCGCGGGCGACATCAGGGTGGAATGCCCGCCGTACACCGCGGGGAACCCGATCATCGACAGGCCCATGTCGTGGTAGAGCGGCAACCAGCTGACGCCGTGGGTGTTGCGGTCCAGCAGGTCGATCGACAGGATCATCTGCACCAGGTTGATGCCGACCGCCCGGTGGGTGATCTGCACGCCGACCGGGGGGCGCGTCGCACCCGAGGTGTACTGCAGGTGGGACACGTCGTCCATGCCGAGCTCCGTCGGCGCGAAATCCTCGCCCGCCGAGTCGGGGATCTCGTCGATGACGAGCACCCGCGGCCGTGTCCCGGCTGAAAGGTTGGCCAGGAACTTCTCCACCGCGTCCCTGGCCGCTGCCGTCGTGAGGACGACAGTCGGTTCGCAATCCCGAAGCGCCGTATCGAGACGTTCGGCGTGTCCCGGCAGCTCGGGCGCGAACAACGGCACCGCGATGGTCCCCGCTTTGATCGTCGCGTAGAAACCGGCCACGTAGTCGATGCCCTGCGGCGCGAGGACCGCGACCCGTTCACCGCGCTCGGCGACCTGTTGCACGCGCGCACCGATCGCCTGCAATCGCGTGTCGAACTGGGTCCAGGTCACCTCGACGGCCTGCCCGTCGGTGACCCGGCTGTGGTCGAGGTAGCGAAACGCCGCGGCGTCACCGACATTCGCGACGTTCCGGTCGATGAGCGACATCAGCGTGGTGCCCGGCGGCAACGCGACCTCGCCCCGGGCGTCCAGGCAGTCCTCGATTCGCAGCAGGCCGGAGACGCCTGCCGTGTTCTGCTCGGGACCGCGACCCATACGCGCAGTCTAGGCACCGGCTGCGCGTCGTTCGTCTGCCGCGCGGCACCGCCGGAAACGAGGCCACGGGCGTGGGCGCGCACACCCGGCGATAGGGTACGGCCATGTCGGACCGCAAGTTTTCGTTCGAGGTCAACCGCACCAGCAGCGCGCCGGCGGCGACACTGTTCCGGCTCGTGACGGACGGTGGCAACTGGTCGACGTGGGCCAAGCCGATCGTCGTTCAGTCCAGCTGGGCGCGCCAGGGTGATCCCGCACCGGGTGGTATCGGGGCGATCCGCAAGCTGGGGATGTGGCCTGTGCTGGTCCGAGAGGAAACCGTCGCCTACGAGCAGGATCGGCGCCACGCCTACGCAATGGTCGGCGCGAGCCCGGTCAACGACTACTTCGCCGAGGTGGTGCTCACGCCGAACCCGGCGGGCGGAACCGACATCCACTGGACCGGCTCCTTCACCGAGCGGATCCCGGGGACGGGCCCGGCGTTGCGCGCCGCGCTGGGCGGCGCCGTCGCTTTTTTTGCCGGTCGGCTGGTCAAGGCGGCAGAGCGAGACGCGGCGCGCTAGCGTCTCCGAGCGGGCTGGCTTGTCCGTCAAGCGTTTTCGCACGCGCCCGGCCGGACGGTTGTACCGTCTGTCCGAAGGTCGTCAAGCTCGGCGACGCGGTTGACGGTGCCCGGACACCACAACGGGCGACCGGTCGTAGGCTGGGTGAGTCACCATGTCAACCAGCGGCAAGCACCGCGCATGAAGCGATCGGGCGACTTCGGGCGACGCACCTCCCGGCGCACCTTCCGTGACCGCCGGGAAGCCGGTCGTGTACTGGCCGAGGCGCTGGGCACGTATCGCGGCACCGACGGGCTACTGGTGCTCGGGCTGGCCCGCGGTGGCATTCCGGTCGCCTGGGAGGTCGCCGCCGCGCTGGGTGCCCAGCTGGACGTGTTTCTTGTCCGCAAGCTCGGGGTGCCGCGGTGGTCCGAGTTGGCCATGGGCGCGTTGGCCAGCGGCGGGCGCGTGATCCTCAACGACAGCGTGCTGTCCAGCCTGGGCATCGGCGACGAGCAGGTGCGCGCGGTGATCGAGCGCGAGACCGCGGAGCTCAACCGCCGGGAACAGGCCTACCGCGGCGGGCGGCCGGTCGCCGACCCGCGCGGCAGAACCGTGATCCTGGTCGACGACGGCATCGCGACCGGCGCCAGCATGCTCGCCGCGGTGCGGGCGGTCCGGGCCGCGGGCCCGGCGTCGCTGATCGTCGCGGTTCCGGTCGGGCCGCGGTCAGTGTGCCGGCAGCTGGCGCGGGAGGCTGACGAGGTGGTCTGCGCGACGATGCCCCCGGACTTCGCGGCGGTGGGCCAGGTATTCGCCGACTTCCACCAAGTCAGCGACGACGAGGTCCGCGAGTTGCTGGCCGCGCCGACGTCGACGGGCTGAGCCGCGTCGGCTCAGCGGGCGGTGCCGTCGCGGTCGGCCTCCGGGGTCGGCGCGTCGGCGTCGCCGTCGTCCTCTGCCGGGGCGTCCGGGGGGCTGTCGGCGTCGCCGTCGTCCTCTGCCGGGGCGTCCGGGGGGCTGTCGGGGTCAACGTCCTGACCCGTCCCGCCGGCTGCCGAGCTGCCCGGCTCGTCGTCGCCCGGGGTCGACCGGGCCTGCTCCGGTGCCGCGGACTCGCCGGTCGCCGCGCCGGCGACACGACGCTGGCGGTCCTGCAGCGCATCGACGATCAGCAGCAGCACTCCCAGCACGCTGGCGCCGATGCACACCCAGGCCACCAACTCGCTGCTGGTGACGACGGCGAACACCAGCGCGGCCAAGCCTATGACCGCCAACACCAGGGCGATAATCAGCATCGGTGACCCTCCAGCCAGGCAAGCAAGACTGCCAACACGTCATCGGCGCCGGCTTCGCGGCCGGCGATGGCGGCCCGGTTAGTTCTTGCCGGGGTCGAACTGGTTGAACCCGTCGGCATCGGCGCTGGTGTCGACCGGCGCCGCCGATACCCGCTGGCCGAGCTCTTCGAGCTGCGACTCCAGGTAGGTCTTGAGCCGGGTGCGGTACTCGCGTTCGAAGGTGCGCAGCTGTTCGAGCCGGCCTTCGAGCACGGTGCGCTGCTGGTTGATGGTGCCCATGATCTCGGAGTGCTTGCGCTCGGCGTCGGCCTGCAACGCGTCGGCCTTCTGCTGCGCTTCGCGCAGCTGGGTCTCGGACCGGGATTGGGCGTCGGCGAGCATCGCGTCGGCGCGCTGGCGGGCTTCGGTGACCGTCGTCTCGGCTTCCCGCCGCGCGTCGGTGAGTATTTGCTCGGCGTTCGCCCGGGCGTCGGCCAGTACCTTGTTGGATTGGGCTTTGGCCGTGCTGGTCAGCCGGTCGGCGGTGTCCTGCGCCAGGGTGAGCACCTTGGCCGCCCGGAGGGCCTGTTCCTCGTTGATTTCGGCGGTGGCCGGCTGCGACGCCGGTTCGGGCTCGTAGAGCGGGATCGCCGCCGTGGGTTCGGCCGAGCCGCCGCCGGCCCCTGCCAGCTCCTGGTCGAGCTCGTTGACCCGCTGGCGCAGGTCGGCGTTCTCCTCGATGAGTCGGGTCAGCTCGGTTTCCACCAGGTCGAGGAAAGCGTCGACCTCGTCCTCGTTGTAGCCGCGCTTTCCGATCGGCGGCTTACTGAACGCGACGTTGTGGACGTCGGCGGGTGTAAGCGGCATTGTTTGCCCCCTCGAGTCTGGACGGTCAAACCGACCTGCAAAGTGTAGATCGGTGTGAACGACGTGGTAGCCGGGTGGTATCGGTGGTGCAACTGCGGCCCATCCTGTCACACCAGACCCTGCGGTTGCAGATTCGTCGAATAAATAAGAGCGAATCTAAAAATTCAGCGGCCCACAATTAGCTGCGAGTGGCTTGGCATGGCTTCCGGAAAACTCACCAAATGCGGCGCGGACAAACCGCTCGGGAAAGGCGCCGGCCGCGCCGTTCGATGGCTCAGGCGGCGGCGCCCAGAGCCATCGTCCAGCCGACGAATGCCACCAGCAACAGCACCATGATGGACAGGTCCAGACGCACCGCACCCATCGTGAGCTGCGGTATCAGCCGGCGCATGAACTTCACCGGCGGATCGGTGACCGACATGATGAGCTCCAGGATCACCACCGTGGCACCGCGCGGCCGCCAGTCACGGCTGAACGAGCGGATGAACTCGACGACCACCCGGGCGATCAGCAGCAGCCAGAAGACGAACAGCGCGTAACCGAGGATGTAGAAGAACAGCGCCAACTGGAACCCGACCTCACTGCTGTGGATTTCACGGCCACCCCGAACCGGCGGCCGGATGCACCGTCAGCTTACCGAGTGCGACCGCCCGTCGGCGTTGCGGGCGCTACTGGTATGCGTAGAAACCGGTTTCGGCGATTCGCCGGCGCTCCTCCGGCGACACGTCGACATCGGCGGGTGACAGCAAGAACACCTTGGTCGCGACTTTGTCGAAAGAGCCGCGCAGCGCAAACGCCAAACCCGCGGCGAAGTCGACCAGCCGCTTGGCGTCGGCGTTGTCCATCGACACCAGGTCCATGATCACCGGGGTGCCGTCGCGGAACCGCTCACCGATGGTGCGGGCCTCGCTGTAGTCCTTGGGCCGCAGCGTGGTGATCTTCGACAGCGGATGTCCCTCGTCGAACAGCATCGCCATCCGGCGCGGATCCATCGCCAGCGCGCCGCGGGTGGAGCCGCGTAAGAACGAGCCGAACCGCGGCCGGGCCAAGTCGGTGCGGTCGAATTCGCGCTGCCGGAACCGGGGCTCGTCGGGGTACCCGCTGCGGTAGCTGCCGGGCGGGTAATCGGTCGACGCGCCGCGCGGATCGTCGTAGTCGCGTCCTTCGAAGTGATCCTCGTAGCGGCCCTCGAGACGACCCTCGAGACGACC